>JAADDD010000004.1 GCA_013154095.1 bacterium | reverse complement strand
GAAGAGATTGAATTTTATGATACATTTAGCGGTTGCTCTAGCATTTATGAAACTTGGCTAGGAAGCTATCATGGAACTAACATTCACAATAAATTTAATATTAAAGTTAATAAATATACTGTAAAAACAATTTCGTTGAACAGCATTTTAAGAATGGTTGATAAAATAGATGTTCTAAAAATTGACATCGAAGGGGCCGAGTATTTGATATTCAAGAACTTAGATGAAAATTTGTTCAAGAAAAAAGTTAGATTAATTGTAATGGAACTGCACAACCTAGACGGTAAATGGACCAGCGCAAAGCAGCTACTCCAGTATCTTGAGAAGCTAGGCTTTAAATTAACTAGGCCTGTTAAATTTGCAGAAAACGCTCCATGTATAACAGTGAGTCTAGAAAATGCGCTGGCTAATCCTAGCTTGGAAGCAAGATCCAGCAGCTAAGGGAATGTTCACTGAATTAGAATTTTGTCTAGACATAGATGCAGAGATGGTATTAATCGACGAAAATCCGCTATTTTTGTCTCAAGATAACTTTGCTAAAGATGAAAGATTAATAGTGCTCTCAAAGCATGCTTCAAGTAAGGGGATTCCTGCGCTAACTGTGCATTCTCCTGGTAACTGGACAAAAGAAAACAGGCTAGGAGGAGAAAAAGAAAAAGTAAGCTACTGTGATCCTTTACTCAATTCGCTAATTTTGAGAGAGCTTGACCTACATACAAGTCTAGCAGGAATAAAGAATTATTACGATGTAGTTTTCGAAGCTACGCATCATGGTCCAACACTAGATGTTCCGGTAACATTCGTAGAAATTGGTTCCACGAGCAAGGAATGGAACGATAAAAGAGCGCAGCAAGTAGCTGCAAGAGCAGTTAATGCTGCGCTGAAAAAGTACGCAGAAAATAAACTCGAAGGCTACATTGGTGTTGGCGGTCCGCATTATGCGCGTATATTTACTGTTTACTGTACAGAAAAAGGCTACAATATAGGTCACATTATTCCTAAATATGCACTAGAAATCGGCAACTTCGAGAGAATGATTCTGCTAGCACAGGAACGTACTCTCGGCTGCAAGGGAATAATAGTAGAATGGAAAAGTTTAAAGAAGGAACAAAAAACAAGTTTGCAAAAAATTGCACAAGACAAAATTATAAAAATCAAATAATAGTAATTTTTAAAACATGCTCTTTTATCCAGTTTTCTGCAGATACAGGAACATAAATATATAGTCCTCCTTTTGTGTATTTTTCATATCTAATAACTCTGTTTTTTAGAAGTTGCTCAAAGAGCCGTGCAAAGCTGGCAAAATAGGTAAAATAGAGCATATAGTTGTTGTCTAGAGCTAGGTCTGCTGGTAGTAAAATGATGTATTGTTTTTGATTGTAGCGTTCCAGTGTTTCGATTTCAAGTGATTTAGGATAATATGTCAATCGCAGCAATTTTATTAATAAACCAAAAGGAGAGAAGAGAAAGCCAAAAACTTTTTTGTAGCTTCGTTTCCTTATTATATGTTTTATACCTTCTTTTAATGTTGGATTTTGGATGCGGTATAATTGAAGAAAATTCTTGAGCATGCGTCTAGCAAATTTAAAGTAAGATTTTACGTATCTTTTTTCTCGTACAACAACTTCCTGATTTAGTGCATTTAATATAGCAATATAATAAACCTTGATTCCATGAATGAATGCTTGCCGGATAAAATCTCTGTCTTCTCCCCAGTTAAATGCTCTAAAGTTAATTTTCTGCACAAGAGAGCGCTGATAAATAATAGTAGCTATAGCATAGTAGATCTCGTTTGGTTGTATAATTTTCATTATTCTAGCTACCATGTCCAGCATGATTTTTGGGTAGTAAGTATCGCAGTCAAAAGTGACGATAATGTCTCCATGCGCTAGCAAGTTAGCTAGTCTTCTTCCAGTACCTCTATCACAGCGATACTGTTTAATGCGAAAGATTTCTGGATATTTTTGCTTGTATTGTTGTAGAATTTCCCAGGTACCGTCGGTAGAATAGTTATCGACTATAACAATTTCAAATGGAATATTATATTCTTTGAATTTAAGTAAACTTTCAACGCATTGTTTTATTGTGTCAGCATTGTTAAAAACAGTGCTGCAAAACGAAACTTTTGGCTGCATAATAAATTAAAACTCAATTAATATTTAAAATAAAATGCGTGTATGCTTAATTACTGTAGGAAAGCGAGCCCAAGAACTGAAAGGTCTTGGAAGGTACGAGAGCGAGCTAGTGAAGTGCCTTTCTTCTAAAAATGTAGAGCTTAAAATAATCAGTGTAGGTGAACCAAGAAGAGTAAAAGTCTGGACAGAACTACCAAGAAGGCTTGCAGCCGCAGACATTTATCATTGCGCTAACCCAGATGTGGCTGGCAGTGTAGCGTTACATGCGCCGAAAAGACTAGTAGTAACTTTTCATGATCTAATTCCTTTGTTTATTTCTCGTGGAGCTTATTCTTGGCATGCGAAACTTGGAAGCAAAATCTACGTTTATTCTCTCTGGAAATTTGTCGCTTGTCGAGCGCAAAAAATAGTTGTTGTTTCCTCGCAGACAAAAGAAGAAGTAGTGAAAGTGTTTAACTTACCAGAAGAAAAAGTAGAGATAGTGTACAACGGAGTTTCAGAAATTTTTAAACCAGCTAACCTTGAGAAAAAGTACATTATTTTTGTCGGTAATTTTACTTTCAGAAAAAGAGTAGACCTAGCAATCAATGTTTACAAAAAACTATGCAAGCTTATAGATAATCCGCCTAAACTAGTACTAGTAGGCGAGTTTCTTGCATCCAAGCACCAAGCACAGTTTAGTATTTTAGAATTAATCAAAGATGTAAAAGATAAAGTAATAATAAAAAGAAAAGTAAGCGACGAAGAGCTTGCCAGATTATATAATCAAAGCTACGCTTTGCTCTTTACTTCTGAGTATGAAGGATTTGGTTTGCCTGTAGTAGAAGCTGCACGCTGTAAATGCATCCCTTTTATTCGGCCTGATAGTAAAGTGCCTAGCGAGGTAAAGTCTGTTGGTGTTGTAGCAGAACTAAATAAATGGCCCGAACTGCTGCAAGAAATTATTACCGACGAAAAAAATAGACAGCAAGTAGCAGAAAAATGCTATGAGCAAAGCCTTAAATTTACCTGGCAAGAACACATAAAGAAATTACTGCAAATCTATGAAGAGGTTGCAAGATGTTAGCAAAATCTATATACAGAAGTTGGTGCTTAAAGCAAAATCCTTCAATAATTGATAAGTTAATAGTAGTTTCAACTAAACTTACTCATATTACTTTTCGTGCCTGCAATTATTTGTCCAGTAAGATTCCAAGATACGCAAAAAGAAAAATAATTTCTTATCCAACAAAATATGGATTTAAACTGTTTCTAAATGTCGAGGATCGAGGTTTTCCGCGAGATATTATAATTAAGAAAGGTACAAGAGAAACTATAGCAGAGCAGTTAATGATAAAAATTGGCAGGCAGGCAGGCAGGCAAATGTATATTCCTCGATATAGGCTGCAACTATGGTTTCTACAGTTTTTTGCTGGCTCCTTATTCGAGAAAAATCTATGCAGTTGAACCAAATCCTGACGTGCTAGATCTAGCAAAGAAAGCTGCTGAGTTAAACAATTTCACTAACATAGAATTTTATAATCTTGCTTTTGGACAAAAAGCTGGAAAGGCAAAATTCTATGTTTCTACCATTTCTAACTGGTCAGGCTTTACTCCCAGTGTAAATGTAATCAAAGAAATAGAAGTAGAAGTAACTACACTTGACAAATTTTTAGAAAATAAGGAGCTTCCACAAATAATCAAAATGGACGTAGAAGGTGCGGAGTACGAAATCATTAAAGGAGGAGAGGAAGTTTTGAGTGAACCAGAAATAAAATATATTTTTCTGGAACTGCACTGGCCAATCCTAGGAGAAGAGAAAACTAAAGAGCTGCTAGAAACACTTAATTCTCTAGGATTTAGCATAAAGTATGTTATTTATGAGCATAAACAATGGTGCTCGTTTTTGTTACCAATAAGATTTATAGATAAAGTTGCCTTTACGTATTTTTATACTTTCTGCAAAGAAAAACTGAACTACAGTTTTCTTTCACCAGAACTTTTGCTGCCAGGTACCTGTAACTTAGTATTTATTAATGTACCGGAGCTGATCTTAGTAAAGCATGCTTGAACCGGCAAAAATTTTTGTCGACGAAGACTGTGCTCGCGCCATTAAGTACGGCTCGCCGACAATCTACAATCCTGCAATCAAGCAAGTTAAAGGAGAGCCGCGACCAGGCGATGTAGTAGAAATATATTCACTTGATGGAGAATTCCTTGGCAAAGGTATCTGGCAAGCAGGAAAAGGTATAAGAGTTAGGATATTTACTAGAGATCCACGCGAAGAAATAACAAAAGAACTAGTACTAGAAAGGGTTACTCGAGCAAACAAGAAGCGAAAACAGTGGGGCTTCAAGGACGTTTACCGCATGGTGTACGGCGATTCTGATTACCTGCCCTCACTGATCATTGACCGTTTCGGTGATATTGCTGTGCTGCAAGACACTGATCCTTTTCTTGATAGTATCAGGAAAGACATAGCAGAACATGTGCTCTCGCTCGAACCAGGCATTGAAACAGTGTACGAGAAAAATGATAGCAGGGCTAGACAAAAATCCACGCTGCCTCCGCGAGAAGGCTTGCTCGCGGGAAAAGAAAAGTACGAGACAGTAATAGAAGAGCATGGACTGCTGTACAAGGTAAGTGTGCTTGGCCAGAAAACAGGCTTCTACCTCGATCAGCGAGACAACAGGCTGAAGCTGCGAAAGTATATTGAACCAGGAGATAAGGTGCTTGACGTATTCTCTTACACTGGAGGTTTTGGGCTAAACGCAGCTGCAGCAGGAGCAGACGAAGTTTGGCTCGTAGACATTTCAGAAAAAGCACTAGAAGTTGCAAAAGAAAATGCTAAAATGAATTCTTTGCAGGATAAGATAAAAACTATAGCTGCAGATGCACTAGAATACTTGAAAAAATTGTACCAGCATGGAGAGCGCTTTGATGTAGTAGTGCTCGATCCTCCAGCTTTCGTGACATCGAAAAAAGGATTAAAGAAAGGTTTGCAGGCATACTTTGCTGTCAATAGGTTTGCCTACAGACTAGCAAAGCGTGTAGTTGTTACCTGTTCGTGCTCGCAGCACCTAACATTGCTGAAATTTATCGAGACTGTTCGTGCAGCAGCTGCAGATGCCAAGAAAGTAATCAGAATAGTCGAGATTGGCACGCAGCCACAGGACCATCCTATACTGCCAGGAGCTCCGACTACCTGGTACCTGAAAGTGCTGTTCACCGAGCCGCTCTAAGCTTTTCAGCTCCTGTCCCTCTCTTCACGGCTCAGCTTAAAGGAATCTCATCACAACATTATATTATATTATGCGAATAAATAATATTATGCGCGTTGTCATCCCGGTGAATCGCCCAGTACAGCTGGCACAGCTAACTTTCGACGACCTTTCTGAGCGTTTTGCGCGTGCACCTTTCTTTCTAGTAATAGAAAATGGAAAACAGCACATTGTGCGCAACGTTGAGCGAGCCCTAGGAGAAAAGGGCGTAGGAAAAGAGGTTGTTGAGCAGCTAAAACCGGAAGCTGTGATTGCTAGAGCTGTAGGCGAAGGGATAAAGAAAAAACTAGAAGAGCTTGGAACAAAAATTTACATTGTAGGATCAGAAAAAGAATTAGAGCATGTGTTAAAAGAACTTGGACTTAAGTCTTCCTAAGCTTGGCCACGAAAAAAGAAGTAGTATCGTGCAAGTGCGTCCAGAGCCTGATACATTTTTTCATTTCTTCGTCTATTTCAGTGATTCCTCGACTAACACCTTCTGGCCAAGCTATTTCTTCGAGCTCTGCTAGTCCCTTATCTAGTACGTACTTTATGACTTGCTCGTTTTCTTCTACAAAGACCGAGCACGTAGCATAGACTACAACTGCACCATGTTTAGCAGCTTCTAGACCAGCTACAAGCAGCTCTTTTTGCAGCTTGGCGTATTCAGAAATTTCTTCTTCCTTGAGCAGCCAGCGCACTTCTGGATTTTTCCTAATAGTACCGGAGGACGTGCAGGGTGCATCTACAAGCACTTTGTCGAAAATTTGACCGTAGCGTGCAGGAACCTGCCTGCCATCCAGCAGTACCGGCTCGACAATATTAATGTCTAGTCTCTTGCACTGCCAGATAAGCCGTTCCATCCTCAGCTTACTGACATCGACTGCCACTATTTTTCCGGTATTCTTCATCAGCTCTCCTATATGCGTGGTCTTTCCTCCCGGTGCAGCGCAGAGATCTAGCACAGTTTCTCCTGGTCGCGGTCCAAGAATATAGCCTACGAGCGCGGAAGCTTCATCTTGCACAATAAACAATCCTTGCTCAAACTCTTCGCACCTATTAAATGGGATAGAACCATAAATTTTCAGTATATACTTTGTAAATTTTCCGTACTCAATGTACACCCTGTACTTTTTCCATAATCTTTCCTTTAGTTCTTCTGGAGTTGTTTTAAGCGAGTTTACTCTAATCGAAAGCGGAGCCTTACTGTTCCAGATTTTTATTAATTTTACAGCTTCTTCTACTGATCCTAGCAGCTTTGCTAACCGTTTAGCAAACCACTTAGGAAAGTTCAGTTTCCAAAAAATTTCGTCAAAAATGTCCACACATTCCGGAGGCACAAAAGTATGGGCAAAATGAATTAGCCTGCGCGTATCTTCTGCATATTTTGCGTATCCGCGGGAAGATAGTATTTTTCTTGTAATTTCCTCCATTTTTGTCTCGCTGCGCCTGTCAAAGTATACTTCATTGACAATTATCCTGTACAGCTGGCGCACAAAGCACGGAACTGTACGTAAGTATTCTTCGTCGCCAAAGCATAACCGTATAATTTCGTCGATAATACCTAAACGCTTATAGACTGCATACATTATTGCAGTAACCCACTCGTCTAGCTTAGTTCCAAGCAAGCCTTTCCTTGCAAGCACTTCGCGCTTAGCGTACTGGCTAGGCTTGATGTGTTCTGCCGCTTCTAGGACCTCTGCTGCTAGCTCAATGACACGCCTGTACATGGCTTAATAACTCCAGGACAGCCACTTTTTATATGCCTTGCTGACAGAACCAGAATTTTTATCGCGCACAAGCACTATCGATAATTTATGGCACTGCTAGACAGGCTGCTCAGGCCAATTTCTCGGAGCATTGCAAAGGAGCTGCTGAACGAGATGGAAAGAATATATTTTCCTAACGCAGAGCACGTGCTAGAACCTGCAGGCGACACAGGCAAGGTCTTGTATTACATTCACTCACATGCAGGCACAACAATAGAAGAGATGAAGCAGGATCTTGGTATTGGTGAACGTACTTTGCGCGGCATTCTCAAGACTTTGATTGAACTGAACATCGTCGAGTGCAGAACAACAGTAAAGGGAAGAAAAGTATACTACATCAACGACAAGTACGCTAACCGTATAAGGTTCAAGCCAAGCCTTCTAGAGAAGAGAGTCAGAGAAGAGTAGCTGCAGTAGCTGCTGAAAGGATAAATAATCCGTGTCTTTTGCAGTGATTTTTTCTTTTTGTTTTAGCTGATCAGCAGGATAAAACCGCAATTTTTTCTCTTCATCAAAGTACACGCAAAGAAAAGCTTTTCCTCCTGTTGCTTCTTGCCAAGAAAGCAATTTTTCTGGCTGCAGCTCTTTGCTGTAGAGCACAGCCTTTCTTCGCTTGCACTCGAAGCCGAGCACAATACCTGGCCTAAGAGCCAGCACGTCTAGTGGAACCTGCGCAGAACCGCTTTTAGGTAGTCGCGTGCACCAGAAGCCATAGCGGCGCAGCAGCTGCACAAGCCTGTGTTCAAGGTAGTAGCCTTTCCTGTACTGCATTAGCATTTATATTTTTGGCACTGCTAATTAACCTGGACTCCTAACGGGCTGATCGCCGGCAAGGTCTATGAGCCGGCGACCGGGGTTAGGAGCACAACTTCCGCGCTTCCCTAGGAGGTACGGGGGAAGGTTGCCGAGGAACCCCGGGAGTGGGGAAGCGCACATTTATATTCTTTTCTTCTTCAGTTCTGGTAAAGGACTATGGCTAAAGTTTATCCTCCGACAACAAAATATGTCATAAAAATTAAGTTTGAGGTTGAAGGAGACGTAGATGAGCCAGACATTATAGGAGCAATTTTTGGTCAGCTTGAAGGTCTTTTTGGCGATGAGCTTGACCTGCGAGAGCTGCAGCGTGCTGGCAAAATAGGCAGGCTGCTCGTAGAGATAGAAAGCAAGATAGGCGGCACAACAACAGGAACAATCGAGATTCCTTCTTCGCTAGACAGACTTGATACCGCAATAATTGCGGCAAGCATCGAGGCCGTAGATAGGGTAGGGCCATACAAGGCTAAATTTGTTGTAGTAGACATTACAGATATCCGCGACATTAAGCGCGAGAGAATCCTACAGCGCGCAAAAGAGCTGCTAGAACAGATGAAAGAAAGAGTTCCAGAATCTTCTGAAATAAGAGAAAAGATCAAGGAAGAGCTCACACAAGCAGAATTGATATATATTGGAGAAGAGAGATTGCCTGCAGGGCCCGATGTGCTAAAACCGGATGTTAACACTATAATTCTTGTAGAGGGACGAGCAGATGTACTGAATCTACTTAAGCACGGAATCAAGAATGTAGTAGCTGTTGGAGGAGTAAAAGGCGACATCCCTAAAACTATTCAAGAACTGGCAAAACGGAAAATTACTATAGTTTTTGCTGACGGAGATAAAGGAGGAGAACTGTTCATTAAACACTTACTAGAAAAGGTTGATGTAGATTATATTACCCGCGCTCCTGAAGGCAAGGAAGTGGAGGAGCTAACATTTAAGGAAATTATTCGTTGCTTGCAGCGGAAACAGCACGTAAAGAAAGAAGACCTCGAAGAGCTGATAACGTCACTGGCAAAAGAAAGTGGCAGCAGAGAAATTCTAAAAAATAAACTGCTAGGTAAAGGTAGAATATTCTTGCTTAATAGCGAGCTGCAAATAGAGAAAGCCCTTGACAGCCTCGAGCAGCTCAAGGACATCAAGCGCGGAGAATATTTTGCGCTGGCAGCAGACGTGCAACTCACACAGAAAGATATAGTAGAGATCTACAAAAAAGAGATTAAGCTGGTGCTAGTAACAAAACCAGTAGACGCTATCTTTGTGCCCTATCCGTTAATAATTGAGCGACTGTGAAAAGTTCTTCTATACGGTAAATTCTTAGCTTGCGCAGCCACTGTCTGTATTTTAGGCTGTAGCGTATTCCTAGCAGTTCGCAAAGACTTACAGCCTTCCTTGTTAGACTCTCACCAGCTTCATCCAGGTCAAAAAGCAGCAAAAGCATTGCACCACTTTCAGCAAGTTCTTCGAGCAGCAGCTCCAGCTTAAACTTTCCTAAATAAATTACTGGAAGGAGCACTCCGAGGAGCTGCAGTGCCTTCTTGTCGCGCTTGCCTTCTACTAGCACTATGCTATCTTCTTCTCTGTTCAGTGCTTGCACGAACCGCTCCAGCTCATCTAGTACTGCAGGTACCATATTTTTACCACTGGATAGAATCCGCGAATGAGCGAACCATAAACTATAGGAATAGCGTACTTGTCGCACGAATACACGCAAATGAAGTGTTTGTCTTTTTTGCCTAGCAAGAACAGCTGCACAAACGTAGAGTGCGCTACTTTTGCTGCATCGAACAGCGGATCGTTCAAGCTGTAGGCAGAAATTATGAGGTAGCCTCCAAGATAGTTCACCAAGTAGAGTTCGCCAGAACCTACAAGCGCTGCTAGACGAGGATTATCTGTTACAAATGCGCCTGAAACAACAAAAATAACGGGCAGTGCTCCTGCTTTTCCTACGCGAAACATTCTTGGTTCAAGACCAGCAGAAGCAGATGTACCGTAGTACTGGATAGGCAGCGGAGCTCTGCCTGGCAGCGAAAGCTCTACCTTGCTAGGAGAGCTGAGATTGCCCTGGACCGTTATTTCTATGGGCGTGGCTCCTGCAGGGCAAACAAACACGTAGCTGGAATTCTGCTTGCCTGCAAGCACGCACGGAACTATATATGACCAGTAGTGTACATGCTTGTGCAGGAATGTGTTAGCGTAGTACTGCGCATTGTAGGAAATCGCACCCCACTTGCCTATTTCTTCCCAGGAAATCAGCAAGTAGCTTGCTCTAAATTTCTTTAGGAATGCTATGCTGGTAGAAAGATTGCCTAGAAAGACATAGTAGGCGTTCTTGTAGTCAAAGTATGGAACCGCTGCTGCATGCCCTCCATCAGTCAGGGTTGGTCGGTGGCCAAGTGCCTGTACCCAGTAACCGTAGTCCCACCAAAAATCAAAGGCTGCGTTTTTAGGAGTGTTGTGCGCAATCCATTCCATTGCAAGGTACCAAGGCTCGTTGAGTGCTGCAAGCCAGGTAGTAGAAAGGAACTTGTAGGCAAGCTGAGCATAGTAAATATATATTCCTGCAAAGTAGGCTAGCAGCGCAAGGTAGATGCCTACATGCAGGTATTCTTTCGTGCTCAGCTTTTCTGCCTGCTCCTTAAAGAATCTTACTAGTAGCTGTTCGTCTATTACTGTGTAGCCTAAACAGAACGCGCAGGCAATTGCTGGAGGGAAGAGCGAAAGCAGGCGAACGCCCTGTGAGCCTGCAAGGATAGCGAGCACAAAGTAAGCGAGCGTAGCACTAAAGAAATAAACCATGCCTGGTTGCTCGAACAGCTTCAATTTTCTATATATACAATGTATAATATATAGTATTGTAAAAATGATAATTTCTGCAAATGCCGTCCAGAAATACAGATGCCAGGGATCTCCTGTACACGAATAATAAGCTGCAAGGTTGTTCAGTGCTTGGCCAATTGCAGCAAGTGGATCCTTAAAAAACAAGTTCCAGTTGATGAGTGGCTGGTACTCCGCGATTGTCCTGGTGATGCCGACTTGCTTTAATACTATGAACTTGCTCTTGAGCGCAGGCACGTTGAACAGTGCCCACCAGGCAATTCCTACAAGCACTAGTAAGAAAAGAAAGTAAGCTTCAGAAAATTCTAACTTTAGGAGGCGCTGAAGCTTCTTTTCGTAGAGTGGACGAATAACATATTCAGCTAGCAGATAAACTGCCAAACAAGCATAAAAGAACAGGTTAGCTGCTGTTTTAACATATACTTTGTAGCCTTCGTGAAACATAAACCTGCTAGTTAATAACGGTGCAATGAAGAACACGACTAGTAGCACTGCTAGGTTCTTTAAAGGAATTCTAATTCTTGCTAGCTCGAGCAAGACTAGTGCACAACCAAGAATAATAGGGTATGCTCTCCAAGTAGCAGAGCTTTCGCAAAAGCAAGAATACCAAAGAAGAAATAATCCTGCAAGAATTATTGTACGTAAAATGCTTTTCCAGGACTTTTCTATGCGCGTGTTTAGCAGCAGTTCATAAGTTAGCCAGAGACAAATAATAAGGTACATACAGCAAAGAATGTCGTGGTCGTAGAATCCTGCAGAGAACCTAAAAAGTCCGATTGCAGTAAAAATAAACATTGCTGCAGCTACTAGACCAGCAAGAGCTTTCTTGGTTGTTCTGCGAACATAAAAGTAAATTAACGCAGCTGTTATTATAGCATACACGCAAGGCATGTAAATTGCAGCATACCACGGAGAGTGGAACAGCCAAGCAAGAGGCAGGGTAAGGTATTCGATATTAAAGGAGATAAAAGGCACGATTGATCTGTACACTAGACCTTTTGGCCATGCGCGCAAATTGTCGTGGACTATAGGGCTGCCATACTTGTAGATGTGCTCTAAAATTCTTAGCCACAGGAAGCCGTCGACATTAGTGAGCACAGGTATAACTTTCCCGCTAGCCGTCACTATCTTGTTCACGTTTGCTGGCTGTGCAAGGATGTAGAGGTTGACTGCAAGAAATACTACAAGCAATGCAGTGTAAACTAGCTCGCGAACAAGCGTTGATTTTCTGATCCTAATTTTCATGCTTTCTGCCCTTGCAGTGCAGCATCAAGTGGTTCAAGATGATCAATTAGCAGCAATCCATAAAACTGCCTTGCCGTATCCTCGCTTGCCAGTAATACTTCCGGAAAAATGCCTGTTTCTTTTTTCACGTGTTCCAGCAATTCTTTGCCTAGCTGACCAGAATACCTGAGCAGTATTGCGCGCTCGTGCGGAATGCGCAGTGCACGTAGCAGCGTCTGTAAACAAGAATAGCTCTGCTCGCTAAATACAATAATTATTAGTTTATGGTATAATATTATTCCTCGTAAAATATGTAATAAGTTAAGAAGCAGAGATTTTTGCTGGTCAAATATATAAATAGCTGCCATTGCAGAGGTTAAGCTACGACTTATATTTAAATTATTCTTGGCTAGTTTCAGGAAATATGCAGCTGATCTTCAAGGTTATCGGCGGATTCTTGCTTCCATTTCTGCTGACCTACTACTATATGCCAAAATACATCAAAAAAGCGCGAGAAAAAAACATCGTAGGAATAGACGTCAACAAACCACACCACCCAGTAGTGCCTGAAATGGGAGGAATAGTGCCTGTGCTTGCTCTAGTAATTACCTATTTGATCTACATTGTAGCTTTTCCTAACTTTACAACATATATTGTTGTTACATTATTCTTAATGCTTGCAGGAGCATTTTTTGGTATGCTGGATGATATCTTTGCTTTCACCTACAAGGATCATATCCTGGCGATGTTTTTCGCTGCTGCAATCGCCTTGGCCCTGCTCCACCACTACATTTATTTCAGTACCAAAGTCTACATTCCTTTTCTTGGCTGGGTAAACTTTGGTCTTGCTTACTGGCTACTAATGCTTCTCTGGCTAGTGTTTGTACCGAATGCAGTAAACATTTATGCGTTATTTAATGGACTAGAAGCTGGCACAATGCTCATTATCGCAACTTTTCTTCTTCCTGCAATGATTTTGCTGCACTCACCACCAGCCGTTATTGCGCTCGATGTAGCCTTCATTGGTGCTCTGCTTGGCTTCTTCTTGTACAACAAGTACCCTGCACAGGTTTTCCCAGGAGATGTTGGCACGCTCGGTCTAGGTGCTGTACTTGCTAGCGTTGCTATGCTAGGAAAAGTAGAAGCTATTGCAGCCATGATGATGCTTCTTTACTTTTTGCAGTTCTTTCTATTGCTTGCAAGGGCTGCAAAGCGCATAAAAGACAGTAGGCATCCTATAGTGCTGGATGATGGAAGATTGCTGCCACCATCCTATGATCCGTATAAGGTCATGTACTTGCTGCTAAAAATTAAACCAATGACCGAAAAAGAGGCAGTATACTACTTGCTGCTGCTTCAATTAATAATTTCTGCAGCAGTCTTAGGAATACTCTTGCTTTCCCTCGCTCTCTGAAACAACTCCAAGTTCTTTTAGCAGCGGAAGGATTTCTTCAAACGTTTCTCGAATAACTTGCTGGTAGTACAGCTTGCCTTCCTCGATTGCCAGCATTTTCTTTTCTAGTTCTCTTGTTCTTTCCTCGGAGACCATAGAGTGGTAGTTGCTTGTTAAGTATTCGTAAACCTGCATGCCTAGCTGCGTAGGCACAAGTTCTTTCTTCTTTGTTTCTATTACATATTTCCTGCGCAGGATTGTAGCCACGATCCTGGCATAGGTAGAAGGCCTGCCTATTTCTTTTTCGCGCATAAGTCTAATAATATCGGCCTGCGTGTACAGCTGTACTGGACTGTCAAGCCAAGTGCGCGCTTTGACGATTTTTAGCCTAGCACCTTCCTGCACAGGTACAGGAAGCTGTTGCAGACCAGGATCATATAGCTGCAAGAACGAAGGATCTCTGATTTCTACTATTCCTTGCAGCACTTCTTCGTGTCCAGTAGGCAAGCGCAGCACTGCTCTTGCTTCCACTACTTTGGCCGGAGCCATCTGCGAGGCTATAAAACGACGGAAAATCAGGTCATAAAGCTTGATGTGCCTGCGCGTTAGCGGCTGCACAGTCTGCAGCACGCCTTCCTGCAGCATGCGCACGAGCGTTTCTGCGTCGAGCGGTCTCACAGGCCTGATAGCTTCGTGGGCTCCGCCTGTTCCCCACTTTCGCGGCACAAAGTACTGCTCGCCGAAACGCTGCAGAATATATTCCTTAGCTACTTCTATGCCGGCAGAAGAAACTCTGCAAGAGTCTGTGCGGTGATAAGTTATCAACGAGAGCTCGAAAAGATCTTGTGCTAGCTGCATAACTTCTTCTGCTGAGAGTTTTAGCCTTCTGCAAGCATCGCGCAAGAGCAAGTCAGTAGTGTATGGTCTTGGAGGCAAAACTTCTTTTTCTTCTAGCTCTACTCGTTCAATTATCAATTCATTGTTTTCTAGCTGTTTTAGTAAATTTTCGGCTTCCTCTTTTGTTTTTCCATAGACATTTTGTAGCACAAGAAATGTTCCGTTTTCCAGTAGTAGACCAATAAACCAGCGTCTGCTTGCTAAGTGCTCCTTGTAGCGCTGAATTATCCAGCCAAGTACAGGAGTCTGCACTCTGCCAGCAGATAGCCAGTGCTTGCCGAACACTTTCCACAACTTCTGGCTGAGAGAAAAACCTATCCAGCGATCTTCTATTCGGCGGACTAGCTGTGCCTCGACCCAGCGCTCATCGTGAGTGCGCAGCTCTTCCAGTGCTTTAAGAATGGCTGAGCGCGTGACTTCAGTAAATATAGCTCGGTAAATCCTGTGCACGTAAGGAGAGAGAGAAAGTGCTAGGTCCCAGCCAATCTTTTCTCCTTCTGTGTCAAAGTCTGTACCAACAATAACTTCATCGACAGTAAGTGCCATTTCTTGCAGTGCTTGCACAACTTCTTGTTTATCAACTATTTCTCCTTCAACTTCTTGGTCAGTGTAGCTTTCTCCTGTTTCCTTGTTTATTTTAATTGAACAGTAAACAGGGATGAATTTCTCTCCGTGTTTTTCCACGCCATAAATTCCTCTACGCGTGACTAGATCATAGACATGTCCTCCAGAAGCAGTGATTATTAATATTCTGTTTCCTGTCGTCACCTCATAGAAGTTTGCTAGACCTACTCTGAGGCGAGAAGGTCTGCCAAAAAAGCTAGCAATTGTTCTTGCCTTGTTTGGCGATTCTACAACGAATAAGGTGACTTTAAGCTGTGGCAGCTCTACTTCGTCTATTTTTCCTTCAAGCACAGCTTTCGCCCTTTTCCTGTCTTCGTCTATCTTTTTTAGCAGTTCTTGAAGATTGAGCTCGCTGAACGGCACTAGTCTAGCATCCTCGTAGCGCAGGGAAAGCAGCCTGCCTAGAGCCTGTACAAGCTTTGGATCACTGTCAACTACTACTGATAGTCCAAGAGTTATGCCTCCTGCATATAGCCTGGAAGTTCTGCCAGAAGCCTGGATGTAAGTCTTAATGTCCGGCACGAGCAGCTCAAGCACGTGCTCGCTGAGTTTTCTGCAAGAAATGTAAGGATCTTGCTGCAGTGCAGCAAGAATATCCTCGCTCTTCAGCAATTCCTTTAGCTCATTAACAACTGCGCAGTACTCATCCCACACTTTTTTAAGAAATCCTTCTAGTTGTTTTCCTTCTTCTAGACATTGCTGTATTTTTTTCACTACATCAGGAGCCATCCATTTTTTTAGCTTGCTTATTCGACTCAAGATTTTAGTTTCTATTTCTTTTGGCAACTTGCCTATTAGTAAATTTGCTAGCACAAAGAGTTTTGAAGGAGTGATGTTTTCGAGATCTGTGCGGATTTCAATTACGGGAACACCGTAAAACACGGCATACCGGATTCTTTCTGGCATGTCGAGTCCGCGAACAAGTGTGCCATAAAATGTGGCTACTCCTACCAGTACATCGATTTCTCCGTTCCTGAACTTTTCTAGTAGCTCGTGGTAGCGCGGTTTTCCTGAATAAATTGCTGCTGCTTTAAGACCAAGAGAAGAGATCTTTGCTGCCAATTCTTCCAGTTTCTCTGCTCCTAGCCCTCTACGCACAAACACCAGACCTCCGCTGCCCAGCAACCGCACAAGCTCTAGCACTGCAGTTTCTACATTGTCCGCGAGAACGTATGAATCCACTATTTTGCGCAGCTCTCCCCGAGAAGAGCCAGCCTCGAAGTCAAGCAGGACCTTGAACAGTCTAGAACGCAGCCCTCGTTGCCTGCCGGTTGCGCTAGCAACAATCAATTGTCCGAGCCTTTCTTTATGCTTAGATTTATATTCTTCGATTTCTTTTCTTAACTGTTCTATTTCATTTTCTTTTTCAGGAGAAAAAATCAGCAATTTCAAGTAGTTAAAGGCTTTTTGTATTATTTCTTTGTCAAAGCCAAGTAGCTGTAAAACTTTGTCTACATTTTTTGATGCCTTCAAGAGAGCATCTACATCATCTACAAAAATTAAATCAAATTTCTTTCCTTCAAGTGTGTTAAAACTAGTGGAAAGATACTGACTTGTGGTGAGAAGAATGTCAAATTCTCCAGAAGCTATTTTTTCTCTTGCTTCCAGCTTTTCCTTGCTGCTCAATCTTGCATGGTAGCAGGCTATTTCTACCTCAAAGCCCAGCTGTTCGCGGAAATGGAGCAGGCGTTCATATGTTTGCAGTAGAAGAACAGTAGTGGGCGCAATGATGTAGACTTTTTTGCCTTTAGCAGCTTCGTGCAAGGCAAGAAATATGCCAAAAGTTGTTTTGCCCAAACCTGTAGGCGCGACAATGCTAAACGATTTTCCTAACAAGTAGCGCTTGAGCCAGCTACGCTGCGGAGCCCACATATCATTGCCGAATAATTTTTTGTAGTACTCGTTGAACTGCCTAGTCTCTTCTTCTAGCCGGTAAATTTTCTCGTAGTGCTTGAGCGTGCCAAGGCTGCGAAGACGCTCATAGATAAATTTCACAAAATTATATCTGTCAAGCGAATTTTTCAGTTCAAGAATTTCTTCAATAGGTAACTGCAGACAACGCCTGCAGGGCACTCCAAGCGCAAGACTCACGTCGTCTATCTCTCCTCCACAATTAGGGCAGAGCTTGAGAAAGAGTGTTTTCATGCATATCTTATGCTTTCTTCAACTGCTTGATGACTTCAAAGTGCGCCTTGAAAAGGTGGCGCACGTACTGCTTGTTGTTCTTAAAAACATGTCCACAGCGCGGGCACATTAGCAGCACAGAGCCGTCACGCGCTTTTACTTTTTTTGGTTTCCAGAGCTTCCAGCTCTTTTCAGGCATGTTCTCCCTCACTGCAGTACCAGGAAGCTTTTTCTACTACAATATAATCTTTCTCGGTGCGCGCATTTTTTAAAAATATTTCCCTAAATTCTTTGTCTTGCTCGCACGGTTTATCTTCTGCAAGTCTAGAAGTTTCCTCTGTAATTTCTTCTTCTGGCAATGTTTCTAGTCTAGCAAGCAGCTTTTTAGTGAAGTCATTGATTATTTCAAGAGCTTGCTGCAGAATTTTTTCTTCGTCCATGGTTAACTTTTTATAAAGACTTAGTTAAAGGTTGTGGGAGCATGGGCAGAGTAAGGCCCAAATTTATAAAGAAAACAGCCAGAGAATTGCTGGAAAAGTACCCGCAAGCTTTCACGAAAGACTTTGAGCACAATAAACGGATGGTTGCTCTGCTAACTAATATTACTAGTAAGCGTGTAAGGAACCGTGTAGCTGGCTATATAGTTCACCTGCTACGGGTAAAGGAGGAGCTTGCCGAGCTAGAGCGCAGGAAGCGTCATGCAGAATAAAGAGCGCAGGTTTATTGTCCGTTTTTTTCTTTTTCTTGCGCTGCTATTTCCTGTGTTTTATCTTCTTTCTTTTCTGCTGGCGCTACCAGAGCTCTGGCTCTATACTCTCAGTGGATGCCAGGTTCAGGGACGTTGTGCTGTCTGCGGCAGCGAGAAATTTTACCTTGACTGGAAGTGTACTGGCTGCTGCAGCATGCTCTGCGAGACAGCACTTGTGCTGGCAGACAGTTTCGGCAAGAAGTTCCGCAGAGTGCTTCTCGGTTGCAGTATATTATATTTAATTAATATGATAAGATTATTATTAATAATAATATGGCCGCCAGCCCATGTTTTGTTCTGGCTGCTCAATGCGCTGCTTGTGCCGCTGCTGTGGTACTGGCTAGTACGGCTCGAGAGCGTAGCGCAGCACTGCTCCAAGGCCGCCGAATAGCTGGTAGAACTGCTTACCTTCTTCTGTTTCTGTAGAAAGCACGTGAACCTCTGCACCTGTTTGTTTCGCTAGCTCTAACAGTTCTTGTAGCTTGTCTCCTTGTTCTTCTAGCAACTTTTCAGAAATGAGAAGCTTTGCAACTGCATTATTTTCGAGTGCCTGTTTTACTTCCTCAAAACCATAAGCTGCCAGGCCAGTTGTTTTTACTACATGCTCGAAAAATTCTCTGTATATTCGCTTTTCTTTCACTGCGTCAAGTTCTGGAAGCTTGTCGCCCACTTTTTCCAGAATTTCTTTGATGCCAACTACTGGATCGATGTAGCTTATATCAACAACTGCTATAACTTTCTGCTTTAGGTCTCCTGGTAGATAGTCTTCCCTGTAAAAGTCTTCCTTCGTTGGTCCTGGACCAGCAATAATTATTCCTTTGAGGTTTTCCGCGCCGTAAAATGTCTGCTTTGCAGCTTCTGCTACCTTTTTCTTAAATTCGTGCGACTGTAGCTCTATCAGGCGCTGAAACCTGCGAGCACTCTGTCCTCCTTTATGGTGTTTGCCATGGTAGTAATTTTCTAGCTCGTGTACGACCTCAAACCTTGTGCCTTTAAGAAAGCCAATAAGCGCTTCTTCGTTGTCCATCATTATTACTCCATAAGTGTCTTTTGGTTTCAGCATTTCTTTTAGCGGCTCCACGTAGAAGCGCTCATCGCAGTGGTAGAGCGAAAAGTTAAGCGGTTCGGGCGGCACAACATAAAATAATCGCATGTCAGTTTCTCCAGGAACTGGAGACACGTTGCCGCAGAAAACAGCAATGCCTGTTTCAGGAGTCTTGCCTAGCTTTTTCAAGAACTGAATAAGCCTGTCTAGGGCGGCAAGCACGTTTTTCCTTGTGTTTTTGTCCTTGATGTTTGATGCAGGATTTTTTTCTCTTTCCAGCATGTCTACAACAGAGGCAAGATTAGAGCCGGCCTTGATGTACAGCGAAATGAGTTGGGTGCCTCTGCCCTCGTACTTTTCTAGCTCGCTGATAATCTTCTGTAGTTCGAGACGTTGTAGGTCATTCATGCTTCCACTTTTAAGTGCCAGCACTGTTTAGGAATACCATGCGGTTCTTGCTCACGTGCACAGCGGGACTAGAAAATATAACGCGCAGAAAAATTTTAAGTATTTATCCGCGTGCGCGCGTGCAGTACACTTACTTTAAAGGAGTGCTGCTCGCAGAAATACCAGACACTCCAGAAAACGTGGTAAAAAAGCTGGCTGCAGTAGAAACACTGGCAAAAGTCTTTCCAGTATATGCAGAATGTAGAGCAGAGCCAAATGAAATAGCAAATACTCTACTATCACTAAAACATCTCTGGCCAAAAGAAGGAGAAACTTTCAAGGTAGAAGTTCGACGTCGTGGCCAGCATTCCTTTACTTCACGCGAGCTCGAGCGCAGCCTAGGAGCGCTCATTCCTGGAAAGGTTGATCTCGAGCGTCCAGACGTGCTAGTCCGTGTAGATATTTTGCAGGACAAGGCATACATCAGCATTGCGCGAAAAGACGAATTCCTCACAAAAGAACCAGCAGTAAAAAAGAAATGGATGGACAGAGAAAGGCCGCTCAACAGAGCTCAGCTGAAGATAGAAGAAGTCATGCAGAAATACCCAGAAATCCTACAAAACACAAAAACGGTAATAGATTTAGGAGCTGCTCCTGGCGGATGGAGCTATTTTCTTGCAAGTCAAGGAAAAATAGTATATGCAGTTGATCCCGCAGAGCTAAAAGTTAAGCACCCAAACATTGTCCATGTGCGCTACAAGCTAGAAGAGTTCTTGCCTAATAACCTAAGAGCAGAACTAGTAACTTGCGACATAAACGACGAACCAGAAAAAATACTGCCTAGAGTGGTAGAACTGGCAAGGCAAGTCGGTGCAAAATATATAGTCTTTACAGTAAAATTACCAGATATACGCGCTAGTACAGTGCAGACAAAACTACAGTATGTTAAACAAGTTCTTGAAAGTGCGGGTTATAAATTGCTGTTTCTCGGAAAACTTAAAGCAAATACGCGCTATGAACGTACAGCAGTGGCAGCATGGAGCTGAAAGAGCTGCTGCAACTACTGTTTTCTGTCGAAGGAATTGTGCTGCTTACAGTAATTATACTAACAATAGTTATGTTTATTTTTCCTAGGCTAAGCCTGTTTGTGTTGCTGGCAATAATATTTCTTGTGCTGCGCTACATTAGGTACAAGGAAGAGCATGCGTGAACTGAGCAAGAAAGAGGTGAAGCAAGTGCGTCAAGCTCTAGAAGCTGTGCTTGGACAAAAACTCGGAATTAGCAGTCTTTACGAGCATGTTCAGGGCGAGCTCATTTACTATACACAAGAACCTGCAAAGCAAGTAGTTGCAGTTGCGGTTCACGGCGCAATTTTTCCTGCACTTAATCTTTTCTGGAAACTTAAAATTAGACCGAAAACCAGCTATGTAGTGGTAGACCAAGGAGCCGTTAAGCCAATTGTTTCAGGTGCCGATATTCTGCGTCCAGGAATCATAGAAGTGCATAACATCGAAAAGCAAAAGCTATGCGCAGTGCTTGAACCAGAGAGAAGGGTGCCAATAGCTGTAGGTCTCTGTCTTGTCAGTGAGGAAGAACTTAAAAACATGCAGCGAGGCAAGTGCATAAAAAACCTGCACCATCTCGGCGACAGGCTCTGGAAGCTAGACTTTTAGTGTGATGAAGCCGCTCCAGCCTGAAAAGTGATGACATGGAAGAGCCGGCTGAGCAAAAGTCATTCTTTGTAGAACACACATTTCTTCGGATCTTCTTTTCCGCGAAGTACTTGCCTTATGAAAAGGTTGCAAAGTTCATAGCCGCAAGCTCCGCAGTTAAGTTTAGGTATTTTCTTTGCCAGCTCAAGAGCTTGTTTCATGAATGCCATATTCTTGCTCTTTAACAGACTTTTCGAGCCGTAGCAAAACTCGCAAATGCATGCAGGCGGATCAAACCGCAGCTCCATCGGCTCTTCTGCTCGCTGCTCGGCTATTTCTTTTGCTGTCTTGACTAGTTCATAGCAGCCTTCTCCGCTAATACCGTTTACTTCAAAGAGCTGCGCCTCAGCATTCATCTTTCTTATCCTGTACTTGATAATATCTCTTTCTGCCTGAGAAATTAGATCGTATTTGGTAACTGCAATTATGTCTGCGTGCTGGATAAGTGGTCCTAGCTTGCGTACATCTGTACCTACAGCGTCTACTACTGCTACTGCAGCAGCGTTTCTGGTGTAGGGAGAACAACGAAAACAGAGACCAGCAGTTTCTAGGAATAGGTGTTCTGCGCCGTGCAGCTCTGCCCAGATCTTGTACTCTTCTAGCTTGTGTGCAGTGTAGTGGTCAGGACAGACGTCCCGCGAAAATTCTTTGCGCTTAAAGTTTGCTTCTATTTTAGCGTCATCCTCTGAAAAGAACACGTCTACCTTCACGTACGCTTTCTGGCCTTCGAGGTACTTTATGCAGTGCTTTATAACAGAAGTTTTTCCGCTGCCAGGAACACCTGCAAAAATGTATATTCTAAGCAAGCACTTCACCTTTTCTTATTTTTTCTCTCAGCTCAAGTAATTTCTTTTCATCCTTCTTTATTTCTTCTAGTAGTTCTCTTTCTTTTTCGCTGGTAATAATTATCTTTTTTATTGCTCCAGCTTCCATTACTATCCTTAGCTTAGACGACAGTGCCAAAACGGGATCATGTGTAACGAAAACAACAATTCTGTCTTTTTTCTGAGTGAAGAGCTCCATTGCAGCGAGCTTGTTTATGCCAGCATTTTCTATTTCATCTGCTAGAAGAATAGGCGAGTCGCGGATCAAGAGAATGTCTGCAATCATCAAGGCTCTCGCCTGTCCACCGGACAACTCTTGCAGGTTCATGCTAGGAAGTATAGGCTCTCCTGTGAGCATGTTTGCTGTCTCGAGCACTTTTTCTACGTCAACAGCAGTACCAAAGAGTTCTGCGTGTAGGTGCAGAAATTCTTCGACAGAGAGGTCAAGGTAAAATTTCAGGTTCTGGCCTACATGTCCTGTAAGCCTGAACTCGGGACGCATAACCTCTTCTCGCGGAACTAGTCTACCGTTAAGCAAGACTTTCCTTCCGCTCACAGTGTCTCCGCGAGCAAGCACTTCTATATCGTATAGTAGCTGGGACTTGCCAGAACCTGTAGGGCCAACAATACTAATAATATCGCCTGACCGCAGTTCTAGCTGCTCGAACTCTTCGCGAATACCGTGCTTTCCGTGTCCAGGCAGTATGGTAAGTTTTTCTATTTTCATGCTTTTTCACACTTTATCATGCGTGCTGGTATAAATAACATTACTAACATAATAAGAGAATTATGGATACTGAGTTTCTCGAATTCATTAAAGAAGAGAAAACAGAGCTAGAAAAGCTCCTGAAAAACAATAGCTGTATTGTAGTGTTTCACAGCAATGATGCAGATGGAGTTACCTCTCTCTATCTTTTTGTTCAATTCCTTAAAAGGATAAATTGTACTGCAAGAATTATAGGAGTTGAGTCATTAACAAAAGCTGTTATAGATGAACTGCTGAAAACTAGGATAAAAAATGTTGTATTTCTTGATATTGGTAGCGGTTATCTTGACCTACTCAACGAACTAAACTACGAAAAGAATATATTTATTATAGACCACCACAAGCCTCAGCCAGCAGGAGTTGCTGCTCCAGGAGCACACATCAATCCAGAAGTGTTTGGGCTCAAAGGAGACGAGTACGCTTCTGCTGCTACTATAGTTGCTTACATGCTGCTAGAAGAGCTGGAAACGCGCAAGTTAGATGCAGCGATTATAGGAGCACTCGGAGATTTACAGGATTTGCGTGCAGGAAAATTGCTGTACCTCAACGCAGAAATTGTCAAAGAGGCAGAAAAACACGGTTGCATAACTCGTTACTTGGATCTTGCAGTTTACTATAAAGAGCAGAGCATAGCAAAGTGCTTAGCAAGCCTAGAAGATCCCTATATTCCTGAAATTTCTGGTAATCCTGTTGCTGCGTTTAAGCTGCTGCAAGAAGTAGGCATTCCGCTTTCTAGGCGCCAGCTACGCTGGATTGATCTAGACTACGAAGAAAAGCAAAAAATCATTAATTACTTGGCAGTATTGCTGCTAGAATACGGAGAGTTCGACAACGTATTTCGCTTGGTGAAAGAACACTATTATTCCAAAAGGCTAAGAGATGAGTGTAGAAGGCTTGCAACAATAATTAACTCTATGAGTAAGTACGGTTTTGTAGAAGAAGCTTTGAGATTTCTTGACGGAAAAATAGACAGAAAAACACTAGAAAGGTTCAGGGAAAAGCATAAAGAAAACATCAAGAAAAGTTTGGAAATTGCGAGAAAACGCTGTCTCGTAGAGAGCAGCATTGCTGTACTAGACTTACGTGGCTGCTGTCACCCAGGAATAATAGGTGCAGTAACTGGCCTGTTCTTGCAGGCACAGCAGAACCTAAAAGTAGCAATAGGAGTCGCGCAGCTGAACGGCTACGCAAAAATTTCTGTGAGAGCACGCGATCCAGAAATAGATCTAAGCATTCTTGTTCGCGAAGCAGCAAAGCGCTGTGGAGGATTTGGAGGAGGACATGCACAGGCAGCAGGAGCACTGATTCCTCAAGACAAAATTACTGATTTCATTACCTACTTTAAGGAGGCACTGAAAAATGAGAGCAAAAATCTGCATCAGGGCTCCTAAAGAACTGGCAGCCGCGCTTGAAGTAGACAACAAGACTGCTCCTCCTGGACTCGCGATCCGTAGTTATTATAAAAAGGGCTGGGTAATCACGGAAATAGAATGCGCTCGGCTGAGCACGCTAATAAACACTGTCGAGGAAATCCTGGAGCTTGCACGGCTTGCTCTGTTCTCCATGTAGGCATTGACGATACAGATTCCAGAGAGCGCGGAATGTGCACTACTTACCTAGCTTACAGAATAATCACGGAACTGGAGCAGCAAGGTCTTGCAGAACTGCTAGACTATCCTTGGCTTATCCGTCTCAATCCGAACATTCCGGCAAAGACACGGGGCAACGGTGCAGTAGCGCTGCACCTGCGCTGCAAAAGTAATATAAATAAAATTAAGGAAATAATAATAGATAAAATAGAGCAATTAGCTGTACTCGAAGACGAACAAACACACCCTGGAGTAGTGTTCCTTGAAGGCAATATTCCTCGAGAGCTGCATGAATTTTACTGGAAAGCTGTACGAGAAGTTGTATCTATTGAAGACGCTATAAGGCTTTGCGAGCAGCTAGGAATAGAATATTATTGCTGGAAGCTTGGACGAGGGATTATTGGGGCATTGGCAGCTGTAGGAGCAGTGCTAGATGACTGGACATATGAGCTGCTTGTTTACAGAGCTCTCAAGGACGGAAAACGCCCAAGAAGGATTTCTCCTCTGTCTGTTTACCGCATGGATGCAGCGACTTTTCCGCAGACATTCGATAATATAGACTACGAGCACGGCACTGTGCTCATTGCACCGCGTGGTCCAGATCCTGTGCTCTGCGGAATTAGAGGCGAAGAGCCTGAAGTGCTGCAACAAGCATTCGCCTTGCTCGAGTTCCATGAACCTGTGGAAGGCTGGATAATTTTCCGCACTAACCAGGCTACAGACCACCATCTTGTGCGCAAGCAAATCAAGGACGTGCGGCAGTATGACAATGTTATTTTAGTGGGCAGAGTAGCTAGCTGGCCGAGAGTGCTGCCAGGCGGTCACGTGCTCTTCGAGCTAGAGGATGGTACAGGAAAAATAGCGTGCATAGCTTACAGAGAAACAGGAAAAAAGTTCAGGAAAATCGTGCAGGCACTGGGACCAGGAGACATAGTTGAAGTGTACGGCTCAGTTGCCTCTTATCCAGGAACAGTAAACCTGGAAAAGCTGAAAGTTCTCCGGTTAGCAAAAATATATAAAGAGCAGAATCCTCGCTGCCCAAAATGCGGTGCTCGCATGCACTCTTTAGGAAAAAACAAAGGATTTAAGTGCAGAAATTGTGGATACACCGCTAAGCTAGAGAAAGAGAGAATTGAGCTGCAAAGAGAAATAGCAGAAGGTTTCTATGATGTTGCTCCTGATGCACGCAGACACATTAGTAAACCGGTGCTGAGGTTTGGCAGAGAAAAATGGCTAGAGCACAGGCGTTCGACGTGTTCAAGCTAATAATTGTAATAATACTAGCAATCATAGGACTAATGCTTGGACTGCACTTTTTGCGGCTAGCTCCTTACCAGCAAGAGCTCTCAGTAGTAAATTCTACGGCTCAACAAGTCTGGAAATGACAACATATCCTGTATGCAAGATACCAGAGATTTCTGGTCTTGTGCCATTATTTGTAACAATTATTTTTCTTTCTATGCACTCTAGCATTTGTATATCATCGAATCCATGCTCTAGCAAGCAATCATGTAGCTTTCTTAGCTTTTCCATGTGCAGTACAAAGGCTACAAGAAAAGCTCCTTGCTTTAGCTTATTTCTGAGCCGAGGAACGACTCTCCAGGGTTCTGGTAGATCGAGCACTACTAGGTCTAGCCCGGCTTCATCAATGTCCTGCTCGTACAAGTCTCGCTGCTTGAACTCTACGAACTCCTCTAGCCTGGCCTGACAGATGTTCTGTCTAGCGATGTTTAAGTAAAGTTCATTCTTGTCATAGGCATAAACCTTGCCAGATGGTCTAACAAGGTTGGCCAAATATAATAATAGCGAGCCGCTGCCACAGCCTAGCTCAGCAACTCTCCATCCAGGGCCTACACCAGTGTAAGCAATAATTAGTCCAATATCTTTTTTCAGCATAGCCTGAGGACCACGTTTTTTGGCGTCCCAGAAATCAACGAACCAAGGATCTAGCACGATGTATTTTTTTCCGCGCACGTAAACTCTGCCTAGTTTGTCTGTTGGGACAATTCCTTTGTCTGTTTCTAGCCGGCCATTCACCAGGTATTTTTTCCCTCTTTCAGGGTCGATCACTACGCGCATGCTCCCAGCAAAGAATTATATTATGGCTGATAAAGCAAGACAGGAGGGGCCGTGGGGTAGCCAGGTATCCTTTCGGACTTGGGATCCGAAGACCCGGGTTCGAATCCCGGCGGCCCCATTATATAATATAGGCTACGAGCAGCGGAAGCAGGACCGTGGCATCGCCTTCTACTGTGATGTGCTTAGCGTGCGCGGCAATTTTCTTCCAAGAAACAGCCTCGCGTGTGCGCGCGCCAGAAAGCGAGCCGTCCCATTCTACTGCAGTAGTAATATAAATTGAATAGTCGAGTCCGTCCTTGAACTGGTTCCACCAGATTGTGTGATGCTTTGATATCCCTCCGCCAATTATCAGTGCTCCTGTTCTTTTAGCAGAGAAAATAATGTCGCAGAGCAGTTTCTCGTCCTTATAAAGATCTAGCTGTAGTTTGTGTGTTTGCTGGTACATGAACAGCTGAAAGCCAACAGCTCCATCGTACGGTCCAGGCACAATGACAGGAATTTTGTTCTTCCAGCACCAATACAAGAAAGAACTTTCATCTAACCTTTTCCCTATTTCCCAGGAAAGTTCGTACGTAGAAATGCTTTCTTTATTTAGTTCTTGCAATAATCCTTGCATGAAACGCTCAACTGCTAGACCATAGACTTCTTGAGGAACAAGCACATTGCCTAAACGGAACAAGTTTTTCTCGCGCAGCTCGTAGTCGTCCAGTTCGAAGCTGCCGTGGTAGTAATTGCCAAGACTTCGGGCAATGTCGTGGTCCCAGGAGCCACACGTTGTTATAATTACATCAACAAGCTTTCTTCTTGCCAGTTCTTTTATTACTCCGCGACATCCTGTAGCAACAATGCAGGCAGGAAAAGAGAAAAACTTAATACAGTTTTTGTCGCCTATCATTTCTTTTAGTATTTTTGCTGCTTCTGCTAATTTTTTTGCAGTGAATCCTCCAGCGGCATATAGTTGTTCTATAAGTGCTTTTACTGTCATAGAGCTATCGAGAACAATATCCTGCACTGTAGGTATGCCTTCAGGAATCATGACCTTTCTTTTGCTAGAAGAAGAGGTTAAAGTTCTCTGATGCCATAATTAAATAAATAAAATCGCTTTATAGAGAAACTTTTATATAGTGTCCCATAGGATAGACTATAGCCACATGAGCAAGAGTAGAAACCATGCAGGTGGCTGCTGCATCTCCTGTAGAAAAGCGTTTACTGAAACTTCTTGAGCAGTACCATGTAATAATTAACGAGTTTAGGAAAAAATTAATAGAAATAGGTATTATTCCACCAAACTTCGATAAGAGAACGCCAGAAGAAGTTGCGCTCAAAGCAGCAGAATATTTCCTTAACGGAAAATACGAGGTTATAAGAGTTGCTTATAGAACTTATGCAGATTTCCAAGATTACCTTAAGTTGTTCTTGCCTTATGCTGCTGATGTTTTTGACATAAAGCAGTTCTACAGTTTCGATAAAATAAGAAGCAGTAAAGAGGAAGTAACAGAGTACGGTCGAGTAATGAAGACTGCGCCTTTCTGTTTAGGCTACATTCTTCCTGAACTGGCCGACTTACTTATCATTACAGCAATCCTTAACGAGATTTCGAGCATCACTGATTACGAAGAATGGAGAAATTACGTAAAGCGCCACGGAGCGCGTGCCATAAAGAGACTAGAACTAGTAGATATAATAGAAGATTTAGAAAAATATAATGCAACTAAAATGGAGCTTGTGCTCTTGAGAAAAGGTGTTTGGTATGCTGGTGAAAAAGGAGACAAGGAAGTTCTCAACTGTTTCGCGGAAACAGCAAGGGTCTGGAAAAATATAGCAAGACATGTCGGTCCTGTACATGAACCATGGGTGAAGTTTTTCAAGAAGTTAATCTACAAAGAGCTAGTTGATTATATAAGAGGAAAGAGTGATAAATGTCCTACATTAATGCAATTGCTCAGGTACAAGGAAAGCGGGGTATGGGCACTAGAGTCTAACTTATTCTTCAAACCTGCAATGCGCTTAATAGTATTACCGAAGCAGTTTGTGTTCGAGCTGTACAACACATTGTCAGAGCTTGCAGACGAAGTGACCCAAAATCCAGAGAAGTTCGGTGCTCAGGTAGAGGAGCGCAGCGACAAAGAAATTGAGGCATCGCTAAAAGAACTAGCTAAAATGCTTGCAAGGCAGCCAGTGATAGAAAAACTGCTTCGTGGTGATTCTTACTCTGCGCTAGCAACTATAATTAAAGCAGTACTGCAACCTGAACTCTGGAATACTCTTCATCCAAAGATTAATGAAATATATCCTGCATTTACGTCGCTCTACCGCAAGAAAATAACCCTAGAGACAGACAAGATTAAGCTCACAGTTAAAATTATAACTGCAGATGATTGTCCTGTTGTCGGCGATGCTATATTTGTAGAGGTCGAGTACAAGCACGATCCGTTCATCGATAAAATATTAATGGTAAAAATAAATGAATCAGCGCTCGAAAAAGCAAAGAAAAGCATAAACTACTTGGCAAAACTAAACGAGTTCTTGCGAAAAATATATGTTTATGCATGCATGGAGTACTTGAACGAGGTTGCTCCTCGCGTTTTTGATCACGGAACTGAAATTGAAGAATTCATGCTTCATCGTGCACTTAATGTATACACCAAAGAGGAGTTCGAAAAAAGAGCAGAGAGCTTTAAGCGTCGAGTAGTAGAAATCGCTAAACAGCTAGAACTAACAATCCACATACTGCTGCACAATCCTAACTTTCCTAACTATGCAATTAAAGCACACATAGCTGGCTTCAAGAGAGCGCAGTGGCTCGACGGAACAGAATTTTACTGGAAATTGTTCAGCATCGTGCACTACAGAGAAACGGATAAAACAAAACTAGCTAGGAAAGAAACTCCTGACAGCAAGCCAGTAGAAGATATTCGAGTAGACGATTGCTTTTCTCATGCCGTGTATTTTGTTGATTTATTTAACAAGTACTTCTTGCCAGTAATGAAGTACTTGATTGAGCTAGGCATACTAGATGTTTCGGTTGACTACAAGGAGATCAAAAACCGGGTAGAAAAGTTCAAGAAACAACTTGCTGTGCGCACGACCCGCGGCTAAAACTTATTTTTTGCCAAGAGTTTGAGACATTCTTCTTCTACAGGGTGCAAATCTCCTGGAAGCACGGCGCACCATGGAGGTCTTGCCTTAATTTTCCGCAGCTCTTCTATCTTGCACGCTGCAATCTGCTGTTCGGGAAACCCGAGCCTAGAGAGCACGACAACCCACCTGTCTCGCAGCTCAGAAAAGTACCTGGCCATATCTTCTGGTTGCGGACACTTTCCGGATTCTATGTTTAGTTCGGTGAGAAGCAGCACATGTCTTCCTTGCTGCAGTGCCTTCAGGACACGTTCCTTCAGCGAATAAATCCTAGAATAGTCTAGCGGAAAGGTTGCTACCAGCCCTAGTTTATATATTTGCAGTCCTGCTATGCCGAGCGCAGCAGTTACTATAGAAACGCCTGGCACAATTTCGTACTTTATTCCGAGCTCTGCACAGCGCAGTATTAGACAGTGATGAGTAGTTGCCGTGAACGGATCGCCTGGCACCAAAAAGCTGACCGTTCCGTGCTTTGCAGCCCCTAGTACTGGCTGGTAGTCTTCTAGCTCGCACTGCTCTCTTCGCAGCACAACTACCTGTGGACAGAGCTGCCTGACATGGTCTAGCAGCTCCAAAGAAAGCAGACCTGTGTAGCCGTCAACGAAGACTACATCGCTGGCGCGCAGGCATTCTTCTGCTTTGCGCGTGAGAAAAGCTGGGCTGCCGAGTCCAGCTCCTATAATATATAACATTGCAATAAATATATAATATATAATTATAAATGCGCGCGGAAAGCATGCTTTTATAGCGCCTTCTTTAAAAATATTTTATGCAGCACAAGTCTCTTGTACTTCTTCTTATAGTTGCTGCGCTTCTGGCAGGCACAGCTTCTGCAATAAAACCGCTACCAGCCGTGATTGGAGCTGGCGGCAGCAAGCTAATGGCTGTCTCTTTCTATCCTCTTCTACCGATTAGAAATTTATACCTTAATCCTAGCTATTATCACTTGCCGCAAACACAGGCATTTGTCGTTAGCTTCTATTTGCCGCTAGTCCCGAGAATAAAATCACAACAAGTTTCGAGTAGCAGCGATTTTAAAAAAGCAGTCGGCAAATTGTTATTAGGATATCTAGGCACAGATAAAAACAGTATACAAGTAGTTTGTTATTTTGGTAGTAAACAATACACTCCTAGATTTACTGTTTCAGGAATTTTATCATCAAATAACCTTGTCATTGCACCGCAAATTAATCTTTACATTTCTGGCGAGGCAATAAAGTATTTGGCAGAGCATAGAATAATTACGTGTTATGTAAACTACACTAATGAATATGTGAGTTTAAGCAAAAACTACAAGCGCTTTTCTTTGTCTGGTCAAGTACAAGTAATTATTGAATTTCGTCTACATGTAAATGGTCAAGGCTTATTACAGTATGGCGCTGAAAGCTGCTTCTATGAGTTTAGAGGAAATGAATACACTGGCACTGTTTGTTATGTATTATTGCCGAATTATAATACCTATTATGTTCCAGGAGCCAACAAACTAAAAGTGCTTGCAGTTGCTTTCCGTGTATTTAGATCAAATTCTAGTAAGTTTGTTGCTCTAGTACCAGCACTAGGAGCGATGGTTGCTGCAGCAAACAACACAGTTTACATTTTTGACAATCAGCTACCAACAACAGGCTACGTTGGCACGCTCCTAATCACTCAGTGCACTAACGGCACAACAAGAATTGCGCTGCTGCCGCCATCTCTTGGTGGCAACATTGAACAGTACACTTGTCTTGCTGGCAGCGGAGTAGACAAAGATGTGCAGCAACTATTCTCGAGCGCAGAACATGTGGTTGTAGAGCAGCTATCAGGCATTCCTGTAGGTGGAGGCGAGCTTCCTGGAACACTTGTGGTTTACAGTACACTTGCTCCGACTCAGGTAGTTCCTCGTCTTGCGCTTGTAGTTGTAGCTAGACCGAGCAATGGAGAGGCAGGAATTAAAGTAGTCGAGCTGACAGCACACGGTAAGCTCACGCGAGAACTCCAAATAAGTCCAGGTCTTAGCAGCCTCACAGCAATACCTGGAGCAGGCGATATAGTCTCTCTTTACGAGCAAGCAGATACATTAGCAGCAAACACTAGACTTAAACAGGGAATCGTCAATCTAGCGCTTGGATACTGGAGCACAGTCCTTAACCTTGATCCACTTGTAACACTGCACGTTGGCAAGTATACTTACAGCTTTGCGGTCTTTCGGATAGCTCTTGGCAAGGGCAGCATAATTCCTTACGAAGTTTCTGGCCTAGTGTACACTAATTCTCCGTGGGCAGACGCACTATACTTTTCGAGCTACCGCATCGAGCAGCAGTCAATCTTGCTGCCTACTTACCAGACATTAATCTACGAGCGTCCTGCAACAGGCGAATATGTTACTGGTCAGTGGGACGCAAGTCCTGCAATCTTTATCGTCTTTTCTCCTGTGCCAAAGTCTGGCGGCGGAGAAGTACTGCCGCCTATTTACATCGATGCATCACCGCTCAAGCCAATCTACGAAAATCTTATTATTACAAGACTCGGAGGCAATCCGCTTGTACTAACTCTTGCAAAAGTGTATGCTATCATTGGTACTGCTGCCCTGCTATATGTTTACGGAGCCAAGGATCTTGTTGCTGCCCTGCAAGACTCAGATACATTGTTCAAAAAATACACTAGCTTGATTGCTGCTGCTGCAAAAGTATGGAATGATTTGCTGGAGATAAGCAGGACGCTTGCACCTCCTAGCGGATACAAGTCGTGGGTAGAGGCCGCAGCAGACAACCTTAAGGGCGTGGAGAAACATCTGGAAGAAATAGTCTCTATGCTTAAGAGCAGCGAGAATAGGCTACGCGAAGATCTAGAAAAGCTAGAGCAGTGCACAGAACAGCTGCCATCTCCTGATAGCCTGCCAACAGAGTACGGTAAGCTGCTAGCAGCGCAGCTAAAGGCACTTGCAGCCAATATTCCTGAAGCTGTGCCGTCGCTCGAAGAATATATTATTGGTGTCAGGCAGCTTGCAGCAACTCTAGAAAACTTGACTACTGCTCTCGAGAACCTAAAGAGCTCGAAAAAGTACAGGAAAGTGTTTGACACCATAGCTCCTGTAATTGGCATTTTTGCCTCGCTGGATGCTGTGCACAGAATGTTCACTGCATCGCCGTACTACACCTACAAAATGCTGCTAGTGATCAGGCAGCGCGGACCAGCATACCTTCAGGCAGTAGAAAACGCCGAGAAAGTTGCCGTTGCGATGCAGGCTCCCCGTACTATTACTGACATGCTAGACACTGCTTGGGTCACAACAGACCTAGCAGAGCGTATAATATATGGCCTAGCAGAGAGAGTACTGTACTCCGAACCTGCTGTTCGTCTAATTGCGCTAATAGGAGGAAAAATCGAAGACTCTAACTTAGCGCTGCGCTTCTACAATAAACTGCTCAGGCTGTACATTTCCTTGCCTGCATTTAGAAAGTTCATTAGGATGAAAATATTCACTCCAGAATGGAGACTAGGAAAACTCAGGTACGAAACACTAAAACGCTACCAAGTGCTCGAAAACGACTTGGCTGCTTCGTTGACCTTTGACGTCAAGAAAGCCTATGTATATACCACCTTTGAGCGCTTTGGCCTAACGCAGAGAGCGCTCAAAGAGCTGCTAGACGCGATCGCCGAACCAGAAAAGCAGCAAATAATGAAGCTTGTTTGGCCGCTCATTGAACTAAACGTTTACGAAAAATTGCCTCAACGCACAAAGCTGGCCTGGCAGTTCTGGTATAAAATATTCCCTGAACTGCAAAAGACCGTAGATACAGAAGACGTCAAAAAGTATATTTTAGGAATGGAATTTCCTGCGAGTGTAATTGCAGAAATGAAGAAGGGCAATGTCGGAAAAGTTGCAGAGTACGTTGTTGCTAGGTTGCTCGAGGAATTCTATAAATTCAGCTCAAGCCTACCTAAGGTATCAAAAAGCTTCTTCGAGCAAGACATAGCTATTATTGATGATTATTTTGGAAGAATTTCATCCAACATAAATACTCTGCTTGATTATATTAATAAAATCAAGAACGGCGGGACTGTAAAGAAAGAAGATATTCTAAAAACATTTAATACTATTCTTGAGGATCTGGATAAGCTTGAACAAAGGATTTATAGTATAGACGAAGTAGAAAAAAAGATTTCTGCAGCCATAAACATGTATTCTGCGTACGACGAGCTTCTCGACTATCTAGACAAAAACTATAACATTTTTGTGACCAGCACAATCAGCCTAAGCAATGTACTCGATAAACAAGACATCGGCAAGCTGCGCGACTGTCTGAAAAAAGTATCTCAAGTGCTAAAAAATGCTATTAGCTACTTAGAAAAGAGCGATGAAAAAATAAATGATCTAGAGAAGTTAATTAAGAAAATAGAGAAATCAGAAGACATCATCAAAAGTTTAGTGTCTGCAGAAAAGGATCTGAAAGACATAAGAATTGTGCTGAAAGACACAAAGAATTACTTGCAGTCTATCGCAACACCAATAGATGGGCTAAAGGCTGACATCGAGAATTTTATTGTACAGAATTATGTAAATATTGAACAAAAGGTCCTAGAGACATTAGTTCAATTTGGTGTTCCTAAAGAAAAGCTAGAGAAATTCTTGATTAAAGGAAAAGATTCCGCAATACAGCGAGAGTTTGTTGCTCTTCAGTCGTTTCTGCAGATCTACTACTACATAAAAGGCGGCAGAAAGCTAAGAAATAGTCTGGCTGAATGCGAAGAACTGCTAGATGAATTAAAGAACAACAACTACAAAGTAACAGAAAGCCTTGCAAAGGATCTAAGCGAGCTAATAAATGACATAAAGGAGGACATAAACACTTACAGGAATTCGCTGAACGCTTTCAAGGCTAGGCTAGCAGACGATGTATTTGAAAGTTTGGAGCACCTAGCGCTCACCACGAAAGGCGGTGTAAGCAGAGCACTGTACGTTGCCTCTAGCAGGCTACTAGATAGGTACGCTGAGGTGCTATGGCAAAGATTTGGCGGCAAAATACCTAAAGATAGAATAATCCGAACAATCGAGGATGCTCTGTCTGAAACTTTGCAGAAGTTTCCTAAAGGTAAAAAAGTGATAGACGATGAAATAGCTGTTCTAGACAAGTTAATGAACAAGCTAGATCAGCTAAAGCAACAGCTCACGCCAGGATCTACTATCAGTTCTCAGTCTGTGCAAGATATTTTGCAAACAATCGATGAGGCAACAGAAGGCATGAAAGAGGTGAGCACTGTTACGTTCGACAACATCAAGACACTCGTTACTGCGCTCGGTAAACTTGCCTGCGGAGCTAACTTCTACAGAGACCTTTCTCAAACAGAAAAAGAGATAATAGATGTATTTATTATTACTCTTAGGCAAAAATTCGGGCTCCCTCTAAACTATGGTAATCTTTTGCGCGGCGACTTTCTCAGCGTAATGTCTGCACTGGCAGACGAGGCAGACACTCTCGGCGGACTAGACAGGATAATACTTGCTGCTCGCAAGTATTTCGCTCCTCTGCTAGAAATGAGCTACTTGCTCAGGAGAACTGACATCGAGGCATTTGCGCGGTTCATTGGCTGTTTCAGGTGCGCGCTCGAGTTCCTTGACAGGCTAATGCCTATACTGTACATCTTTGCAGGCATCAACTTCATCATGTCTGGCATCGAGTACTCGAGCTACATGCAGGCAACTAACCCAGAAAACACCGGCTACATGATTACTTACAACATCGAGTCTGGTTTCTGCACCTCGCCTTTCTGTCCGATGATTTCTCCGCTCAAGTCATGGATCTTGCATCATACATACTCTTGCTATGTATGGTCAGATACTGTGAACTTTGTGTACGTGGCAGTGCCTCCGTTCGACGTTGCAGGCGGCTCGCCGCTGCTCAACCCTATAGGCAAGCTAATCTGGAAAGAAGAACAGAGGATCTTCGGCATTCCAGCGCACATCTTTAGAGAAATTCTAGGAATACTTCTAATCGCTATCGGAATTGCGCTGCTTGCCATGTTTACTCTAGGAATAGGTGCAGCCGCAGTCATTGCCGCGCTGAACATCATTGCCACAGCTATCCTTGGCTTTACTTATGTCATGCCTAACTATCCTCCGTTCAGCGACCTCGGATTTGCCATTACTGTAAACGTTCCTAGAATTGCAAGGCAGGCAGCAACCAACGTCTTCTCGCACTACGATAATGTAGTGAAGCTGATCAAAGAATGGGCAAAGAACAACGGATATCCTGCAAACAACCTTACTACCGAGCAGCTGCTCCAGCTCTTTGTGCTGCACACCGGCAAGGTTGTGTACGTAATCAAGAACACTAACGCCTTCTACAAGGCTGCCTGCATTTACTTGTACTTCGGCAAGTACGAGAACGGGCAGTGCTATGTACTCTACTGGTTATATAAAGCACTGAGGGACTTCCCTCAGCTCGCCCAGATAGCAGGCACGTTCCCAGTCTATCCTGCAGTGGTCGACCGCTACCAGCTCTTTGACTACTATCCTGCCTATACTGTAGTAGTTTCTAGCATGGGCAGCGTCGAGCTAGTTAGGCTGCTTGAGGGTATCTGGAATGCTATCGAGCAAGGCAAGCTGCACATTGATTTCACCAACCTGTTCAGCCAGTTCATGGAGGCTGTCGAGAATGACCCTGCACTGTTCTGGAAGCTGCCACAAATACCGGTAATCTACGAGCTAGCGACAAACGGAGAGCAGAAAGAAGCAGAGAAACTTGCATTCTACACGTGCTACTCGTTCTTGACGAGATTACCGCAGTATTACCACTACTACGAGCACACTGCAGTGCTAGACTACTTAAACAAGTTCTGTTCTGCGCTGGCAAAGGCAGCAGGCAAAGGCTACGCTAATCTTTATCAGCTATACATTACCAGGGCGCTTGCAGGCTACGAGCCAGTCTTTACTGGCCTTGGCATCAGTCCTGTAGGCTACTCTGTTGGCCTAGACAGGGAGCTCCGCAAGGCAATGTTTACCAGCGGAGTATACATCACAGCGTACAACGACAGCTTGCTGTTCACCTCTACGCTGGCAGTTCCTCTAGGCTACGCAACCACGCCTCTAACAAACATTTACTTGCACGTAGAGTACAGCAAAACTTTCGGCCCAATAACGCTTTACAGCATAAAGTTCAACTACTATCCATTCTACATCAGCTATCCGCTCAAGTTCTACGTGGCCATTCTTGGCGAAGAAAAGAGCTACAACCATACTGTGACAATTTATAGGCTGGTGCACGCGCTGCCTGCACGCGTGTTCTCTGTCGCTCCAGCCTATCCTGGCCTAGGCTACTACGAGCTAGCAGAAACCCAGTACAATGCAACACTTTCTGCCATTAAGTGGCTGCTCAACCACAGCATCAAAGCAAGGAAGAACATCAGCATCATTGTGGCAAACACCTCTGCATACATCTGGTTCTGGCACGCAGGAATCTATCCTGCAACGCTTTCGCTGATCGCGGGCTATTCCACAAAGAACCTAGAATTCATCTCGAAGCCAGTGTTCTTCCTTAACGCGCGCAACTTCTACTACATTGCCAACTACAGCAAGTTCGAGAAAGCATTCTCCAGCAGGACAGCATCTTACCAGATACAGGTAACAATACCACTTGGCTGGATCCTGTTCTTCGTTGGTGGACCTTTCTACCTTCTTGCACTAGCCTACGAGTGGCTGACAACATGGTGGATAACCTCAAAGCTGATCTTTCCTGCAGCACTAGACACGAGCAACATTAACATGGTGCTGTTCCAGAAGATCCTTGCACCAATTGACAGCGCACTAGGAACCTCGATCTTCGAGCCGGAGAGCTATTATTATCCATGGACAAAGCAGAGTATCTACTTTACACCAGAAAGGGTTATCCTGGTAAACACGAGCCATGGATGGGCATTCCTTGTCTACAAGCCATACATTATCTATTCTGACTTCCAGCCAGCACCTAAGCCTGCAGGTATCCTGCAGGTAATTGACCCTATGTACTGGATATTTGGCCTAGGTTCGAGAATAGTTGGCCAGGCCACAGGAATAAACATCATTGACAGCGATGCCTGGTCAACGCCTTACAGCATCACGCGCTATCCTGCACCTTACTCTGCGATCTTCAGCGTGACTGTTGCAGTGAAGCAGACCCAGTTCATGCACTGGTGGCACTGGTGCAGGCTGCACTACAGGAACTGCACAGTAATGCTGCTGGCAGACGTTAACCTCTAAAATTCTTTTTATTGAGCTGCGCAAGAAAAACAGAGTGCGCCCCGGTAGCTCAGCCTGGCAGAGCGCCCGCCTCGTAAGCGGGAGGTCGCGGGTTCAAATCCCGCCCGGGGCTCCAAGAAATTCTGCTGCAGAGATCGCTGCCTGTGCGCCCTGCGCTGCCGCAACTATTATTTGCTTGGCTCCTAGAGAGCAGACATCTCCTGCAGCAAACAGCCCAGGCACTGTTGTGCGCATGCGCCAGTCAACGACTACCCTTCCCTGCTCGTCGAGCTGTGCGCCTACTTGCCGCGCAAGCTCGCTGCAGGGTTCTTGGCCTATGGCAACGAACACTGCAGCAACTTCTAGTACCTGCTTTTTTCCTGCGTGCTCGATCTCTACTGCTTCTACTCTCCGCGAACCCAGGACTCTTGTGGGCCTACCGTAAACTATCCTGGCTCCTGGAGGCATTCTTGCTCTTGGCCTGCTCCTGCAGATAATGTAGACTTCTGCTCCTAAGTTTAGGAGAACTTGTGCATCGTGCGCTGCTCCTGCGCCGCAGCCAATCACTGCCACTTTTTTGCCTGCATAGAGCGCGCCGTCACACAGCGCACAGTAGTGCACTCCTGGCAGCTGTGCTCCAGGAATGTCTAGCCTTTTTCGTCTAGAACCTGTGGCCAGAATAACTGCAGGCGCTTCTAGGACTGCTCCATTAGCAGTGCGGGCAGCAAACTGTTCGGTTCTCTCTAAGGAAACAACCTCGTCGTGCAGTGGCTCAATGCCGCAGAAATTAAGGTGCTCGAGCAGCCTGCTGCAGAGTTCCGTGCCAGCAATTCCCGGGAGCGCGGGATAGTTCTCGATCCTGGCAATTACCGGTAGCTGCCCGCAGGGTTCCTTGCAGACCAGCACAGGTTCCAGGCCTAGCCTGCTGGCAAAGATGGCTGCAGTAATGCCTGCTGGTCCGCAGCCAATAATTAGAACTTTCATTTTTTCAGCCATTCCTCGAGCTCCTTGAGGAACAGCCTTTCGGGTCTTATGCCGTAAAACTCAGCGACAAGCTCTCCGTTCTTGAAGACAAGCGTGCAGGGTACTGCCTGCAAGCAGAGGCGCTCGGCCACTTCAGGATATTCTTGCAGCGAGACTACTACGCCATAAATTCCTGGGCTACCTGCAGCTATTTTGTGCGCGAGCACTGCCATGTAAGGGCAGTAAGGACAGTAAGATGTGCTCAGCACTACGATAGTTCCCGAGAGCTGCAGGCTTATTGGCTGCTGCTTCCTTGCTAGCAGCTCGAGATCTGCCAACAGCACCTGGCTTTCTAGCGCTGCAGGAACACCTAGAAAAACCAGTCTTTCGCAAAAATAACCTATAGGGTTACGGATGCCGAGAAAGCGGAGCACTGGCTGAAGTTCTGCCGGCAGCTCGCCTTCTTGGAGCTGCACACTGAGAGAAGCCAGCTCTTGCAGAAATTCTTCGAGCAAAGGAAGTGCAGGATGCTCGGTCCGCAGCACCTTGAGTGCAGGTTTTTCTTCGAGCTGTTCTATTCTTCCAGCAATGTCGTCAGGAATGATCTTCATAGCCAAACATTAATCTGCGCGCGCATAATTAGAAGTTTGGCTCAAGGGAAAATCTAGCATGTTTTTAAAAGCTGCACTCAGAGCTTTTCTGGGTGCTCCTGGTGCGCGCACAGCCTTTTCACTAGTTCTTCTAGTTTTGTATTTGGTAGCTGCTTTTCGCGGCAAAACTGCTCTACCATTTCTGCGAGTACTTCTGCTGCAAGGAAGTAGGGCAAGACTACATAGTCTGCTCCTGCCTTGTAGAGCTGGAGCGCATCCCTTACTGTGCTAGCAACAACGACTACAGTGAGTTCTGGTTTCCTGAACTTCACGTGCTTTATGATAAGAGCATTGTCGTCCGGAGAGGGCAGCGTAGATACGAGCAGCTCTGTTTTGTCCAGGCTCAGCGATTCCAGGAAGTAGGCATCTGCAGCGTCTGCGTAGATTGCACGGTAACCCTGACGGAGAAGATCGCGCACGATCTGCGGATTAATGTCGACTACAAGCAGCTCGTCTTGTAGACCTAGCTCGCGCAGCTTCCAGGCAATCTTGCTGCCAAGGCGGTCACAGCCCAGGAGAATTATTCTGTAGGAATGGCTGAGCCTCGGAGGCTGTTCTCTGGCTACTTTGAGCAGCAGTTTCTTTGCCTGGATAAGGCCAACAGCAAAAAAGATAGAGAACAACAAGAGCAGGTAGTACTGGGCAAGGTTGATTTGCAGTAGAGGTTCTGCTAGATAGGCGAGAATGAAGGAAAATTCGCTCGCGGTAGAAAGGTACAGTGCTACCTGTAGCGAGGTTTTCCTGGACCAGTACCTTCTGCCCAGCAAGTAGGTAATTCCTAGCTTGCTGGAGACAAGAAAAGCTGCAGCTAGCAGCAAAAACACGAGCTGCTTAAATGCCGGAAATCCGTGAATTTGCGCACCTAGGTAAACAAAGAAAAACAAAAGGAAGAAGTCTCTGAGAGGTCTTAGCCTTGCTTCAAGGTGTTCTTTGTAGAGAACTTCTCCTAGCAGCATGCCCGCAACAAGCGCTCCTAGATCAAGCGACAGCCCAGCCCAGGAAAAGAGCAAGCCTATGCCAAGGAACCAGCCAAAGCCAAGCAAGAACAGCTCTTCCGGAAACCTTGCCATGTAGGCCAGTAGCTTGTCGAGCAGTTTTCTTACTCTCTCAGTATTAAAAAATACGAGCAGCGCTACTAGACCTGCAAGCACAGGAAAGTTTAGCTTGCCCACACCAGCAAAGAAAATGAGCACTGCTGCAAAAATGTCTTGCAGCACAAGGATTCCCAGGGCTTTCCTTCCGTGAAAAGTATCCAGTTCTTTTGTGTCTGAGAGCAGCTTAGTGGCGATCACAGTACTTGCAAAGCTAGACGATGCTGCAAGGAAAAGTGCTGCAGGAAGAGAATGCTGCAGGAAGTAAAACAATGGGACATAGAGTAGGGTGAGCAGGAGGAACTGGAGAGTGCCGACAGCGACTACTTGCCTATCTGCTAGCAGCTCTCTTGGTTTAAGGTGCAGGCCAGTAATGAACAGCAGGCTAGCAATGCCTAAACTACCTAGCAGCTGCAGCACAGGACTAAGCTTCAGGAAGAATGTTCCCAGCAGCCAGCCAAGCACAATGTAGGCTATAACGCTTGGCTGCTTCAGGAAACGGAAAAGCAGAGAAAAAACAGCTGCAAGAACTAGAAGAGCTGCAATTTCTTGCAGTGGCTGCATTTTATTCCTTGAGTTTTTCTAGCACTTCTTTTGCTTCTTCTTCTGTTAATTTATGAGTTTTCCACGAAAAAATTTGTTCTTGGCCATAGCGTGGAATTAGATGGATGTGCAAGTGCTCTATTTCTTGGCCAGCCAACTTTCCTTGATTAATCACAATGTTATAGTGCTGTGTCAGCTTCTCTTCTATTTTCTTTGCTAGCAACTGCACCGCAGCAAGCAGCGAGCAAAGCTGCTGAGGGGAAAGTTCTGTGATTTTTGTCGCGTGCACTTTTGGTACAACCAGCAAGTGCCCTTTGCTGACAGGATTGATGTCCAGAAAAGCTACGCAGTGCTCGTCCTCGTATACCTTGTAGCAGGGCAGCTCGCCGCGAACTATCCGGCAAAACACGCAGTCCATACAAAGGCTATACTTCAGCCAAGAAATTAAAGTGGTGGGGCCGCCGGGATTCGAACCCGGGTCTTCGGATCCCTAGTCCGAAAGGATACCTGGCTACCCCACGGCCCCGCGCAAAGAAAAACTATAAAAAAGAATTTATAAAGATTGTGCTGTAAGGTAGTGAGATAGCGGAAGAGCTTTCTTGGAGTACTTTTCGTAGACCGGCAACACAGCGTGCAGGATCTCGTTGTAGGATTCTGGATAGATTTTAAGCTCTGCAATGAACTGCAGTTCTTTGTGCTTTGGCTTGTTAGCAAGCGTGAAGTTAAGGTAGAGGCTTTCAAGCTTATTGTCTTTCGCAACAACTTTCATGTAGAAGCTAGCAGACAAGTTCTTGAATAGCTGCATAAAGAACTGCTTGTTGTTCTTCAAGAACTCGGCATAGTGCTCGATGGACTTGTTCTTGAAGAAGAATCCCTGCTTTGCTAGGTCAGCGTACATGTCAATGAGCACTCCTAGCATTTCCTCGAGCTGTGTCTTGTTGAGCTTGAGCACGTAGATAACTTCTCCGTTTGGCTTGATCTCTTTCTCAATGCGGATGTTCTTCAATTTATTGTTGTATTTCTTAATTATCTGCTTGATCTGCTGTACCAAGTACGAGTAGTTCACGTAGCTGCTAGGAATTGTTGTAAGCTGCTGCTTAATACAAGTAACGTTCGACATAACTTTTGTGCAGACAATCAATGTACGGTTAACTAGCACCGCGAGGAATCCTTCAGCAAATTTGTAAAGTCCTGTAAGCGTGCAATTCATTAGTGCTAGCACTTCTTTGCCTTTCCTATAGTAATATCCAGAACCTTCCATTGCCAGTTTATACGTCCAGTTAGGGTTAATCTGCAGGATTTCCACGGTTGCTGTGATCTTTGCTGCTTCAGGAGCCTGCAAGCTGAACAGCGAAGTATTGACTAAGCTTTCATTGACTATTTTCGTGGTAGAATATGCTTTGTGCCACAGCAAGTATGCAGCACAGGCAAAGCACGCAACAGCAATTCCTACAAAAACTAGAGGAAGGAATTTCTTGTTCATACCAAAGTATTTTGTTAGTTAATAATTATTTAAAGTTGCGCCAATGCTTTGCTAACAGGCAGCACTGCAGTGTAGTCTTGTCCGCAAGAAACAAAAAATACAGGTTTTTTATAGTGGGAAAGTAGGCTCAGCAAAACTCCTGGTTTAGGATCTACGTCATATTTTGTAAGGATAAGTGCATCAATGCCTACTGCTTGCTCGTAGAGCTCTAGCTGCTGGTAGACATCTCTTCCTTGGCTCAAGTCGAGCACCAGCAGTTTAAGCTCTGGCTCGTTCACTCGCACCACTTTCTGCAGTTCTCTTACAAGGTTCTCGTTGGTCGGCATTCTGCCAGAAGTGTCTGCGAGAACAATGTCGTACAGCCTCTTTTCTGCGTGCTGCAGCGCAGAATATATCACCGCTGCAGGATCTTGACCATACTGGCCCTTAAACAGCGGCAGTTTCAGCTGCTTTGCGTGCTGCTCCAGCTGCTCTATGCTGGCTGCCCTGAACGTGTCTCCGGCTACTAGCAAGACTCTGAATCCTCTTTCTGCTAGGATTTTTCCTGCCTTTGCAAGTGCAGTTGTTTTTCCGCTGCCATTTATGCCAAAGAAAAGCAGCAAACTAGGCTTCTTTTTCGGTTCCCAGGAAAAGATAGACCAGTGCAGTAATTCTACTGGCACCAGCTCTAGCGCTGCCTCCCTGACACGCTCTTCTAGATCCTCGTGCCTGGTAATCTCTGCTCCAGCAAGCTTTTTCTTTATGTTCTCTAGAAGCTGCTCTGCTACTTCAAGGTCAACGTCCTGCTCTATTAGTTCCTGCAACAATTCCTGGAGATGCTCGTCTAGCAGCTCTTGAGAGATTTTAGCTTTTCCAAAGACAGCTTTCTTGAGATTGAATGCTAGCTTGTTTAATAGACCCATTACCCTCTAGAGTAGCATATTTCTATTTTAGTGTTTGTATCAATAAATTTTGAAAGAGCATCAAGTACGGCAAAGCTAGTATTTCTGTGTGTATATTTGTCGAAGCAGAGCACTAGGCAGTTAGGATCGCCAAAATTGGTGTGTATCCTTCTTAATTTATAACCAGAAAGATATATTTCAAGGAAGCGCACAATTCCGCGTCCCGGGCTGCTGTAGAATTCAAGTTCTACCTGCAGCAGAAACCTGCCTGCTATGTAAAACCGGACTGTTTTGAGCCGACAGCAGTAGCGCAGGTAGTTGTAGAGTTCTTGTTCGTGCATAAACAGTATATGTAGTTTTGGCAAAATATTTAGTATTTTTATTTCGCTGCCGCAAGAATTACCTGTATATGACAGAACTTCCCTGGGTCGAGAAGTACAGGCCGAAAACTCTCGACGAAATCGTGGGCAATAAACAGGCAAAAGCTGAGCTAAGAGCCTGGCTAAAGAGTTTTCTTGAAGGTAGGCCAACAGCTAAGGCTGTGCTAATTGTTGGTCCGCCAGGTATAGGAAAAACTACTGCTGCCTATGCTCTTGCCAACGAGTTTGGCCTAGAAGTTGTTGAGCTGAACGCTTCTGACTCGCGTACCTGGAGAATTATTAGAAGGATCGTCGGTGCTGCCGCAACTTCTGCCAGCTTCACTGGCAAGTACCGACTTATTCTGCTCGACGAAGTTGACGGTCTCCATTCTAGAGAAGATATTGGCGGAGCAAAAGCTATTGCAGAAATCGTGGAAAAAGCTACCCAACCCATTATCATGATAGCGAACGATCCTTACGCGGAACCGGTAAAGAAAATAAAACAGTATGCAAGAGAAAAAAGAATCAAAGTAATAGAGTTTAAGCCTCCGACTACCAGAGAAATCGTGGAGGTTCTTAGGCGAATCTGCGAAAAAGAAGGAATAGAATACGAGGACCAGGCATTGTACTTACTGGCAGAGCGCTGCAAAGGCGACGTGCGCGCGGCAATCAATGACCTAGAAGCGCTGGCTAAGGCTTCTAGAAGACTAACAGTTCAGGACGTAGAAAATCTAGGACCAAGAGAGAAGAAAGACTACAGCATTTTTGTTACTCTTGGCAGAATATTCAAGGCAGACAGCCTAAAGGCTGCACTGCTCGCCTACAGCTCTGCTTATGATGTCGACTACGAGGAGCTGCTGTTCTGGATCGCAGAGAATGTGCCTAGAGAGTACGGTAACCCTAGCGAGATCTGGTATGCCTACGACTACCTTTCTCGAGCAGACATGTTCTATGGCAGAATATTTAGAACAGGCGACTGGAGCTTCCTGAAATACTACACTGCATTAATGGTCGGTGCTGCCGCGCTTGCCAGAAAGAGCACACCGAAGAAATTTGTCGGCTACCACTATCCGAGCTATATACAAATACTGGCAAGAACAAAGAGTGAGCGAGAACTAGTGCAGAGAATTGCAGGGAAAATTGCTTCAAAGGTGCATGTTTCGCGAAAACTAGCAGCCAGAGAGTTTGTTCCTTGGCTAAAACTGATCTTTAAGTTCAATCCAGAATATGGCAAGTACTTGGCAGCTTACTTTGAGCTATCGAGAGAAGAGATTAAGTACTTACTTGGAGGAAGGGAAGGCCAGTTGCTCCAGAAAATAGTTAGTTTTGTCGAGAAATACAGACAAGAACAGCTGCGCAGAACAGTAGAAGTTATTGCTAGGCTCGCGCAAGAGCTAAAACCTAAACCAGCAAAAAAGGAAGAGAAAAAAGAAGAAAAGACAAAGTCATTGCTTGATTTCTTTTAGGCCTGCAATTTCTTCCTGTAAAGTATTACTGAAAGCAGAATAACTGCAAGAGCAAAGAGAGCAAAGTTTCCTGTTTCTGGAACTGCAGGAATGTAGCGCGGTTTGCGGAGCAGCACCCACTGCAGCAAGATTTTGTGGTTAGGCGTGATCACCGCAAATACCTTTGTAGCAGCGCTAGGCAGCTTTACCTGGCCCAGCAAGTAAATGTTCGTTCCACTGAAACTGATCACTACCTGGTTGCGCATAGAGATAGGCACCTTGACCTTGATTAGCTTAATGTTGCTGTTGTTGTCTATTGCTTGCTCGAGACCACCGTAGTGTCCAATGATCGAGGCCAGCTGCGTGCACTGACCAGCAGGAGGAACCTGGCTAGTGTTCACCCTGCACCACATCCAGCCGCTGCCGTTAAAGTAGACTATGTACAGCTGCTCGACGTAGTTCAGCGTGCTGCAAGGATAGCCTCCGCAGCTCGCAGCGTAGCCGAAGCTGCCGCTGGTACCTCTATGAGTAAGGTTGTAGGCAATCACGTACGTGCCGCCCGCGTGGATGTTACAGCCAGTGCGGATGTACTGGCAGACGCGAGGAGCTACCTCGTAGAGCACTGCTAGATTATGCTCGTTGAACCACTGCTCGCAGCGAGAGGTGAAGTTCTGGTAGGACACGTAGTACTCGAAGGCTGGTGCAGGACACGTTACGCCAAACTGCAGGGCTGCAGGCACGCACTGTCCTGCCCTGAAGCCTGCCCTGAAGGCTATACCGTTCCTCGTGGCTATGAGCTTGCAGATGTAGCCGACATCGCAGTACATGTCTGCCCATGGCCTGCCGTTAGGCATGAGCACGAACATGTGAGAGAAGAGCTGGAGCACTGTTCGCACTTCTTCGCCTTGCTTGTTTATGCTGCGCAGCTGGCTCACTATTTTGTAGCACAAGGAAATGGCCTTCGTAGGATTTACTACTAGCCTGCAGGCCTCAGCACAGCTGCCTACTTGTCCTGAAAGCACACGATAAGCACAGACTAGCACTGCTGCCTTGAAGCAAGGATTGATCACGTGAGGAATGCACATGCAGTAGCCGTGCACTAAGCTGCATGCTCCGCTGCCTCCGCAGTTTCCGCAGCAGGTGCCTACTGTTGGCCGATAGAATTTATTGTCTGTCAAGATTGCGTGAAGGCAGTAAATGTTTGAGAGGTTTGAGCAGCTAGCGCCGGCAAATCCAGCACTGCTAAGCGTCCAAGGAAACTCTATACCTCCCCTGAACCAGACACGGCTAATAGCGCGCTGGATGTACTGCGCATACTGTGGGTGCACGTACTCTACTTCTGCCAATGGAATCGAGTACGTGCAGTTGCGGTAGTAGTGCAGGTCTATCCAGCCTCCTGGAGTGTCCACGAAGCACTCGTGGTACAAGAATGGAACAAACCTTTGAGGGAAACCGCAGATATATTTCACTAGACTTACATGCACTCCTTGCCCGACGAATTTCTCTGCTACGTCCATCGCGTCGTACAGCCAGCGCTGGTTGTGGTAGTAGCAGAGCCTGTAGAAGTGCGGACAAGCATCGACTATCCTGCCCAGCAGCCAGCTCCTGCTGTATTTGCTCGGCCTAAAGAACACGAGCAGGACCACGCTTCTTGGCTGCTCGATTGTTGCTGGCTTGACGAGCCTGTACAGCCTGCAAGAATATATTATTGTATAATTAATATATGTCATTGTTCTATTAGTATAGTGCTGCTCGCTGACTATCCTGCAAACAATTCTGTAAGCATCCTTGAAGTGGCTGTCTGTAGGAACTACGTAAATGTAAGGTCTGAACGCAGGACATGCAGGGTTCTTCGACACGTTTACGTGAACTACTATCTCGATTGGCCGACTAACGTAGTAAAGGTAGTTCGGTGCAAGGCTCCAGTCGCTGCAGCCAAGCGTGCCATGCACGCTGCCGTTAACCTTGAAGCAAGTAGCGCAGTGAGGGCACTGCGGAATTCTGTAGACCTTGTAGCCGAGAAGCTGATGATTATAGAGCACAGAAACATTAAGGTAAATTGCAGGATAGAACTGGTAAGTTGGTATAAACGTAGTATTTACTCGCAGCCTGCTGCAAGCAAGCAGGTTTTCTATCTTTGTCTTGTTTGAGAGCAGCACTCCTGCATGCAAGAAGCTAAAGTTTACTACAGAGTGGTAGAAGTTTACTGGCCACAAGTTAGTGATGTTAGCAACAATTGTGCTGTTGATGCCAGGACAGTAGCACCACTGGTAGACTGTGCTGGAGTTAATTCGCGTAGTGAAGTTCACCACAGTAATGTTAATGGCGCCGCTGGTGTTGACGAGTACCTGGCAGAAGCTGGTGCTGCAGGAGTACTTTAGCTCGTACCAGTCAACAGGAACAACCTGGAAGAAAATGTAGCCAAAAGTGCCGTAAGGTGTAACATTTATTCTAAATGTATAGATGCACGTGAAGTTATCGCAGATAAGTGGACGGGACACAGAAAGGATCCTGATTGTTCCGTTATAGCTGTAGACCGAATACATGAGAGCAAACGGATGAGGATGGTTGTCGCTGCAGACTTCTCTGGCAACTACCTCGAAGGAAAGGTTGCAGGCCCGACGCTCATGCGGCATCCGCAAGAACACTGTGCAGCTCACTGGATGCTTGGAGTGCACTTGGCCGACTACATAATAGTACCTGGCAAGTGTAGTTTCTCCGTAGACAGCGTCAGCTTCTGCTATTGCCTGCGAACCGTTTGCTGGCTTTGGCAGGTTAACTAAGCCAAGGATGTGCAGCTCTGCTGGATTAAGTCTAGCACCAAGAAGTTCTTTGTACTGAGCATGCGGTGCTAGCGGCTGCACTCGAACAACTTGAACTGCAGCTCTAGTGTTTCCTAGCAGCGCCAAGTCTAGGCTAGCAGTATCGTGTGGCAAAACAAATGCCGGAAACATTGAGCGCAGCTCTACGCTTCCAGGACCAACAACTCCGCACTTATAGATTACTCTGTACTGGCTAGCAGGAATTGTTCTGCTGTGCTCGGTCAAGCTTACAAGACTTACACTGCAGCTTCCTCTACCAGGAGCACGGAAAGCGAAGACGTGCCCTACCTGTGCATTATCGAACAGTGCTCTGTAAACCTGGCCACAGACCTGCACGGTTGCAGTTACGTTGTGTGCCCAAGGATAGCCATACTCCGGAACAAGCAGCACGGCAAGAGTAAGGTTTGTGCTGTTAACGCTTGTGTGGCAAGCAGATGGAAAGAAGTAAATTATTGGTCTACCGCAGTTCGGTACGGCGTACGTGTAGTTAAAGCTGAAAATTCCTGCACGCACAGTGATGTTAAAGAAAGTGAACTCGTACCTGTCGTCTTGTGTTGCCTGTACTTGAACTACTACAGAGCCATGCGGGCCGAACCTGCTGCAGTTCAGCACGAACTCTTTTTGCTGCACGTGCACAGTTATCCTGCAGCTAGCGTTTACTTGCTTGAGAATGCGTGCTCCATAGAACTGGCGAGTACCATTATCTATACGGAAAATAAAGCTTACATTATTTATTGTAGCATTAAGCGTGTTGTTAATAATAATTGAAACGTTCTTCACGTCGTAACCTATACAGACTCCGTTGTTCGTGAAGTTAAACGGCTGGAAAATTACTTGAGGATACTTTGCGTCTGCAGCTGAGCCGTTGAACGGCAGCACTTGCCTGTGCTTGATCATTGTAGGCGAATATATTGCCAGAGTGACTCGTATTGGCACAGTGTAGTGTGGCAGCGTGAGGAATGCTCCGCAGAACAGCCTGTTGGCAAAGATTGTCCTTGCATGCCTGTAAATGTTGAGCACAAATCCGTAACTGCCTGAACCTACTCCACTCTGGCTGTAGTGCTCAGGTACAGCGTAAAAGTCAAAAGTATTATTAGGGAAGCAGAAAACGTGCACAAAAGATCCTGCAATGCCGCCGCGGTATGCACCGTGCACTGCTACAGGAGTTGGTTGACTAGTAAGGTTAATCTGCTTCGGCACATTAAGCGTGATTGTGCCTGGCGGTCTTATCGCTGCCGGCACTATTTCTGCGATAAATGACACTGCAGGAAATAGACGATAGCCAGTAATTAGCGGAATCTGCCAGTTGCGGATGAAGATCTCGTTCTGCACAACGGTTACGTTTGCAGGAGGAAATACAGTGACATTGAGCAGGTGCGCAACAACGTGACCGTGAGTTCCCTGCACTGTTATAACTACTCTCGGTACAGTCTCGTTCGTTATAATGTAGAACGGTATTACTACTAGCACAAAGATAGGCGAGTCTGGAAAGACGCCTGCATAGGAAATATAATAAGGAATTACCCAGCGCACAGGCAAGATGGTGTAGTTGTACGTAAGGCTAAGGTTCTTGCCGTAAACGTAGCGGAAATTATAGTGCACAGAGGATCCGGGCACGTAGTACTCTAACGTAGCGTTAGGGCTGTAATATATCATTGGCCAGTCGAGCTGGCCAGTGAGGCGCACGTGGAGCAAGACGCGGAGCGACTTAAGCGGAGCACTAGCATAGTCAAGGATAAACCTGTAAGGGATGATATTGCCACTACCTTGAGGCTGCAGAATTATTGTAACGTTTGGCTCTCTTGTGGTAGCTGTGATCTGCACAGAACTGATTACATTAACGTTCTTGCTGAAGTTGAACGGATCAATTAATTTCGCGTAAACAGGAATGCGCGAACATACCGCGGTGCAGACTCTAGGCAGTACATAGGTATAATTAATATAATAAGAAGTGGTGTACACTCCGCCGCTGCCGTTCAGCTTTGCGTAGTAAGGCACGTACATGAAAATTTTGCGCGGAACCAGCCTGTAGACTGGCAGCGCAACGTAGGCTCCTTCTCTTGTAATATAATCTGGTAAGTTCTCGATGTTAATGTTGCGCGGATTAGTGCGGTTGAGAGCACTGACGTTCGTGGAGCCAAAAATGTAGTAGTTTTTCGTGAAAAATTCAGGAATTGTTGTAATGTTGGCTGTTAAGTTGCAGTACCACCAAGTTCCAGAACGGCTGCAGTTCAGCTTTTCTTGGCGCGAGAGCGGGTAGCAGCCATTCTGGCTGCAGTTCTTGAACACTTTAATTGCAGGACAGGTGCTCACAAAGTGCACTGTTACCCAGTCACCTAGCGCAAAGAATAGTTTTTTGTGCGTGTCAGAGTGCACGCGGTTATTATAAATGATGTCTAATATTTTTATAATACAGGAAGGCGTGCAGTACTTGTCCTTTAGGCTGGTAACAGTAGTGTAGCCTGAATGCGTGGGCACGAAGATTTTCTCGTAAACGTACGCGCAGAACGGTGTTTTGCCTGTGCCAGGAATCTTTACTATAATCCTGTCCCTGTAGAGTGTGATATTGAAGCCGGTGATGTTGCAGGTAATGGTTACTTCGCTGCCGCCCGTACTTATTTGGCAGTACCTGTTAATCAGTGTTTTCTTGCCGGAGCTCGCATTGTAGTAGTATACGTAGATGTGCTGGAGGGAACGAGGCGGAGCAACGTAGTGGATAATCAGCTTGAACCACTGCTGGTGTGTAGGCGCCTCGTACGCCTTGTAGAGATAAACCACGGTACTGTTTGTGCGCTCGCTTTCAGTTTTTGTCTGGTTCTTGTCGATCAAGAACAGATCTGTGCTCAAGTTTGCATAGAACAAAGTAGTGTGGTTAAAGTGTGGCCGAGTAAATGCGTAGACTAGATCCGCTCTGTAGTTTAAGCGTCCTAAATAACTAAACGAGAACTGGGATGCCAGACCACCCACAGTGAAGTTAACGTAAAGTTGCGGCGGCTCTAGGTTAATGCAAGTTAAGTGCACTGGCAGCTTAATTAAAGTGTAAGCGCTGAACTTAGGCAAGTAAGGAATGGTCACGTTGTAGTAGTAGACTTTAATGTGCACTCCACCTACCGTGAAAATTCTTTGCTTATAATGTATTATTGGGGTGAGCGTAGCAAGGGTTTTGTTCGTAGCGTTATCCACAATATAAACTGTGCCGTTGAGGGTGAAGTTGCACTGGCTGTAACTTTCATTAAATATAATATTCAATGTTATATTATATAGAGTGAAGTTCTGGAAAACTAGCTCGAGCAAGCGATTCTTAAGTCCTGTCTTAAAAGGCAACCTTGTTCTATCAGTGATTTTGCTAGTAAAAATCACTGGAACGTGATTACTTAGTAGCCTTGATTTAGCGTAAAGCGGATTATAGGCAGCTATTGTAATGTTAAACGTAACATTGTAAACCGTGTGATTGATTAATCCTTGTCTGTAGCTCCCGTTTGGCACTACCAGCACTATATGTTTAGGATAGAGCTGCTTGAAGCGTACAGGAACAGGATAAACCAGCAGTTTTTTGCCTATGTGAGGAAATACTGGGAATCCATAACCGTAATGTACTGTTATTTCTGTTGTGCTGAATCCTCTGCGAAGAACAAGATCCGACTGGGCAAACACGGAACTGTTAAACTTGATTGCCTGCAAAGGAGAAATGTTCAGGATTAAAGTTATGTGCCTCTCCAGAGAAGAATTAATGTTCGAATTGCTGTAGAGCGGAATTATCCAGAGATGCTGCGTATCTAGCTGCTTGTGAGCAAGCCAAGAATAGTTCAATTCAAGTGTTGTGCTGTTTGGCTGGTACTCCACATCTTCAATCGTAATATTAATCCAAGGATAAATAGAATAGATAGTAGGCGACAAGTTGATCTTGCAGAGCTTGAGCGGCCTACCGTTCACGAAGCGAAGATTGCATGTACCGAGACCAACAGGCACTAAGCAAAAAATGTACTGGTTACCGCTGGCATTTAGCTTGTACTTCGTTAAGTTCGGAGTGATGTTAATGCAGGCCCAAAACACGCCTATATAAGTGCTGATGTTTGTGACTGCTACGTCTTTGATAATAGAAGTAGGCTTGTTGCCAAAATACACTTTAAGATAATGGAAACTGGAAACATTAGAAGAATTAGTAGTATTAGTATTGCTGCTAAACAGCGGCTGAGAATATAGTACTTGGACTGTTCTGCTGAGGTTTGAACTATTTGTTATATTATAAATATAAATTACTTGGTAGTTCCATGTTGACTCGTTAAACGTAGTAGGCACTGCTGTCTGTGCGTAAGCTGCACTAATTACTATAAGAGCAGAAAGAAGCAAGCAAACAACTATTCTATGCATTAAAAATACAGTTCAGGAAAAGAAAATTAAAATGTTATGTGGGATGCGTGAGCAGCAGGCAGCGTAGCACGTCCTCAATGCTGCTTGCTGGAATAATTTCTATGCCGCGCTGCTGCAGCTCTTCCCGAGAAAAAATCACTTCATCCTTGTTCTGTTCAGGAATAATTATTCTTTTTATTCCTGCTTCTATTGCAGCTTCAATCTTTTTGTTTATTCCGCCAACGGGCAAGATTTCTCCGCGCACAGAAATCGCTCCAGTGACCGCGGTGTCCTGCCTTACAGGAATCTTGAGCAGCGCAGAAATGACTGCGCAAACAACTGCTGCTCCTGCAGATGTGCCCTCTACTCCGCCGAATGATTCGCCGTGGAGAAACTGGATAGTAATATCATACTGCTTGATGTCCTTGCCGGTAATTCTGCTTATCACTGGTTCAGCGTTCTTGATCATTTCTTTTGCTATCTTACCAAGATTGCCTGTAGCAGCAATGCTGCCTCTTCTTCCTTTAACTGGTCCATAAACTTCTACCTCTATTGGCAGTACCGTGCCTGCAACAGGCATCTTAGAAATAGGATCAAGGAAAACTGCAAGTCCGTTAACTCTGCCAATGCGCGCTCCTTCAGTAAACACAAGCATGTATTTTTTGAGCCGCTGAATCGAGCGCTCAAGAAACTGCTGCTCGTAGGTTTTCGCGTACTTCTTTGCTTCTACCACATCTTCTGGAAGCACATATTCATGTCCCTTTTCTTTTGCGATATCTCCTGCAAGCTTTACTAGACCAGCGAGTTCCCTTAACCTAAGAGTAAGTTTTCCTTTTTCTCCTGCCCTGTATCTTGCCTCCTTTATCACTTCTGCTACAGCTTCTCGAGTAAAGTGCGGAATCCTGCCGTCCTTCTGTACTTCCTGCGCAACAAACTGGACAAGCTTGATTCTGTTTTCTGGAGTGTCGTCCATGGTTTCGTTCATGTAGACCTCGTAGCCGTCTCCACGAATACGAGAACGCAGTGCTGGATGCATCTTGGCTACATCCTCTGGCGTGCCTGCAACTACAAGAATGAAGTCGCAGGGAACAGGGTCTGTGCGCACAATTGCTCCAGCAGAACCCTGGTGCTTGCCGTAAATAGGGTATTTCTTTTCTTGTAGGGCAGTGAGCAGCTGTTCCTGCACATCATAGGGTATAGTTCCAATTTCGTCGATGAACAGCACTCCTTTGTGTGCCTTGTGGATCAGGCCCGGCATTACCCTGAGGTGCGGCGGAATCCTCAATGGTCCGCTCTGGTAAGGATCGTGGGCCACATCGCCGAGCAAGGAAGCTGCAGTTGCTCCAGTAGCATCAACAAATGGAGCTGTCTTCCTGTTACTGTTATCTATTAAGAGTTTAGGTAAATTGTAGTCTTGGCGGAAAAACATCTCAGGATTTATCATAAAAGAAGATAGCATGTAAAAGAAGAAAACCATCAAAATGAAAAGTAGTAGCGTAGAGGCTAGAGCTTCTCCTAAATATTTAGAGAAAGCAAGCAACAAAACAATTGAAAGAATAAGTAAAATCGGCACGTACTTGTCCCGCGAGCGCTTTCTTGTTTCTGTTTGCAGTCTGAGCCTTGCCCGTTCTCGTTCAATGTACTTTTTTCCCTCGCCAGCAGGCAGCACAAGGATCTTAGGATTGTTCTCGTCTTCTGGATTAGGGAGCACAAGCACGTCCACTAAATCTGTAGCAGGAAGCAGTTCAGCGATTGCCTTTGCCAGCATTGACTTGCCAACACCTGGAGGACCCACAAGCAGCAAGTGCCTGCGCTGCACAGCAACTTTCTTGGCTATCTGTACCGCATGCTCTTGGCCAATTATTTGTTCTATCAGTCTACTTGGAACCTTAATTTCTTTGGTAGTGGTAAATTGAAGAGGAACTAGCTCGTCGAGTTCCTGCATGCTTTACTCTTCCTGCTTCTTTTTCTTTCTGCGCTTCTTTTTGCTCTCTGCTTTCTTCTTGCTTGCTTTCTGTACTTGCCTCTCTATCTTTTTTCTTTCTTTCTTCCTCTTTTTTGCTTCTTCGATAGCCTCTTCTAGAGGTTTTGCCAGCACTTCCTGTTCTTTCTTTATCTCTTCCTGCATCTTACTGAGCATTTGCAGCCAGCGGTAGTAGCCTTGGTTAATGACTTTGTTGCGCAGGTCTTCACGCGTCCAGATGTCCTGCAGTCTGAGCTTTCTGCCAGTAGAGCTGTAGAGCGGGATGCTCCCACCAAATATATAATACATATTGCATTGAAAAATAATATATAGCTGCTGCAGGAGCAAGATATATTTTTAGCTGTCTGCAAGCTATGTTGCTGGTGCTAGACCATGGGCTTTTATAAATACATCTCTGAGGCGTACCGTGACCGCGCAGAATCATACGTGGCAGAATTGATGAAACAGCGACTAGTAGAGTGGCGCGAGCAGCCAGCAGTAGTGCGCATCGAGCGACCCACGCGGCTAGACAGAGCGCGCAGGCTTGGCTGGAAACCTATTCCTGGTATTATAGTTGTGCGTGTTCGTGTGCGCAAGGGTGCAGCGTACAAGACAAGGCCAAGAGCTGGAAGGAAGCCAAAAACGCAAGGAGTGAACAAGATTACGCGGCACATTTCTGACCAGGTGATCGCGGAGCAGCGAGCTGCCAGGAAGTTCCCTAACATGGAGGTGCTGGCCTCGTATTATATAACAGAGGACGGCAACTACAAGTGGTTTGAGGTAATTCTCGTTGACCCGTACCATCCACAGATAAAGGCAAGACCTGAATACGCATGGATCTGCCTAAAAACCCACAGACGAAGAGTTTTCCGAGGCCTTACTCCTGCTGGCAAGAAATCTCGTGGGCTGAAGAACAGGAGTCCGCAGAAGCGTCCTGAATAATGCTGCGCGCTAATTATTTTCTTCGACTATTTTGCTATCCTACCGAAGATCCGGAAAAGGTCAAGAAATTACTGGAAATTCTTGGCATAGAAGATTATACTGTGCAGCAAGTAGAAGAGGCATTTGGTCTGCCAATGTATATATTTTCTGCTAGCAGCTCAAGCGGCAAAAAAGTGAAAGAGTTACTCAAAAAAATTCTAGAACTGGCAGAAGACAAGCAAGCATTCTTAGAAAGACTAAAAGATTTCTACGACGAAAAAGGAGGTGCATGTTATTTGCGGCTAGATAAACAAGAACTGTTCAAGTACAGAAAAGCAAAACTAGTTTCTCACGGAGATGTAGTGCACATAAAAATAAAATTTGTTAGCCCGCGAAAACTGGAAGAGTTCTTGCAGCAGGTTTTGCAAGACTAACGATTACATACCAGTTGTACAGGCTGCTTCTGTTCAGTGCTAGGAGATAGAAGTTGGGAAAGTGCACGTAGACTGGCCGCATTCCAGCACTTGGAACGCCGAGCAAGGCAAGGAAAAGTCGATTATTGAGTGCTGCCGCAGGCACCTCCAGGATTGCTCCTGGAACTAGCACATAGCAGGTGGCGCTAGGAGAGCTGATGACCTTACTGCCGTTGTAGTAGAAGCAGGCTACAGGCAGCCTACCAGCTAGGCTAGGGTAGTACAGTTCCTGGTAGCGCTCATCGTAGACTAGCATGCTGCCTGTAGCAGGCGAATAAAAGTACAGCAGGTAGCCTCTTCTCAGCACTGGATAATAGAATGCAAGGACAGAAACGTTGATGTCAGCAAAGTCTACCAGCAGTAATCCATGTGCAGGCAAGTGCTGCAAACTAACAGATATACAGCGGAGTTTGGGGAAGAAGAAGCGGAAGAGCCAGCAAGTTTTTCTGCTTGCATAAATTTGTGTAATATTTTTTGGCAGACTAGCGGAAAAGAGCAGCTGCCTGTAAATTATTGCGGGGCCCGTTAGTCTAGCCAACAAGTAAAGTGAGAGAGAGGAGCCAAAAAGCAGAAGAAGCTGGAAAAAGAGCAGTCTACGGTCTGCTGAAAGGTTGCTGCAGAGTGCAGGAATTAGCAGAACAGCAGCTGCTGGACTAATTGCTAGCAGCGCTAGTTCTGCAAGCAAGAAAAATGCCGGCAGAGCGCTCAGAGTTTTCTGCTTGCAAGCATCTATTAAATATATAATATATGATATTATCAAAATACATATTATAATTAGATAAGAAATTGGTAAGCTGCAAGCAGGCCGGGCCAAGGAAGCGAGCACTGCTAGCAAGGCAATATATGCTACTGCGAGGATTCTTGTAGCTGCTGCAAGTGCGAGCACAGCAAAGAGTGCTGCTAGCAGCGGCACCGTTATATTAATAGGCAAGGGCAGCTTCCAGGCACTGCCAGCAGCAAACAATGCTGCAGCTAGAGGCAACAACCTTTTTGCTCTAGGCGAAGCTCTCTGTTTGTAGGCAAGACAAAGCAGCGGCCAGAAAACCAGCGCAAGTTTCCAGCAAAGAAAAACAAGCACTGCTAGTGCACCAAGAATTGCATATATGCAATTACTAACAAGCATAACTAGCAAAAATACTAGCACTGCAAGAAAAACTGGAGAGTTTAGCGAAAAACGAAAAGCATAAAAAATAAGCACAGAAAGTATAGCTGCAAGCAGCGCTTCTTCTATTCTTTTTCTTCTTTTCCACGAGAATAGGATATAGGCACCAGCAAAACCTAGAGCTGCAAGTATTTTACAAAATGCTGGAAGCTCTAGCCTTAGTCCTGTTTGCTCGAAAAACCTGAGCTGCTGGAAGCAGGTAACCTGCGCTAATAGTGCAGCAATGGCTGCAGTACAGAGAGAAACTAGCGCTGCAAGGTAAGCGGCACTGTACTTGGAAGAGTAGGCCATGTCGCAATCTAAGCATTTTTAAATAATAACCTTGCCTTACTTGGTAATATGACTGGCTCGAAGTCCTACGGTCCTCGCCACAAAACACGCGACAAGCTCTCTCTCCATCCAAGAATGCGCGGTAAGGTGCCTGTAACCTGGTGGCTCAAGGAGTTTAGTGTGGGACAAAAAGTGGTAATAAAAATTGTGCCAAGCGTGCACGTTGCTATGCCGCACCCTAAGTTCTACGGAAAAGTCGGAGAAGTTGTGGGAAAGAGAGGAAGGTGCTATTTAGTAAAAGTATATGACGGAAAAAAGCCAAAAATAATCATTTCTCATCCTATACATCTCTGGCCAGCATAAGTTTTCTGCGCTGGTAGGCATGAAGAAGCTTTCTGAAAAGTACATTAGTGTGCACGAGGTAAAGGAACTGGTAGATCAATACATTAAAGAGCGCGGCGAGCCAAAAATTCTCGAGCAGGCTCTTACGCAAAAGTACTGCGAAGTGTTTGCTGTGCTGAGCAAGGAACAAGCAGAGCAGCTCAAGCAAGAGCTCAAGCAAGCAGTTCCAAGAGCTCCAGAAAAAATTATTGTAAAAATAATTGACATTTTGCCAGAAAAGTACGAACAGCTCTATCAGATAACAAAAGAAGAAGCCATAGAATTTACTGAAGAAGAGGCAAAGAAAATTCTCGAAATTTTGAGTAAATACAGGAGCTGAGAACTATGCCAGAAGAGCCTGTAGAGAAGCAGGAGCGGCAAAAAGAGGTGAAGGACGAATACGGTATAGTTATAGACTATATTGCTCCTGGAATTACCAGCAACGGCGAGCCTATAGCGATTGTTGTAGGAGAAAAAACCTTCAGCATCCTTGAAGTAGTGCTAAGAGAAGGCGAGTTTGTTGCAATACAGGACAGGCTGTACATTGGTCCAGGAAAGCGCGACAAGGTGCGCTTTATCCGTCGAAGACTCAGACTCTCGGACATTTCTGAGAGCGCAAAGGCAGAACTAGAGTATGCAATAAAAGAAATAATAAAGCAGAGGGAACAGGAATTTGTGGAATTTTTCAACAAAGCAAAGCCAATTACGCCTAGAAGACATGAACTAGAACTAATACCTGGAATTGGTAAAAGATTGATGCAAAGAATTCTTGAAGAGAGAGAAAAAGAGCCCTTCAAGAGCTTTGAGGACATCGAAAAGCGCACAGGAATAAAAAACGTTGCTGATGCGCTGGCAAAGAGAATTATAATTGAACTAATGGGCAAGGACAAGCACTACCTTTTCGTCAAGCCTCAGGCAGCTAGAGGTAGGAGACGACGAAGGACTTCGGAGAAATAACACGCTCATCGTTGTATTTCGCTACTTGTGTAACATAGAAATTAAAGGAATAGGTGCGCAGTAGCTCTACGTTAACTGTGTATGAAAGTGCTCTTCCTGCAGCGATGCTTTTCTTGCATGCATTTACCATTGTTTTTGCGTCTATATCAAGAATAGTTAAATTAGGGTAATTTACTAGTAGCTCAAAAAATTCCAGCGAGTAGCTAGATTTTGGAGGCAGCTGCTGGGCAAACACAGCCAAAGAATAAGAAGAAAGGTACAGCTCTAGCTTTCCCTCTTTTCCTGCTACCATTATTTTCTCGCAGTAGTAGTCTTTGTCAAAGAGAGCTGAGTGCAGAATTGTTTCGTCGATAAGGACGCGCAATGTTCACTCACCGTAGCTTTTTTGCCAGTATTTTTAGCCTAGCAAAAGGATCATCAGAATAGCGGATAATGAACTGTTCTTGCAGCTCTGCTAGCTCCTTTTCTGCCTGCTGCAAGTAGACTCCTGCAGTTACCAGCAAAGAATCGATGTGCTGGTAGTTTTCTTTTAGCTTCTTTATAGTTTCTTCGAGCATGTTCCTTTAATGCGCTGCCAGTATTTTTTGATTATGCCATGAATTGTGGAAAAGTCTGTACCGAACTTACGCTTTGCTGTATAGATACCTTGTCTTGCAACTGTCTCGAGAATTTTCTTGTCGTACTCTTTTAGCCTTACTCCGCTTGCGAGAATTTCTTGTGCTGCCTCGCGCGTGTCCTTCTGGCCATATAGCCTAGCATAAAAAAGGGGCACTGGCTCGCTGTACCGTTTCTTTAGCTTGAATTTAATAATGCTTACCGTAGAGTCAAGGTCGAGATTGGGATACAGCATGAAAAGGAACTTGAGCAGCTCTTCTAGGTTCTTGAACCCGTCGCGCACAGCGTCCTGCTCTTTCAGCTCTCCTACCTTTTTTTCTTCTACTCCTTCTATTACCAGCACCCCGTATACTAAATTACGGCAGACAAGGTATACCTCGCTGCCGGGAATATACTTTGCCTTTCCGAGCCTCACAGTTGAGAGCTTCCTGCCAGCAAGGACTTCCTCAAGGAAAATAGGATCAAACTTTAAATGATCCAGGCAGCGCGTAGACTTCTCCTGTTTCATTGTCGATCACACCAACAAAATCTAGCAGGAACTGCTCTCCGTTGTAGCACTGCACGGAAATAATGTAATGTACCGCATAAAAAGGATCACTAGTGCCTAGCGCCTGCACGCTAAAGTAAGCTATTCTGCAGCCTGTTTCTGCGTAAAAACGGCGAAAGTAGCTAGCAAGCGCACCGTAGAAACCAGTAGTAGGCAGCGTTCCTCTAGCAGTAGGTACAAATAAACAGTATTTAGGATAGGTAGAGCAAACAGGCGAAGAAATGTTTGGACACTGTCTGTAAATGTAGTAGTGCGAGTAGCACCAGTACTGCAGGTTAAGCACCGAGAGCTGCAGCACTTTCAGGCCAAGGAAAACTCTAGGATCTAGCTTTGTTGCTCCTCCTAGCTGCAGCACATCTTTTATTTGCTTGTATTCGCCAACATAATTATAATAAAAATAAGTAAGAACTAGAGCAAACACTAGCACTACAAGTGTGAGCATCAAAAATGTTTGGCCTCTTAGTAGCATATTTCTACCGTTAGGTTGCCTGGAGCAACTCCTCGTGAATTTTTGGTGATAAGAGTAACGTTAAAGCAGTTCTTTCCTCCTTGGGTAATGCTAGGAATAAGCGAGAAAAGGCTGCCGTTGTTGTAGAATATAATGCTGAACTTGGAGCTCGGCGAAAATTGCTGGACTACGTGTGTCTGGAAAATGTGGTAAACTTCGTTGACTGCCTGGTAGTTCTGGTAGAGCTGCAGCACAGGAAAATTACCGAGAAGTTTGTACTGCGAAAACACGAAGTACAGCAGGCTGAAAACAAGCACGAGCGAGAGTGCGAGGTCGATGTACTCTAGCATACAGCCACAGTATAATATATTACTGGCAGTGTATAATTAGCTTCCAGGACCAGCTTGCCTGCTTTTACTGTCTGGCTATAAGTTACTAGTACAGGAGCTCCCGGTACTCGCGCAGCGAAGTAGCAGTGCCAGCAAGCTTGTCTGCAGTTGCCCACTGCAGCAAAAGAGTAGTTTAGCTCGACATTTTCTATTGCAGCACAGGACGAAAATTTCTGGTAAAAATAACTCTGGAGAAGTAGCGGCAAGTTGTACTCTTCTCCTGGTAAAGGAAAGAGATAGTCGTAAATGTATGTATCTTTGTCAAAATTTTCCAGCTGTTTAATATATTTAGTAGCACCTACCAGAACTTGCTGCACATAACTAGAGTTGCAGGAAAAGTTAGAGAAAACAATTTTTACTTGCAGGCCTTTGCGCGCATCAATGTATTTCAAGCATGGAGCTGCGCCAAGCACCATTTCGGCAGCAAGGTACAGCCTTTTGCCAATGTTTTCTGAATGCTGCAGAAAATAATAGTACTGGTAAATACTTATAGCATAAGTAGCAAAGTAAAAATCGTTGATCAAGTGGTGGAGTGTGCGCAGAGGAAGAGCAGAAAAGTTTGCCACGAGTACTAGGTGATGGTTAACAACAGCAAACAATACACCGGAAATGTTTGCCAGTTCTATATGTTCTTCTCTTAACAGGCTGAGAGTTGCTGGATCCAAGTTGTACAGCAGCACAGTGCAGTTGGCTGCAGGGATGCTACCAGATTTTGTGTTTATGATGCAAATATCTGCCAGAACAGAATACTTGCACCAAGGTATCTTTGGTGCAGGTCCGGCAACTACTTTGCAAGTGTAGTTTTTTGGCAGCAGCAAGTAAAACGTTCGTCGAAGAAGCGGATACAGGCCAGAGCGGAAGCCAGCAGCATAAGTTGTCTGCGGATAGTATAGCAGAATCAGTCTATGCAGAATATAAGTAATGAACGTGATGAACATGGCAAAAATGAGCAAAAAGAAAGCAAGGCTAACGATGTTCATGGCGCTCAGAGCAGCGTAAAATTAGTAAAGTTTGCCGTCTGCTCGAACTTCTGCAGCTGCTGCTTAGCTTTCTGAATAGCTTTAGGCGAGATAGGTGGCTTAAGCACTACTAGTAGACCATAGGCGCTGGCAACTATCAGCAAGAAAATGGCCACCCATTTCAGTGAGGCTAGCAGTGACAGCCTTTCTATTTGTCCAGCAAGAAAGCCTGACCAGATGGCCTGACCTATCACTGCTAAATAAATAAGGATAATGTAATAGTTGGCGTAGGCCTTCACAAAAGATGGAATAAAAGTGTAGAGAATAATATAAATTGCTGCAAGGTAGGCTCCGAAAACTACTAGAACTATGTACGTGTGCGACTTAAGCGTTACTCTACGGCGCATCTCTAGTTCAGTTACCGTAGAGACTAGGTCGCTGACAGCGCTAAGGATCTCTACAAGTTTTCCTCCTGCGCGGGCTGCGCTAGAAATTATTTCTGCGCAGAGGTAAATTATTTTGCTTTTTATTCTTCTGGCAATCTCGAGTATCTCTTCCTCGAACTTCTTTCCCCAAGAAACTCTCACTGCTAGCTTTTTTGCGTACGGCTGAAAGTCGCCGTAGTCGTTTGTCTTGACTACGTAGTCTAGTGCAAGAGCCATTGGATAGCCTGTGCGCAGCGCCTTCACTAGGTCGCGAAGGTAGTCAGGAAATATCTTTTCTATCCGTTCTCTTTTCGCCTCCTCGACAGCTTCAGGCAGCACAACAAAAAGTATGCTACCTGCAAGTACATAAAGAAATATAGTAATTATTTTGACCTTATCTATGTAATTTAGTTTGGCCGTGAAGAAATGATAAAAAAGAATGCCAGCAGCTGCAGCAGTAATGATTGCTGCAACTACTATTCTCTTTTTTAGCGGAATCGCGGAAAGCAGCGTTAATCTTGCATAGCCTTTTTCTGCCATGCATCTCATGGTGCACTGGAACGTATAAGCACCACAAACAGTGCAATCATCATTGGAGTGAGCACATAGCTCATGAAAAGAATCAGCATTCCTGGGTCAATCGGTAGCGATAGTTTAAGGAACTGCTGCACAGCAGGAACATTCTGGAACATTTTTATCGGTAGCATAACAGAAAAAGTAAGCAAGGGAAAGACTATCACAACCATTATCAGCATCTGCACTACTAGAGCAAGAGTATTCTCGAAGTCTTTGTAGCGAAGCTCGATGAGTTTTTGTGCGCGCTCAGCTTCTAGCTTGAAGAACATTTCTAGGCTGCCACCTGCCTGGATAGTCGAGGCAAGGGAAATATAGAATCTGCGGTACATTGGCGAGGGGCAGTACTCTGCCGCGCGCAGCAGTGCAGTAATAATATCATAGCCAGAGTTCAGCATAGCAGTTATTCTTCTTGCCTCTTTTGCGCTCTCAGGATAAACCTTAGATTCTGCAAGCATCTGAAAAAGTGCAGCGGGAGGGAGTCCTGTAGCAGAAAGAGCTTCAAGATAGCGCATAACAAAAGGATATTCTTTGTTTAGCCTTTCCTTTCTAGAGGAAGCTGCCAAAAATGGGTTTATGTAATAAAGCACTAGTATTGCCAGTGTGCCAAGAATAGTGAACGGAACAGCAAGCGTGAGAAAAAGCAGGGGCACAAGGTAGGCATTCTTTGTAGTAATATAATACAGGAAAGAAAAAAGAAAGGCTAGGTTAACCCCGAGTGCAACTCCTAGCAGCACTGCCTTGCTGAACGCTTCAGCGAAGTATTGTCCAGGAGTTTTCTGGATATAGGCAGCCCGCAACGCTATTTTGAATTTTTTGTTCTTCTCGAATAATTTCTCGAACCTGCGACCAACTAGCCGGTAGAAAAACTCCTCCCAGCTCCTAGACTCTAGCCGCAGCTCTTTCTCTGCTTTCATAGTATCCTATTTCCTTCAGCAACCTCTCCTTGTCAGTGTAGTATTTACATACATAGTGGTAGAAGTCCTTGTAGTCGAATATTCTTTTCCTTACCGTCCACTCGAGGAAATATATTTTCTTGTCTAGTTCTTCCTTGATTTCTTCCTCTTCGTAGCCGTAAATTTCAGCGAGCTTTTCGTAGAGCAAGTAGCTCTTTTTTATCTGCACAATTTTGTCTTGTTTAGGATCCCAGCGGTAAACTATATCGTAAATAGGATACTCGCGCTCAATATCTATACCCTTTATCTCGGCTACCTGCATCACGCGCCTGAAGAATTTTTCTCCTCTGCGCAGGCGCGACTGGACTATTATACAGTCGAGGTGCTCGAGCAGTGATGGAGGCAGCTCAATTGGCCTGATGAGCAGTCGATGAATCACTGCCTCGATAGAGTCAGCGTGCATTGTGCCTGCGCCAGCATGTCCGGTAGCCACTGCCTGGAAGAGCACGTTAGCCTCGCGGCCACGAATCTCTCCTACTATAAGGTAATCTGGACGCTGGCGCAAGGCATCCTTCAGCAAGTCCTCCATTGTCACTTCTCCGTAAACATACTGGCCGACACGAACACCTGGACGAGCAACTGCCTCGATCCAGTTTTCGTGTGGTATGCGGATCTCAGGAGTGTCTTCGATAGTAATTATCTTTGAGTTAGGAGGAATAAAGAAAGTAAGAGCGTTGAGCGTGGTTGTTTTTCCTGAAGCCGTGCCACCTGCTACTAGAAAGGTGCGTTGGTGCTCGATCAAGAACCACATGTAGGCCATGAGCTCTGCAGAAAAAGTGCCAAAGAAGATGAGATGCGCTGGCGTGTATGGCTTCTCGCGGAACTTACGGATGGTGAACGTGGGTCCACGGAGAGTTATTTCCTTGCCATAAGTTGCCTGCACACGCGAACCATCCGGCAAGCGGCCATCGAGCCTTGGCTCTGCCAGTGACACATGCCTGCGGCACTTCTGGGCCAGCTTAATGATAAAGGCATTTGCCTCTTCCAGGGAAGTGAACACTATATTAGTAGGAATCGAGCCATACTTCCTGTGGTAAACATATACTGGAATGTTTATTCCGTCCATCGAGATGTCCTCAATGTGTGGATCGCGCATTATTGGTTCAATTTTTCCTAAGTATACTAAGTCGCGCACCACATAGTAGCGGATCTTGGCAGCAACCTGAGAAATGCTACCGTATTTGTTCAGCATCTCGAATTCTTTAATGAACCATTTTCGTTTTTCGAGGATCTCCTTTAGTTTCTTTTCTACAAATGCTTCGGCTTCCTTGAGATCAGAAAAATCAAAGTAGCTCACTTCCATTTCTTCTACTATCATTTCTTCGAGTTTGTCTATCAGCTCTTTTTCTTTTACAGAAATTTCCGGTTCCACTACGATGTACTCGTACCTAGCCTGCTTCTTGTTGTAGACTATCACTACCTTGACCAGCGGAGGAATAACGTAGTATTCCTCGACGTGCACGTAGTCTTCTGAGCTACCAAGAAAGCGGAAACTGCTAAGACGAAGAGCAGCAGAGCGCAGCTGTTCGCCTTTTTTGAACAGCTTTTCTAGTCCTGCAGCAGTTTCTTTTCTTGCCTTTTCTTCCTCTTCTTTTTCCTTCTTTTTCTTTTTCTTCTGGATTTTAAGTTCAGGAACTTCTTGTTTTGGCAGCTCCAGTTTTTCTGGTAGCTGCTGCTGAATTTCTTTTTGCAGCTCTTGCAGCACGCTAGGAGGTTTATATTCCACAATTTTTATTTCTCTAGAAGTTTCCTTCTTTTTCTCTTTTTTCTTTACTTGCCGAAGCTCTGAGAGGATCTGTTTAAGCACTGAAGGTTTCATGTTACCATACTTACTTGTACTTCATTATTTATTTTTTTGCAGATAAGATAGTACTCCGGCGCTCCAAGAGTTAGCTTAAAGTTGCAATTAACAAAAGATGGTAGCTGAATAGTGTACTTAAGAAAAGGAGATGTTATGACGAGTAGAGAAATGTTATTGTATTTCGTGCATGAAATTATAACAGTGTGACGTTGAATTGTTGCTGGCATGGAAAAAGAGATCTTAGCGTAGCCATAAACAAGAGCAGAAACTATGCAGTAAGCTAGCAGTGCGTGAAAATTGCGTGCAAGCGCGTAGGTTTCCTGCTTGCCGTAGTAGTGCTGGTAAGAATGCAGCGCAGGAATAAGGTAGAGCGAGAACAGAGTAAAGACGAAGACAGCAAAGATCAGGAAAAAGACTCGCGTGAGCAGCTCGAGCATGCTCAGATGATGTAGATGCGGCCATGCTTAATTACTAGCACGAACCTGCCATGACCGTAAATTCTAGGCTGAGGAAAGACAGGCAAAATGCTGAATACTCTAGAGGCAGCATATGCGCCGCAGTCGGTGCCAAAGACAGTAACAACGTAGAGATTTACCACTGGCCTAAAAGGCACAATAATATTCGGAATTTTCTGCGTGATGCGTGTCTGCTGCTGCGGAGCAACCAGTCCGCGGCGGGTACCGTTGCAGAAGCGGTTGTTGTCTGGATAGGTGTTGACGTACTGGTTCGCGACAAAGAACACCTGGTATGGATTTGCTGGCAGCGTCTGCCCAAAGTACGAGTTAAAGATTGCCAGGTATGCTTGCTGCCACTCAACGTTTGCCACGTCGAGGCTAACATTAGGAGGGTTGTAGCAGATGAAGGACTCGTTGACGACAACTTTCTGCTTGCTCTTGTTGTATGGCTCGAGCGCACCAACGTACAGGCCGTACTCCTCGTTGCCTTCTATCCTTGCACCGTAGATGTAAACAGTCGAGTAGTAAATAACTACACCTCTTGCGCTGTTATTGACCACGCTGCAGTTGAAGAGGCGTATATTGCTGCTTTCATTAATCAGTACTGCACCTTCTGCCGCGGAGCAGTGCTGGACCTGCACAAAGCTGAAAGTAACGTTGCTTGAGTGCAGGACTTGAACTGCTGCATAGACTGCTGGGCTGTAGGCAACCCCTCCTTTGCTCACCAGCAAGTTAGAAGTTACTAGCGTGAGAGGATAAGATGCGCCAACGATGCTGAAGTGCTCAAGCACACCACTTCCTAGTTCTGGAATGTTTAGCTCTATACCTACAGTGCAGCCTGAGACCTGCACGTGAGATACGTTGAGCCGTCGGACAGACAATGCACTTACTATTACTCCGCTGTGAACCTGCTGGGCAGACACATTAACTACTGTGCAGTTAGTAATCGTGCTAGCAGACAGCTTAACGCAGGAACCGCTAAGATCGCTGCAGGAAACGTTAGTGATGTTTGCCTTGCCTGCAGTGCCGGTGTAGTCTAGGCTGAAGCCTTTGCTGTCTTGCAATAATATATCAGCCGCGAGTACATTACCTGTTCCAGGAGAAGTAAGCTCGAGCGGACCAGAGTGCTTGACCACCAGGCGCACAAGCGTCTCTCCGTACTGCCTGTTAGAAAGGTTCAGCCTGATGCCGCCAGAAACGTTGTCGAAGACATCGTCGCCTACGGACAAGATAGTAGTTGTGCCAGTGTACGAGAAGCTAGCAGTGCTGTAAATTTTGTTGAACAGTGCAGCAAAGAATCCGCTGTTGTGCGACGCAATCTCTATTGGTCCGCTTACGTTAAATGTGTTGTTATCGAAAATAATAACTTCTGTGCTCGCAACACTGAACTTTGCTGCTCCTCCTGCTTTACAGACATTGTTTTGCTCGATTATAAGGTTGGTAATGTGCTTCTGAGAAACTACAAGGAAAGAATAGCTATTTACTCGGCAGAACGTATTGTTTGCAATGATTAATTTTTCCAGGCTAGCTCCACTGACATTGACTGCGAGTCCAAGTTCAACGAAGTTGTTCTTTTCTATGTATGTGTTGTTTTTCACAGAGTAGACTTCCAGCAATTCGGCAGAAATGTTTCTTCCTGTGTTATCCAGGAACCAGAGCTCGTTGATGTAGGCAAGGTCCGCGCCGTGCCGCGCATTTATTATCTTGTTGCCTGAAACATTTTCCTCGAAGGCACAGTAAGTATACAAAGCGCGCGACACATTAATTATTTTATTATTTATTACATTAATTAAATATACATTCGTGAAGTTAATCGCTGTGTTGCTGTCCACGATTACGTTGCCGGCCACGGTAATGTTATTTGGCCAGCTGTAGTAGTCGTATGTGCAGCTATCTCCTCCGCATCCGTAAGTTGTGTTTGTGCCGGTAAGAGCAAGGAGCACGTGGTGCACTGCCAGTAATCCGGTAATTGCTTCGCTCGTACTGTAGAAAACATTATTTAGAATGCTGATATTGTATGCCGTAACAGCAACACATGTAGGAGGAACAGGCATACAGCTAAGTAGAGCATATATTATGTCAACTCCTTTGCTGCAGTTAATGAACCAGTTGTTCTTGATTGTATAGTTTCTCGAGCCATTGAAGAACAGTGCAATTCTATTATCGGCGAATCTGTTGTCTGCAATTTCTGTGTTGCGCACGTAGGCTTCGTCTGTTTTGAAGTACCCGAAATAATATTGGTACGCGAGAGTGAACTTTACGCCTATATTATTTTTCGTTACATTATTTCCAAGAATATAGATGTAGGAAGACGCTGCGCCGAAAATGGCCAGCTGCGCACCAGTAATATTATTTTTTCTTATATATACATCAGTAGCATTGACAAACTGAACTGCGCTGTCCGACACGACAAACGTGCAGCCAACAACGCTGTCGTTTCTTGAAGTGAATATGTTAATGCCTCGACTGTCATGCTCGAAGCTGCTATTCTTTACGAGCAAGCTGTAAGAAAACGTGTAGTTAACTGAAAGTGCTGTTGCAGAAAAGCTGCTATTATATATTTGGGCCGCAGCGCAGTGATAGCAGTTAATCGCGCAGCTCTCGTTGCTAAACCTAGAACCAGAGACCTGCAGTTCTTTTAGCTGCTGCAGTTTTAGCGCCTCTGCCTTGGCGATGCATGTGCTGTTAGTGCAGCCAGAAAAGTTGCTTGCCTGCACGATAACCTTGTCTCCTTGCTTAAGGTAAAGCTGGTAGCGTGCAGCTCCAAGCAACGATTTGCCTATTTCTATCAGCGTAACGTTGTAACCTTCAAGAATATAATATGCATCGTACAGCCTTGATTCGTTGATGCTACAAGTCTTGGTGTTCACTAGCGCGACTAACTGATAGTTGTGCTCGAGGGTGCTGTTAGCGAGCACTACTTTACTGGTGTTTACTGCATAGATGGCAAAAACTCTGATATTAATTGGTGGCCGGACAAGCATGTTGTCCTTAACGGTAATGGTGTCGCTGTTCACTACTTTGCTGAGCGGATTGACGAAGAGTAGATAGCCTGAACTTGCTCCGTAGATAGCCTGCACGCTTGTCCAGCTGGTTTCATAGATTCGCGTGACAGAAAGAAGGTCGTCGACTTCTGCAGCATAGCGGTTATTAATTAGCTTCAGGCCTGCAAGGCAGAGCTTGCCGAGCAGTTCAACTACGTGCAGACCAACACGTGAACCATAGATGTAGGTGCCGTTAATGGTTACGCGCGAGGTATTCAGCAAGTAAATTCCAGAATCTAGAGTGCCTGTAATGTTTACTTGCTGCAAGTAGACATTGCTTGTCTGCTCTGCATAGATTCCGTACTTGCCACCAAGCAGAGTATCGCCTAGCAGTTTTGCGCCGCTCGAGCCATCCAGCAAAATTTCTGCGAAGCCTGCATCGCTGAGAGCGCTGTTCTTCACTAATAACTGTTTAGAAGTAATTACATAAATATCGCTGTGCCGAGCACTCTCTAGCCTGCAGCTGCTGAACGTAACGTTTTCAGAATTGGACACGTAGATTCCATGAACTCCTACTTGGTCTATGCTGCAGTTGAGCAGCTCAATGCTTGCAGAATTCGATATATTTATTCCTGCAGAGTCTGTGTTAGCTATGCTGACATTTTCCAGAATTATATACTGGTCGTTATAGAGCGAGACTGGTGCACTTTCGCTAGGAAAGGAAAACAGTGATCTGTTGCTGTAAACGTTTTCGAGCTTTCCGTAACTGCTGCTAGTAATCTGCAGCTGTGCTGTTCGCGAAAGCAGGTACAGGATACAGTGACTGTACTGAATGTAAGCATTGCGCGTATTGATATTCTTGACCAAGAAGTGCGAAGAACTGTCAATGATCAGGCAAGCATGCGAAATCGCGTCGCATGCCACCTTATTCACAGCAAAATCACTGGAAGAGGAAATCGTGACTGCTGTAATTGGGAAAAAGTCGTACGCGTAGTCTGAGTCTTGGCAGATGTTGCCGTTAATGATACGGTAAAGATGAGAAAAGGATAGCTCGCTGAGAGTGAAGTTGTGGGAGTCGTTGATTACTATAACGCTGCCATTGAACGGCTCGTACAGCTGCGGAGTGAAGTTAACAGAAACGCGCGAAATAGCGAAAGCGCTGCAGTTCTCTACTAGTAGCAGTGCTTTACAAGGGAGCTTAGATCCGAGAATTTGTGCGCCAGGCACGACAGTGATTCCTTGAACAATGAAGTTGCTGGAGGCATTAAAGCCAAAAACAGCGAAGAACTGAGAATAGTTCAGGTTAACTACAACTTGCTTTACTTGCACATCCTTGCAGCCATAGAAATAAAATGTGGAAATGTCGTCTTTTCCTAAAATTCTATTTACATATATATTATTTAAGTAGATGTTGTACGCTTCGCTTGCCCTTATACCGTATTCTGGATTTTTGAGCGTGATGTTCGCGAAGTAGTATTCCACGTACCTGTCGCTCGCGGTGATGTTTGCCAGGTTGCTGTCTACTACTGTGCTGTTAATAAGCTCAAGCTCTTCTGGCTCAGTGGCAAGCATAGCCTGTGCACGCAGCACAACCTTACAGCTACTGTACTTTCCTTCCGCAGCAACAAACCTCAGCGGAACCTGCACATCGCTAAACGCAAACACAGCTGCTATGTTCCTGAACGTGCAGTTGTAGAACTTCAGCGCAGTGACTTGCGCGCTGGCAGAGAGTATATCTTTGAGTTTTAGTGCTGTTTCTAGGTAAACAAACCTCGAGTTGTTCACGAACAGCTGCAGTGCCTGGTAGCTGCTGAGCGAGTCTAGGTAGATTGCTGTACCTTTTCCTGGCGAAGAGAAAGTGCTGTTTACTACATCTACTTCGAGCTGGTCCGCCGCAGAAAGTATGTGCAGACCTGTCTTAGCAGCATAGACAGAGACTTGGAGCAGTTTTAGCTGCAGCACTGAGTTCGGAAATGCCTGCAAGTTTTCCTGGACAACGATAGCATCTGCTGCATAGCTTACAATTCTTGAAGCTTGAATAATTATTGCTGGAGTAGAAGTAGCTGTGTCGTAGTATACTTGCAGTGCAGGACCAACAGCAGTAATATTACTGGAACTGATAACTGCGAACTGCACGTTCCTGACTGCTTGCGGGTTCCGCTGTCCACGAATGTAAATACTGGAGTTTTTTATTTCGAGCGAAGAAATGTTATAGTATAGTAGTGGACCTGCATAACTGCTCAGTTCGCTGCTAAGCACTTCTACTTTTTGTGCGCTGCCTACAACAAGCTTTGTAGTCATTCCAGTGAGTTTGCTGGAGTTAACAATTACTTTCTGTGCGCGAAGCACTAGCAGCTTAAAAATCGGCAAACCATTATATTTGTTTCTAGTTATTTTAACGGTGCTAGCATTTTTTAGCAAAATAATGTAACCGCTGCCAGAAGCAGAAAAGTCATGGTAAGGCGTGTTAAAGTTCGCAGAGTACTGCACGTAGAAATTCTGCAAGCTGAGCCCTTTCAGCTGACTAATGTACTGCGGAGCTGCTGGCTCTACTGCATAGAAGTGCACGACAAGAGCGGCGATGCCGGAAGTGCTGTAGTTAACAATGTCCTTAATGTTTTCTGCAGTGAAATTGCTGAAGTTGTAGCTTCCTGCAGGCCCAACCAACAAGAAGTTCGAGTTATAGAGCATGGAGTTCGTCAGCAAAACATTTTTAGAATTCTTGACTGCTACTGCATCGCTGTCAAAGAAAGAAATGTTGTAGAACTTTAGCCCTTCTAGCAAAACATCGCGCGCATTTTTGACCACAAGGCCATACACTTGACCAGTAGAGTAGTAGAACGAGCAGTTCTTTACTGCTGCATTGCTGCCTTCAACGACTAAGTATTCTTGGATAGAGCCTGCGGTTTGGGCTAGGCCAGTAAAGGTAAGGTTTTCCAGCAGCACACCGCTCCCGCTAACCACGAAATCATAGTACAGCAGCTGCTGTGTCGGCAAGTATACTTGCTGCCAGTATCCTTGAATTACTGCTCCTTGACCAAGTAGGTGAACTCTGGAAGCGTTGAGCAAGAAGAAGTTCTGGCCGCAGATTGCACGCGTGTACACTCCTGGCTCAAGCACGTAAGTGTAGCCTGGCTGCCAGCCATGACTGGAAATGTACGCGCAGGTAAGCTCGTCTTTGCTGTAATAAATTTCTGGCAGCGCAGAGCTCAGAACTTTCCAGTGTTTAGTATAAATTATAGTAAATGTATATGAAGTAATATTATAGTTAGAAGAGCCTGGCACGAAAACTACCTTGACCGTGAACTTACCAGTACTCGAGGAAACAAAAACAGATCGGTTCAGCAACTTGCCGTTAACGTAGATCTTGGCCGTGCCCTGCACCGCATTGCCAGAATATATATCATAGAATATTGGAGTTATTTTCACAGGAGTTCCTGGAGGCACGTAAAGGGTGCTAGGATTAGTGTAGTTCTGTCCAGCGATATTAACAGCGATATCTGGTCGAGGAATAACTTTATATACTATGTCAATTTCAGTGTTGCCGTTAATGTTTACTGTGCTTGCAGGCTCAACAGCATAAAGGCTGGCTCCATCAAGTTGCTGAGGATAAGAAAGCAGGCTAAGATTTCCTTGCTGGAATATGCTAAATTCTGTGCAACCAGTAAAGCTTAGAGGTAGCTCAGCTCCACTAGGCAAAGAAACTACAACGCTTACAGGTTTTTCTATTATAGCACCGTCAGCATTCTTAACGCAGAGAGTCACCTTGTAGGCCTTGACTGTTACTGTTTTAGTTACGCTGCCTGCCTGGAGCACTAGCTGACCAGAATCCTGGGAGTTCAGCACAACAGTGAAGCTGAAGCTAGTGTTGCCTGCAGGGTAGGGCGCTGTATATACTGTTTGGTAAGTTCCTGAGAGCTGCTGTGCCTCCACAACAAGCGTGCCAGGAGAGCTGGCATTGGTGATGTTAACCGTGAAGTAAATCGTGTTTCCTTGCTGGACATAGCTGTAGCTGAGCTTCAAGGCGTGCACAGGGACTGCAAGCAGCAAAAAGCACAGCAGAAAAAGTAAACGCTTCATAGTGTAGCACCCTTAATTATAGCAGTGAGATAATAAACAGCAGTAGAGCGCAGGCTCACTACCTGCTGTTTTGCTAGGCTACAAGTAGAGTAGCCTGTGCCGTTGTAGCACTTGCAGGATCCTTTCAGCTCTAGCTGTGCAAGGAAGCTGTTATTGATCAACAAGAACAGCTTGTTGCCATTGTTGAACTTACAGTAATAGAGCAGCAAGCCAACATGCGCTCTGTAGATTTTAGGATGACCAAGGAAATTGCTTAGTTGCGAGGCGCTAAGATTGTAGACATCGAGTAGCGGCACGTACGAAAGGTTGAACGCCATGAACAGCAGCTCAAGGTTAGGCGCTGAAGTATATACAGCAAGCGAGTATAGCTGAGCTGCGCGCTTGCTCGAGGTGAGCAATGGCAGGAATATAAAGCTGTCAAGCAGGTAAAGAGCACCAAAACCGTTGACGATGTTCGAGTTCACGTCAAGCTTGCCAGTACTAGCATTATAAATTATAGGAAATAGAAGAACTTTTACTCCTGGACTAGCAACAACCTGCACTGCATTTCCTTGAGGCAAGTAGAAGTCGAGGTCCGTGTAATTTATTTTCTTGGTGGCATAGAATAAAATTTTCTTTCCGCCTACAGGAGTTACGCTGCCGTCCATCAGCGTGTAGCTGCGAGTAAGGTTATCAATAACCGAATATACCAGCATCCAGTAGTAGTATTCTTTGCCGTGCTCGAAGAACCTGAGCCGCGGGACGTAGTAGACTACCTTGCTGCCTGCAGGTACTGGAGGCACGTAGATGCTGTCAAACTGTAAGGCTCCTAGGTCAAAGTAAACAGTGACAGGAGCACTAGCAATGATTTCTGCAAGCGCATAGTTGCTGTGCAGCGCAGAAGAAATGTTTATCCAGTAGCACTTCGCGAAGACAGAAGGCAGACGGAAATAAACAGAGCCACCGTGCGCCAAGAAATTTATGGTCACTGTAGCTCCTCTGCCGCAAACAATAATATAATGGCTTGCAGGCAGCACTGCGTGCTGCGTGGTCACAGCAAGAAAGCCACCGCCAGAGAAGGCAAAAACTTTCGCGGGCGCCGTGCTGCGGATGTAGTAGCCTCCACAGCCTGGCAGAGGCACTGCAAGCACTCCTGCAGTGTAGGCTTGGTAGTACAGGCTGGCATTAAGTCCGCGAGAACTGACTCCCCGAACCTTGTAGACCGCGACCTTGGCAAAGCCCTGCGTGAAGATCAGGAGGTTGTGGCAAGCAAAGATAAAGTAGCTGTAAGGATAAGTGTACGGATTGATTATTTTTCTGTATTTAGAATAAAATAGATCTGTGCTCGGATCGTACTTGATGTTCTCTCCGAGCAGCTCCGCTAGCACTGGCTTGCGCGCAAGCTGCCTGTACAGCCAAGGATCGGTTACCACAAGAATGCTGCCTAGGCCATAAGGGACCTTGAAGGCCAGCAAATATATTGTATTATTATATATTACATATTCTATTATTTCTATACCTTTCCACTGAGCAGAAGAGTTCAGCGCGAAATACACAGGACCGGTATAGTTCCTGAAAGGCTGGAGGTAGATACCAGGAGCATAGTATATTGGCGAGAGCACTGCTAGGCCAGAAATTCTAGGCGGGTCGAGTGCTACAAGTGCTTGCTTGAGCTCTGGTGCAGCCTTCACCAGCAAGGAATAAGTAGCATTGACTGCGCTGTCCGGAACGTACAGTACTAGCTCGCCGCCAGCACCGACAAACTTTTGCCAAGGAGCAGCGGAAAGGTTAACCTGGGAAGCGTTCACGAAGGCTATGCCTCCCTTAGTAGTGTTTGGCACAGAGTTCACGTAGACTTGCTGGCCGAGCGCAGCCGAGTTAATAATGTACAGCGAGTAGTAGTCTGTCTCGAGCAAGTCTCCTGGAGGCACGTACAGCTGCAAGCTGCCAGACTTACCACTTGCAAAGAGGTAGGCCAGTTCCTTGCCGAGATTTTTCAGCAGCAGGCTAAGCGTAACCTTGTTCAAGGTGTTTTCTGTGTGGCGCAGAAAAGCCCAGTAATAAGTATAGAGCACGGCAAAAATAAAAACAAAAATGGCAACTAGCACTACAAGCTCGACTGTTAGTAGCTGGGCTCTAAGGCACGAGGTAGGCCGCGCGTGCATTATAGTCACTTTGAGCGTAGAGTGTGCGTCCCTTGAGCAGGCTGTAGTTCACCGGAAGAATAACATAACCGCATTCTCCAGGAGGCAGGCTCGGCTGGAGTGCTCCGTAGCTGCATGAGCAGGCACTAGTTACATTAATCATTGTATAATTAAATATATGAAGCTGTCCCTTTGAGTCGATAAAGTAGAACATGAACTTGTGCAGCGCGTTTATGCCGGTGTTTTTTAGCAGCACGCACGGATGACCAGAAACATTCTCGACCAATAATATAGTAAAACTAGTTCCAATACCTTGGGTTGCTGGCTTAGCAGTGGAAGCAGTATATTTAGCGCTGGATTTACCTGCACTGAGAAAGTAGGGAGCACAGATTGCTATAAGAAATACTACAAAAACTAGTAGTAGGACAAAAGCAATAGGCTCAGAGATTGCTCGCATTATTTAAAAATTTTATTTTAAAATAAATTGATTTTTAAGCTACTCTTTTGCAGTTTTCCCATTTTCCATCCTTCAGTATACAATACCAAATTGATGAGCCATTGTAATACGCACAAATAAACGCATCTTTTGGTACATTATTAACTGAAACAGATGTACCGTTAGTAAAAATTATATTAATTTTTGTTTTATTATCTGTGAAATTTATTTGTGCATCTTTACCTAGTGCTGAACATGGTTCATATGCGCATCCGCAAATCATTTTTCCGGTAGTTTTACCACTTATATTACTTACACAATAACAGTAAACTTTGTTCTCATTTTGGTTATTTGCTGATTGTATTGCAGCAGTATGCCATGCAAGAGTAGGGTTGCTGGTTTGTAATTGTGGTAGGAAGTAGTAGGCTAGTACTACAGGCGCATCAGACTCGGTGCCTGCCCTATACACACACAGCGAGAAGTTGCTCAAGTCATTAATAGCAGTAATTGTCACGTTTACTCCTGCAGCATCTAATGTAATTGTAGAACCTTTCGTTAATCCTGTGGGAATAAAGTGTCCTCCAACATTACCTTCACAGTTTGACTTAAGTGTCTGAAGATATGTGGCTCTTGCCTGCGTTCCTGTAGTCTTTACAATCTCTTTTCCTGTCTTCTGGGAGCTCTGGCGCATCGTTGGGCCAAAGATCATCCAGACTATAGCAATTAGACCAATCGTCATTATTAACAATAGTACAATAGCAACAACAGCTTCTATGCCTCGCATGTTCCCAGTCCTTGTAGGTGCGCTAAGGCTACAAAACGGCTTGGAGCGAAATACTTGGCGAAGAAGGTTTCAGGACAGAAAAAGAAGGTTCGAGAAAAAAGAATGTATATTTAAAGTTACTGCTTTGCCCGCAGCTTGTATGTCCTGCCCGTCTTTTCTCGCTCGATGAGTCCTTGCTCTTCTAGCTTCTTGATGATCTCTGCTAGCCTGTTCTTCGGTATGTCCAACTCCTTGGCAAGGTCTGACTGCAGAACTTCTTGCTTCTCCTTGATGTAGTTGTACACTTTTAGCTCATCTTCGGTTAACTCAATTCTCTGCTCACGCTGCTCTTGCTGCTCTGCATGCTCTTGCTTTGCAGCTTGCTCTGATTTTTCGACCTTCTCCTCTTCTTTGAGCTCTATGAAAAGCAGAATAGTTGCTAGTATAAGACAAATAAATCCTAGAGTTAGCGTTGCCCAAAACAGCATATCTGCAAGCACCATTACTTTTCACCATTTTTCTTTTCACTATACTTATGCTCCAGCACTTCTTTAAATTTCCTTGCTGTAGTCTCTCCTAGAATTTCTGCCAGCGCAGGATAGTCTGCTAAAAATACATTCTTGAGGCAGCCAAACCTTGAGAGCAGGGCTCTTGCTTTCTTTATTCCTATTCCAGGGAACTGTGCAAGTACTCTTTCCTGGATAGATGGCAGCGATTTTGGCTTGCGCGCAACAATGCGCTCTTCTCTTTTTTCTTTTTGTAGCCTGCGGGCTAGCAAGGCCAGCAAGAGCGCTGTTTCTGCCGGCGAGGAGGTAAACAGCACAGGTATACCAAAGTCCAGCAAGAGCGAGAGCAGCGCGCCGTACAGCGGTTCTGGGCGCAGGCCCGCAGCCAGCACGTCGCCCTCTACTATAATTACTGGCTTAACAGCACCTTCCACTAGCTGCCTGGTCTGCTCGAAGAGCCTGCCATCCAGCAATGACCGGGCAAAGTCCTCTGCACGCTTCCTCTCTACTACAATGTCTCCGAGCACGTAGTCGCCGACTTCTAGCCTGCGGATTTCTACTTGTATGCCTAGCTCTTTTAGCCTTTCTGCAACAGGACTTCTCGCTTCTCTGTCATCGATTATTATTTTTCCTGAAAATTCTTGCTGCTGTTGTGTTTCCTCGCTTGGCAAGAATTCCTTGAGCTGCTGCAACAGCTGCTTCAGGCGTTTTTCTTTTGCCTTGCAGGCCCAGTAGTACTGGCTGTCTATGCCCTCTGCCACGAGCACAACGACTTGACCAGGAATTCTCCTGCCTGTGCGTCCCCTGCGCTGGATTGCCCTGAGCGCTGAAGGTACTGGCTCGTAAAAAATCACGAGATCAACCTCAGGAATGTCAAGACCTTCTTCTGCTACGGAAGTTGCCACGAGTACTCTGGCCGAGTCCTTGAATTCTTGGAGAAGCTTTAGCTGCTGTTCTTGGCTGTACTCACTGTGACCTGCAAAGTAGACAGCAGAGAAACCTTCTTTTTCTAGGAACTCTTTTAGCAGCTTAGCCGTACTTCTAAGCTGAGCAAATATTATAGCCTTCCTGAAATTTTTTTCTTTGAGAATGTTGAGCACCTCGTAGAATTTCTGGTGGATGTAACCTGCAAGCTGCAGCTGCTGCATGAGCTGATGCGCCTGCCTAAAGCGTTCATCTGTTAATAAGTACTGGACTGCTCTTGCAAGCCTTTCTTGTTGTAGCAGTCCGCGCAAGTACTCTCTAGCTTGTGCAGTACCCTGCGACTCAAGAAGCTGGCGAAGGTGCAGCAGTTTCAGCAGGGCAAGCACTAATAATAGAGCTTTATTTGCTTCGCCGGGTCGCTGCACAAAATCGCGGAGAATATGTTTTTTCAGCTCGAGCAAGGCTTTACTGGACAGTTTTTCTGCGCTGTAACCTAGCTCGCGCAGCTTAGCCTTTAGATCTTTCTCTACTGCCTTCAAGAGCTCTATGCACTGTTTGTGTTGCTGAGGCAGGGCAACAAACTTCCACTCAACCTTAACTCCTTTAATGTATTTCTTGACGTCCGGAGAATCTTCTGTTCTGAACTCGATGTAGCGGATGCAGAGATTTTTCAGCAGCTCCCTGAGCTTTTCGGGAGAGTCTGCCGGAGATGCTGTCAGTCCAACTATTCTAATGTCTGGGTTCGCCAGCACTAGCTGCCTGGCGATGTAGACATAAGGGTAGTTTCCTGTAGCTCTGTGGCACTCATCGAAGACAACAAGACAAAAATCTGCAGGATTTAGCCTGCCAGCAAGCAAATCGTTTCTTGCGGTTTGCGGCGTAGCAACAATAATTCTGTACTTGCTGTACAGCTGCTGGCGCTTTTCTGGTCGAAGCTTACCAGAAACAGCTACAGCAATATTTTCTCCGAGAAATTTTTTGCAGGCCTGCAGGTGCTGCTCTACTAGTGGCTTTGTGGGTGCAAGTATCAGGACTTTCTTGCCTGGGTTCTGTTCCAGCAATCTTGCGGCAACAAGCAGAGCAATTATTGTTTTTCCTAGACCAGTCGGCAGCACGACTAAAGTGTTTCCCTTTAGGCAAGTTTCAGCAATTTTTTCTTGGTACTCTCGTTTTTCTATTCCTTGCAGCTTCATAGGAAATCCTCTAAACGTTTACTCTTTTTTAGACGTTTAACAGTTTTCCAGGACTTTCTTATAATAGGTAGGTCAAGATCAAGCAGTTGGTCGAGAAACTGGCGTGTTTTGGGATCTGTAGGATAGCCTGAGCCAAAGTCGCCGTAGGCGTAGTGGTAGAGATGGATAAGGTAGTCGCGCACTACCTTCGCGAGAATAGATGCTAGCGCAACTACAGGATACTTTGCGTCTGCTCCTTGCTCAAATAATATATGGCCTTGCTGTCCAAGGTTTTCAGGAAAGTCTGCAATCACTTTGTCTGCGAACATGTTTGCCAGCAGGCAAAAAACCTTGTACTCTAAGTGATTAAGTTGCTTTTTCCTTGTGTATGCATCGATCGATGAAGGATATATTATAGCGAGAGCAGCTCTATTTACGTACTGCCACTTTTCTGCCAGCACTCTCCAGCGAACTGCTGGCGGGAGCTGCTTTGACTCTTTCACGTCCTCTATCATCGGCAACTGCTTTTCTTCTACCTGCACTGCAGCAACGACCATCGGTCCTAGCACTGGCCCTCGGCCTGCCTCGTCGATGCCGACTACCATGCTCCAGCCTTCTTGTACACCAGCACAATGAACTTCTGCTTGTCGCCGAACTCCTCAACTTTGCTGTATTTTCCCAGCTTTTCCAGTTCCTGCTCTAGCCATTTCTTCATCTCTAACAAGAACCTAGGCTTAACTAGCACCGCAACTATGTAGTCTCCTAGCTGCACATAGGCAATAATTTCTGCTAGATTGCTCGGTACTCTTGGCAGCAAGTAATAATATATTTCGCGCGCGAGCAGCGGACCCTTGTAGTCTAGCAAGAGCTGCTCAATGTCGTGCCGTGCAGGATGGAAGAGTGCACGGATTTTCTTCCACGCAGCTGCTCGCTGGAAGTCTAGTCCAAGTCTTCCCCTGTACCAGTCCTGCAAAACTTTTCTTGCAGCAGCTTCTCTGGTCATGTTCCACTTACTTGCTAGCTCATCAAGAGTGCTGGAGCCATAGACTTGCAGGAGCAGCTCTTTCGGAATTTTTTCTAGGATTTTTTCAGCAACTTTCTCTGGTTCGCGCAGCTTCTCTATCGGATAAGCTCCTAGGAGTGCCAGCTTTTCTGGGCTCTCAGGTATTATTACACCAGGCGTGTCGTAGATGTAAATGTTAGAGCTGACTTTTACCAGCTGCTCTCCTCGAGTAAATCCTGGCCGCGAGGAAACAGCAGCAACGCGCCTGCCGCGCAGCATGTTAATAATGCTTGACTTGCCCACGTTCGGGTAGCCAACTATTCCGACTACTACAGGCCGCTTTTCTGTGCACTCGAGAATTTTCCTCCGCAGCTTCTTGCTGCCCCACCGGTTCTTTACGCTGAGCAGCACTGTAGGATACTCGCGCGAGAACTGCTTATAATAATACTTTATATATGAATAAGGAACTAAATCTACTTTATTTATAGCCAAGATCAGCTGTTTCTGGTTTGCCTCTACTAGCTCCTCGAGGCGCGGGATCCTGGACTCGTCGGGTGCGCGTGCGTCTAACACTTCTACCACTACGTCTGCCCTGCGCACCACCCGCAGCACCCTCTTCCAGCTCTCGCGCCTCGAGAGCATATTTTCGTTATATTATTTATGAATTATATTATCTTATGGAAGAAAACAAACAGACAGTCAAGGTAATAATTGATACCAGCGCGCTGTTCATTCCGTTCTACTTTAAAATAGATATCTTTAAGGAACTAGAGTATTTAATTGAGGGCAAAAAAGAATACATCTTACCTGCAGCAGTTCTAGAAGAGCTAGAAAAAATTCCAGGAAGCAAGCCTGTACGGGAATATATTTCTCGGCAAAAGTTTAGCGTAGTAAACGTTCCTGGACGCAGTGCAGACGAAGCTATCCTTGAGCTGGTCAAGCGCCTGCGGCTGCGGAACGAACAAGTAGTAGTAGTCTCGGGCGATGCACGTCTCCGCAAGCTCTGCGCAGAACTAGGAGCCCGCGTGGTCTACGTGCGGGCAAAGAAACGGCTAGAAATAGAGTAGCCTTTAAATATCACGGCCTAGACCAAACAGTATAGTCTCTCTAGTAGATGCAGCCCAGGGAAACCTGCCTTCCCTGGGCTGAGGGAGGGTCCGGCCCGGAGAAACTGGCCTCAGCTAGGCTGTGCCGTGGTCCCTGCGGCTCTTGCGGCCGTACTCCTTCTTTAACACCGGTTGATCCTGCCGGTGGGCACTGCTATCCGGCTCCGGCTAAGGCATGGGAGTCGCGGGCGCGGGGGCATGGCCGCGCCCGGCGCACGGCTCAGTAACACACGGGTAACCTACCCTCGGGACGGGGATAACCCCTGGGAAACTGGGGATAATCCCCGATAGGGGCCGAGGCCTGGAATGGTCCGGCCCCGAAAGGGACACGGCGCCATCCCCGCCGTGTCCGCCCGAGGATGGGCCCGTGGCCGATTAGGTAGCTGGTGGGGTAACGGCCCACCAGGCCGAAGATCGGTACGGGCGGTGAGAGCCGGAGCCCGGAGATCGGCCCTGAGACAAGGGCCGAGGGCCTACGGGCCGCACCAGCCGCGAAACCTCCGCAATGCGGGCAACCGTGACGGGGGGAGCCGGAGTGCCGCGTGGCTATAGGCCACGCGGCTTTTCCCGACCGTAAACAGGTCGGGGAATAAGGGCCGGGCAAGGCCGGTGTCAGCCGCCGCGGTAATACCGGCGGCCCGAGTGGTGCCCGTGATTATTGGGCCTAAAGGGTCCGTAGCCGGCCCGGTGTGGCCCCGGTGAAATCCTCGGGCTTAACCCGAGGATAGCCGGGGCTACTGCCGGGCTAGGGGCCGGGAGACGCCGGCGGTACTCCCAGGGTAGGGGTGAAATCCAAAAATCCTGGGAGGACCACCTGTGGGGAAACCGGCCGGCGAGAACGGGCCCGACGGTGAGGGACGAAGGCTGGGGGAGCGAGCCGGATTAGAGACCCGGGTAGTCCCAGCTGTCAACGCTGCGGGCTAGCTGCCGGGAGGCCCTGAGGCCTCTCGGTGGCGCAGGGAAGCCGTTAAGCCCGCCGCCTGGGGAGTACGGCCGCAAGGCTGAAACTTAAAGGAATTGGCGGGGGGGTACACCAGGGGAGTGGTCTGCGGTTTAATTGGAGTCGACACCGGGAACCTTACCGGGGGCGACAGCTGGATGATGGCCAGGCTGACGACCTTGCCGGACTCGCTGAGAGGTGGTGCATGGCCATCGTCAGCTCGTACCGTGAGGCGTCCAGTTAAGTCTGGCAACGAGCGAGACCCGCGCCCGCAGTTGCCAGGGGTTCCGGGCCTACCGGAACTCCCGGCACACTGCGGGGACTGCCGGCGAGAAGCCGGAGGAAGGTGCGGGCGACGATAGGTCAGTATGCCCCGAATCCCCCGGGCTACACGCGGGCCACAAGGGCCGGGACAGAGGGTGCCGACCCCGAAAGGGGAAGGCAATCCCCTAAACCCGGCCCCAGTTCGGATCGCGGGCTGCAACTCGCCCGCGTGAAGGCGAATTCCCTAGTAACCGCAGGTTAGCAGCCTGCGGTGAATACGTCCCTGTCCCTTGCACACACCGCCCGTCGCGCCACCCGAGTCGGGCTTGGGTGAGTCCCGGGCCCGGAAGGGCCCGGGACGAACCTGGGCCCGACGAGGGGGGCGAAGTCGACACAAGGTAGCCGTAGGGGAACCTGCGGCTGGATCACCTCCTTCCACCCAGGTCCGGCACAGCCTAGCTGAGGCCAGCTCCTAAGGGCCGGACCCTCCAAGAACACGGCAAATTTCTGCGGCGAATCCGCGCTGTGCTTGCTTGATCACTTCTGGAGGAAGAATGAGCTGGCCGAGAGCCAGCAGCCTGTCGTCGCGCGAGACAACTAGCACGTAGTCTCCTGGGCGCAGCTCTGGATCGACTTCTAGCACGAACTTGCAGAGCACTGACTTGCCTGCAAGCACGAACTTTTCCTGTTCTTCGTTGACTACTACGCGTCTGCGGCAGAAAGGTAGAGCTTGGTGCAGCAGCCTTGCGCCTAGCACGTGCGGTACAGGGTAGAAATCTCTGGGCCTGAAAGTGAATGCCAGCTCTCCGCGAACATAGAGTCTGCGCAGCCTTCCCTGCGGCGAGAACTCTACTTCCCAGGGCTCGCGCAGCACAGCTTCTCCTACGCCTGGACCGTACCAGTAGTCGAGCACAGCTTTTATTTTCTTGGCGAGCAGCTCCTGCATATTAAAAGGCCTGGCTGCTCTAGGATTTAATCCTATGCTGCGCGGTTACCTTGCTGTGCGTGACTGGCAAGCGCCTGCAAGGTTTCTGCTGGCAAAGTCCTTGAGCTACGAGGAAAAGAGCCAAGAAGTGCACTGCCTCTTTGCTGAGCTGCTGGAAGGAGAGCGCTGGGAGCCAGAACCGGTAAAAGATAGCCTGCTAGAAAGAAAGCTGGACGAGGCAAGAAAAGTGCTTGCTGCCTGCGAGTTCTGTGAGCTGTGCTGCAAGGCAAGCAGGCTCGCAGGCCAGCCAGGAGCTTGCGGCTGCAGCAGGACACTGGTTGCCTCGGTGTTCGTGCACTGGGGAGAAGAGAGCGTGCTTGTGCCATCATACACGGTTTTCTTTTCTGGCTGCAACTTTAGGTGCGTGTACTGCCAGAACTGGGACATTTCTCAGCAAATTGTAGGCACAGAAATTTCTCCTGCAATCCTCGCAAGAAGAATTAGCAGGCTGCGAAGAGCAGGCGAGATCCTGAACGTGAACTTTGTCGGAGGCGAGCCAACTCCGCACATAGCGTACATTCTAGAAGTTTTGCTGAACCTAGACGTTTCAGTTCCAGTAATATTTAACACGAACATGTACCTCTCAGAGAAGGCCTTGAAAATTCTTGACGGAGTAGTAGATCTGTGGCTACCTGACTTTAAGTACGGAAATAATCACTGTGCAGAGAAATACTCTGGAATTAAGAAATACTGGGAAACAGTGACAAGAAATTTGTTGTTTGTAGAAGGTAGAGGAGACATTCTTGTTAGGCACTTAGTGCTGCCAAACCACGTGGAGTGCTGCAGCTTGCCAGTAATTTCTTGGCTAGCAGAACAGCTCTCGCTTGACAGCTTCTGCCTTAATGTCATGGAGCAGTACTATCCGTGCTTCAGGGCAAGAGAGTTTCCTGAACTGGCAAGAAGAATAACGCGAGAAGAATACCTGCGCGCGTTGCAGGCAGCGCTTGCAAGGAAAATTTATTTAATTAAATAGTAATCGTTTTATAGAAGTGCTGGCATAATTGCATTATAGAACAGCAATAAAGAGGTGATAGAAATGGTAAAGGACCCATTTGATGAATTTTTTGACGAAATAAATCGATTTATTGCGAGATTTTTCGAAATTGAACCAGTACAAGTCAAGACTAGCAAAAGAATAAGATACAGCTTTCCTGGTGGCAGCTTGCATCTAGAAGGTAACATTCCAGTAGCTATCATCGAGGGCAAGGACTACGTGAAGATTGTTGCCTTGCTGCCAGGCGTAGAAAAGAAAGACATTAATGTAGAGGCCTACGGCAGCACGATCGAGATCTCTGCAAAGAAGCGCCAGATTCCTTTACTTGAGTCAGAAAAAGTTATCTATACAGAATTCCCTCTAGAAGAAGAACTTTACAGGAGAATCACTATTCCTTATGAAATCGATGAAGGCAGCATAAAAGCTTCGTTCAACAACGGTATATTAGTAATCACGGCAAACAAAACAGGAAAGTCGAAAGGCAAGAAAATTTCTGTGGAGTAAAGCCTATCTTTTTTGCTTGTCAGTTCTTTTTCATGGCATTTCCGCTACCAAGAGCCTGGCAGCAAAAGAAGCAGCGAGCGCTTGCTGGTCTGCAAGAAGCGCTGCAGAGAGGCGAGGTCGACGAAGACATTCTCCCGTTACTGCAGATAATTAACTCATCCGAGAATTTTTTCACTACTTCTTCTTGCGCAGGTAGAATAATGGTAATGGAAAAGCCACCAACAGAGAGTAAGCCAGAAACGCGCGTGCTCGGAAAGTGGCACAGAGAAGTAACGCTCGAAGAAGTGAAGCAAGCAGTAAGCCAGCACAGCAAGGACTACTTGTGGTTCAAGCTCGACAGCTTTATCTTGCACATAGTTGCAAGAACACTGGAAGATGCTGCTGCGTTGCTGCACGCAGTAAGAGGTGCTGGCCTCAGGAATTCTGGAATAAGAGCAGTTACTGCAAGCGGAGTGCTCGTAGCAATTACTGGCACAGAGAACATTGAGCACTTGCTGGGCAAGGACGGAAAAGTTTGCTGCACAGAAGAAGAGCTTGGCCTGCTAGTAGAGACAGCAAACCGCAAGTTCAGGCGAATGCGTGCAAGGCTCAAGCAACTCGAGGCACTCCTGCAGAAATTACTCTAGATATCCTTGTAGTAGAAGTAGAGCCAGGCCATGCCAACAACTGCTGCAGTCCAAAGAAAAGGAAACACTAGATCAAGCAACGTTAACCTGAGACCAAAAAAGAAAGAAAAATTGTCTGCAGGAACGAGAGGAGAGAAGGCAAAAAATAAAGTAAGCTTAAAGTATTCATAGAACGGGAAGAGCAGCAACCCAAATTTTTCTATTCCTGCAAATAGCTGGGAATATTTACCTATTCTTGCTAAAATTCCGTAGATATTCTTTAATGCCGAAGGAAGATGAGCGGGCACAATGCTAAGATAACCTGCAAGGCAAGCAGAAAAATTAGTAGTGGCAGTTCCTAGCACAAGAAAACCTGCAAGCATGTTTAGTGTGCCCAAGAAAGTAGGAACTAGACTACTCTTGCGCAAGAGCAGATCAAGCACTAGGGCACAGGAGAGGATTATTAACAGAGCATAGAACATTCCGAGAGCTACCAGCAGCACCTGCTCTAGGTTAAGGTCAATGAATGGTCTGAATATCAAATAAGATATAAAAACATGAATAAAAATGTAAATAAATAAAATAATAATAATTGCAAGGAAGCGCGAAAAGAAATACCTAGCGCGGGAAAAATACTTGACGTAAATTTCTGCTGCTCTTGTTTGCAGGTCGCGCGAAAAAGAATCGAGCGGTAAGTCTACTGCTAGCATGGTAAAAGAAAACACAAAAACAGAGTACAGAAATCCCAGAAATATATAGTCATAAAATAAAGGAGCAGAGATGTGTAAGTACTTGTGCAAGTACTTAAAAATTACAGAAGAGACGTGCAGCACGTAGCTGCTCATACCCGCGTCAAACGCAACAGTAAAAGCCAAAAAGAAGAGAAAAAGCGGGCGAAGAAATACTTGACGAAGATACTTAGCTAGCAGCGCTACGAACATTTTCTCGCAAGATTTTATATAATTGGTAGAGACTGCCAGAAACCAGGCGAACTTCCACGGGACAGCTCTCTCTGAGCTCGGCCAGCAGCTCGTAGAGGCTAGGAAGGCGATCACGGGGCACCTCGACTACCACGCTGCGCCTGCGCACATCCTTTACTACTAGCCTACTTTCCAGCATCTCAAGCAGCTGCTTGTTTATTGGCTGGGAGAATACTAGCTCGTACTGCAGCTGCACCGTAGATAGCAGCTTCTGTACCGAAACTGTAATTACAGAAGTTCCGTTGAGGATGACTGTGACTTCGTCTACCAGCTCTTCTACTTCTGCTAACAAATGGGAAGTGAGCAGAAAAGTGCTCCTGCGCTCCTTGAGCCAGCGCTTTATTAATTCCTTGACCTGCACTAGGCTGTCCACGTCAATTCCAGAGAACGGCTCGTCGAGCACGAGCAGTTCTGGTTCCAGCAAGAACGCGGCAGCAAAATACAGCCGCTTGCGCTGCCCTTTACTTAGCCGGTGCACAGGCTCGCTGCGCTGCTCCCACAGTCCAAATTCTTCTAGCCAAAATTTCCAGTCCTTTTTGGCTGCACGAGCTAGCATTTCTAGAAATTCTCTTACCTTAAATCCATGCAAAGGATATGGAACTTCTGGAACGTATCCAATAGATAGTGTAGTTTTTACTTTCCTGATGTCTTTTCCTTCAAATATTATTTTTCCCGAATATTTCTTGTATATTCCAAGAATGCACTTAAGAGTGGTTGTCTTTCCTGCTCCGTTAGGTCCAAGAATAAGGTGACAGGTGTTTTTCTTCACACTAAAATCCACCTTTCTTAGTATCCATTTACGAGAAATTTTCTTTTTTAGGCCAACGACCTGCAGGACAACTAAATCATCCATTTAAAACTATTTTATAGTGGACATTTTAAAAATATAGAGATCATGGCAGTGCTGTTTGACTGGGGAACGTACAATGCGCTCTCAACGCTGAGAAATGCCGAGCTGATTGGATGCAAGTTGACAGAGATTCCGCCCTATGAGTTTTCTCGCAGAAGCAGAACAGAGCAGTACTTTGAGAGCTACAGAAAAGCCTGCGAAGGAGTATTTACTACAGTAACAGCACATGCGCCATACTATGCTATAGTTTCTGATAGACCAGACAGCCTGGAGCGATCGCTCCGCGGCTTGAAGCGAGCAGTGCGCATGGCACGCATCGCTGGCGCAGAAATTTTTAACCTGCATATTGGCGGCATTCTCGAAGACAGAGAAAAGGCCATTGATGTAGCAGCGGACAGCGTGAAGCAGCTGCTGCAAGAAGCTGGAGACATGTACATCTCGCTAGAAACAACCTACACATACCATCTTCTAGGAAGCATAGAAGATATTCGTGCAATCATCGAAAAAGTCGGCTCCGAGAAGGTCATCATTTCCTTGCAGCTCGAGAACGACTTCATGCGCGAGCTCGGAGTCTGGAAAGATGGTAATTTTATTAGGGCTAACAGCGAAGCAACAGAAGATTTCTGGATTAATCTATTCAGGAAAGCTCTTGAGCTTGGAGGAGGTTTTCTTTCGCTGCGCTTCTCGCAGGTTACAGGTGTCTATCTTCGCAGATTCTTGCTGAAGAAAAGGGTTCCTCTAGGCAAAGGCTATCCAGATGTTCGTCCGCTTGCGCGTGCTCTTGCAAGGTTTCTGGTTCGTTTGCTAGAAGGCGGCTACAAAGTCAGGGCACACCTTATTTACACAGGTCGTCCAGAGACAAAGTACAGGGATACCATCGAGCTGTACAGTGCAGTCATGAAGGAAGCCGTGGAGTATCTTTAAGGGAAGCCTTGCCTGCTCAAGCAATTTTTCCTAGAAAGTACCAACTAGAAGCTCTGAAAAAAGCACTAGAAGCTAAACGTTGTGTTATTGTTCTTCCTACTGGGACGGGAAAAACACTTGTAGCTGTTCTCTGGGCAAAAGAATTGCTAGAAAAGGGAAAAGTAAGACAGGTTCTTTTCATCGAGCCAACAAGAATACTTGTGGAGCAAGTAGCAGAGTATATCCAGAAAGTGCTAGGAAAAGAGCCTGTTAAGCTCTATGGACTAGTGCCAAGAGAAAAGAGGGCTAGGCTCTGGCGCGAGGCGCAGATTATAGTAGCAACTGCCGAAACAGCGTGGAACGACAAGGAAGCTGCAAGCCAGGTAGACGCAGTAGTGCTCGACGAGTGCCACCACGCAGTAGGCGAGGACGCGTACCTGAAATTTTTGCAGGAAAGCGCAGCAGAGTACAGGCTTGGCCTCACAGCCTTCGTGCCAAGAAGAATAAGACACGTGCTCGAGCAGCACCTAGGACCTATTTATTCGTGGCCAGCAACCCATCCTGACCTGCAGCAGTACTTGCCAGCATGGATAGGCAGCGTTTACGAAACGTGGTTTAACAAAGAAGAGCAAGAGCTCTACAGTCAGCTCGAGCAGAAGTATTTTTCTGAGCAAGAAAAAACAAGAAAAATGATACTAAGAAACTGTCTAAAATATTATTCACGCGATGGTCTGCTAGCGTTAAGAGAAAGCTACATGAATTCAGAAAACATAAGAAAACTGCTCTATGATATAGAAGAAAAGATTTTTTCAGATAAATTAAGAGAGCTGCATAAGCTAGAAACTTTCGTTAAAGTGCTTGAAACTTATGATTTTGCAAAAGCAATAGTATTTCTTGAGAGAGTTGTAGTAGCAGAAAGGTTAGCAGGAGTCGTGCAAGCAAGTGGATATTCTTGTGTGGTGCTCCGCGGAAGACAAAGAAAAGAAGAAGTGCAGCGTACACTGGAGCAGGCAAGGCAGGCAGAAGTAATAATTTCTACTTCCGCGGGAGAAGAAGGTCTTGACCTGCCAGAAGCAGACCTGCTAGTAGTATGGAGCAACATTTCTAGTCCTCTCAGGTTCGTGCAGCGACACGGCAGGATCATGCGGGGCAAAGGCACAAAGTACGTGGCCTACCTCGTGACACCAGGGACGGTTGACCTTGACATGTTCATTGACGGCATCGAGGCAGTGAAGCGCTACGTGGACGTGAACGTAGACAAGGAAGTGCTGGAAAGGTTCCGCAGGTACTCTCCTCGCGCAAGGCTGCTTGCTGCCCTCGAGTTCCCTATGCCGCTAGAATGGCTGCAAGAAATTACTGGAATGACACAAGCAGAAGCTAGAAAAGCAGCAAAAATCTACGCAGAAGCAGGCGAGCTTTTTTACATTTATACTCATTTAGGAAAGCTGTACTTTCTGCGAGAACACATTGCTCAACTTGAAGAGCAGTATAAGGAATATTTGACTCCAAAAGATAATGTAGAACTCAAGGTTTCTTCAGAAAAGCTACAAAAAAGTGTGAGAGGAAAGCTGAATCAAGTGATTGAAAAGCTGATCAAAGAACTTCCGCTGCCCGGAATAAGAGTAACGGTAAAAGAAATAGATGAACAAGGAGTCGAGCGTCTACACTATCTAATCTACGATTTCCTTGTTCCAGACAAAGAAATACTTGAAGTAGTGCTGAAAAATGCCTGTGCTGCCGAGACACTCAAGATTTACTAGTGCCATAGAGCAGGACAACTTCTCCTTTACCGACTACGTACTGCTGCACCAGATCCAGGAACTGCTTTGGCCTGTAGGGTTTTGGCGGAATTTTTGCTTTTAGCGCGAGTACGAGAAAGTGGTAGTGGTGCGGCTTTCCTGGAGGCGGGCACGGACCACCGTATCCTAGCCAGCCAAAATCGTTGTAGCCCTGATAGCCGTAGTCTGTGCGGAACTGTTTTGGCAAGCCTGGAGGAATAACATGGATGCTGGCAGGCACATCGAAGAGCAGCCAGTGGTAGAAAGTGCCACCAGGAGCGTCTGGGTCGTACAGCAGCACCGCATAGTAGCGTGTACCGGGAGGCAGGTGCAGAATTTCGATTTCTGGGTTAATGTTCTTTCCGTGGCATGTATAGATACGGGGAATCCAGTGATATGGAGCTAGATCATCTACACGAAACTTCACGCTAGCTACTGCACGGTGTTTAGGAAGAAGAAAAAAGATGCAGAGCAGCACTGCCACGCTAATAATAATTAGCACCAGCCACCGCATACATTACACGCAGCACAACATCGTCAGTAAACGGTTTACCTATGATTTGTAGTCCTACAGGTATGCCTCCATTAACTGTTCCAGCAGGTACAACGCCTCCACAGGCACCAGCGATGTTCACAGGAATCGTAAAAATGTCGTAGGCGTACATTGCCCTTGGATCTTCCAGCGGTTCTCCTATTCTGTGCGGCAGCTTAGGAACTACTGGCATAAGCAAAGCGTCATAACCTGCAAGGTACTTGTTGAACTCTTTTTTCATCCACTTCAGTGCTTTCTGCGCCAACCTGTAGTACTTGTGCTGGTATTCCTTCGCAGATATTATTCTGCCCATAATGATCCTGCGCTTGACTTCTGGTCCTGCTACTTCGTCGATCCTGTAACCGTAGCGTCTACCGTCGAAGCGGCGCGTAGCGCTAAAAAACTCGACAGCAACGTTCAAGTAATATGTGGGCAGCGCGAGCTCAAAAATGTCTCTGTTCATTGAGATTTCTTCTACCTCAAATCCAAGAGACTGGATTCTGGAAATGGCTGCTTCAATGACCTGCTTTATCGGTTCATCGACTATATAATCCTCAATTTCTTTGATGTATGCTAGCTTGCATTTTTCTGGCTCGAGATTGTCTAAACCATCAAAAACACTTTTGCCAAGCTCTTCTGTGCGCATGTCTCTGTAATCCTTGCCTTTTATAACGTCGAGCAAGAGAGCCACAGAGGCTACATCGTGGCCGAGCGGGCCTATTTGATCGAGCGACATTGCTAGGTCAATTAAGCCGTAGCGGGAGACCAAGCCATAAGATGGCTTGAAGCCTACAACACCGCAGTGCGATGCCGGATTCCTGATCGAACCTCCTGTATCGCTGCCTAGAGCAAGGTCACAGAAGTTGGCAGCAACAGCAGCTGCAGAACCAGAAGAAGACCCGCCAGGAATCCTTCCAGGAGCTCGTGGATTGTCCGTTGGTCCAAAATAAGATGTTTCGCCAGAAGAGCCACAAGCAAACTCGTCCATGTTCGTCATGCCAATAATAATGCCGTCTTCTTGCCTGATTTTCTCGATGACTGTAGCATCGTAGGGCGCAATGTAGTTTTCTAGAGTTTTCGACGCACAGGTAACTCTTAGGCCTTTTACGTTAATGTTGGACTTTACTGCGACTACAAGACCTGCTAGTCTGCCTACATGCTGTCCTTTTTCTATTTTCTGCTCTATTTGTTGTGCTTGTTGCAGAGCAAATTCAGGGTACACATCAATAAAAGCATTAATTTTCTTGTCTAGCTGCTCAATTTTCTTCAAAAACTGCTCAACATTTTCTACAGGAGAAAGTTCGCCCGATACTATTTTTTCTCGCTTTTCTAGTACCTTGCTTTTTATCATAACAAGTTTTATTGAGTGGTCTAAATAATAATAAATCTTTAATGAAGCGCCTCATTCTTGAGCTGCCAGACAACGTTTACGAAATTCTAGAGCAGCTAAGAGAAGAGCTCCAGGCTACTTCGGTCGAGGAGCTTGCTGCTAACTTGCTGGCAAGAGCAGCAGAACAAGAATTAAGAAGAGTGCGAGCAGCAAAGCTTATTCCAGAGGAAGAGCCGTACGATGTCGAGAAATTCATTAAAGACGTGCGGGCAGCGCGAGAAAAATGACAGACCTGCCAATGCAGGATCCTCTGGAGCTGGCAGCCGAAGTGCTCGTAGATGAGCTAGGACTAGCAAGTGCTAGCAGCGGTGAAGCGCGCGAGCCACTTACAATCTATATATATATATATGATAATATTAATGTCATAATTATATTATCTAATGTGCTGCGCAGACTCATCCTGTTTGCTGACCCCGAATCTCTCTGTTCGGCAGAGCTTCCTTCGGAGCTGCTCACAGAACTAGCAAAGGTGCTTGCCAGCAGTAGACTGCTCAGGCAAAAAGTAGAGCTGCGCGGACTAGTAGGCAATAACACACTATATCTAGGAGGAAAATTTTTCAGGTTTGGGCAGCAGCTCGACGAAGCTGCAAGGGAGCTGGCAATAAGAGAGCTGCGCGAGCTGATGAGCGGCTCTTGTGCTGAGCAGTGATGACCCAGGATTTTGCTGAACTTTACATTTCTGGCATCGACGAAGAGGCTCGGGGCGTTGCTAGGCTAGGAAACCGCACAGTACTGGTTTACTGTGCGCTACCAGGCGAGCACGTGCGCGCGAGGATTCTTGGCAGCAAGCAAGGCAAGCTGCTAGCCCGTGTAGTCGAAGTTCTAGAGAGTAGCCAGTACCGCCGAATACCGTTCTGCAAGCATGCTTGTCGCTGCGGAGGTTGCTTGTTGCAGCACGCACAATACAGCTACCAGCTTAGGCTAAAGCGAGGTTTGCTAGCATCCTGGGCAAGTAAGCTTAAGCTAGAAATAGAAGTGCCAAAAATAGTTCCATCACCGGAGAAATACTTTCGCGGGAGAGCAGAACCTCAGTGCAACAGCAAAGTTATTGGATTTGCCGAGCACGGTAAAAAAGAACTTGTAGACATCGAAGAGTGCTACCTTGTCTCTCCAAAATTCAGCGAAGTTCTGCAGTTTTTGCGCAAGCACTTAGTACCAGAACTGCAGGCAGTACTTTACAGGGAAGGCAAGTTTACTGGCAGTACAGTAGTAGCACTGCTAGGTATACCTGGAGCAGGCTTGTTGGAACTAGCAGAAAGGCTGAAAGAACAGTACCCTGAATTTAGCGTTGTCGCTGCTACAAGCTCTAGAATACCAGACAAGCCAGCAGAACTTCTCCGGGTGCACGGAAGCACGCACTACGAAGAGCGACTCGACAATGTACTGTACCGTGTACCTTTTCACTGCTTTTTTCAGGGCAACGTGCACGTTTTTCGGGAGCTGCTACGCAGGGTGAAAAAAGAGCTTGCAGGAGAGCACACAGTTTACGATCTGTACTGTGGTATAGGTACTATAGGACTGTATATAGCAGAAGAAGTAGGACGAGTGAAGGGCATCGAAGTGGATAAAATGGCTGTGCAAGCAGCAAACGAAAATGCTAGGCTAAACGATGTGCAGAACTTCTCTGCGTATGCTGCTAAAGTAGAGGATGCGCTGCCCAGACTCGAGCTCGAGAAAGCTACAGCAGTGCTCGATCCTCCGCGCAGCGGCCTGCCAAACACGCTGCTGCGCTTCCTCCTGAAACGAGGGCCGCAGAGATTGGTGTATATTTCCTGCAATCCTGTTCGGCTGTTCTGCGAGCTTCGCACGCTTTCGCGCGTATATAATATCGAGAAATTAGAGCTCTATGACATGTTTCCACACACTGCAAGAGCAGAAGCTGTAGCATACTTGGAGCGAGCATGAGGCTGTGCTGCATTGCCTTGTCTTCGCACAACTGCTTTTACTTGCAGGAAATACTGGAAGAGCTGAAAAAGTTTGCTGCAAAACATAAACTAGAACTAATGGTCTACAAGTCCAATGTGCTTAACGAACGGTTCTTGCCGTGTACTTGGATAGAAGGACTAGAGAGAATAAAAATACTAGGAGATTGCAGAGGAACATACTTGCAAGTGCTTAAGTTCCTAGTCTTACATTTCGACGAACTAAAAGCCACAAAAAGCGAAGAAGTAATAGAAATTTATGGCTGCATTCTTTGCAGATTAACCGCTAAGCAGGCAATAAAAATGATAAAGAGATATCCTGGTAGCCAGCTAAGACTGTACAACGTGCTGGATTTCCCTCATTTGCTGCTGGAAAAGCAAATAATTGCTACTCCTGTTACAGAAATTTCCTGCAAGGGTAAACTCCTGCGCATAGAAGGTTTAGTGTGAGGCTCATCTGCGAAGTCGGTCATCATTGCTCAGTGTCGCGTCACCTAATCATCGCTGGGCAATGGCTGGTTCTCTCCTTCTGCCCTCTCTAGTACCTGTAAATTAGTTCCAGGAAGGTATTTTTGCAGCAGCTTTAAGAGAGTTTCCTTGCTCAGCTGCAAATGCTGCCGCAGCTCCTGGAGCAGCTGCTCTGAGCCTGCTTTGCCCGGCGCTAGTTTCCAGTAGACTCCGCAGTATTTCTTGCACGCAGTCTCGCTGCCAACAAAAAGGGTTGGTTCTTCGAAGTTTATACCTAGACAAAGTTCAAGGCGCACGTTCTTGAAGTATGTGCGCTCTCCGTAAACCATGAAGGCTCCTTTCTTGAGGTATGTTCCAGCAGGAGCTGTCTTGCTCAGCTGATGACCGCGAACACAGTACACGTCCAGCGAGTATATGCAGGCTTTCCATGCCTTAGAAAAGCAAGCGGCTAGCACTGCAGCCTCGCGCAGCTCTTCTTCTGTCGGAGTCTCTGTCCTAAGTACAACAAAACCTGCTCCGACTATGTCTGCATGGAAGACATAGTGCTCTGGCTGCACGTATTTCTTCACCAGCACTTCGTTGGAGGAAGCATCCCTGCCTATGAGCACGAGAGTGCCTCTAGCGGTGAAGCTCCAGCCAAATTTTTTGTACCATTTACGCTGCTCTGCTTTGAGTAACCTGTAAAGTAGTTCTTTGTTTTCGCGCTGCTCTATTTCTAGCTTTTTTACTTCTTCCTCTTTCTGTTTTATGAGCTCTTTTAATTTCTCTATCTTTGCCTTTACTTGTTTCAGCTCATCATAGTATTTTGCAAGCGTATAGTGCAGCGGTTCATTTACATAGATTTTTATTTTCATAGCTTAATTGCTAAATGAGAAGATGATAAACTTTCGCCAAGTCTTAGGACAGCTAAGGCGCATGGGAATAGCTGTAAAGCAGCTAGATGCTGCCAGGGTTGTTATTGAGCTAGAAGACAAAAAAATCATTATAGAGAATCCTGAAGTTCTTCTGCTAGGAACTCCGCAAGGTGATATCTACCAGGTTATTCCAGGAGAAATAAAGGAGGAGAACACAGTGCAGCTTTCAGCTGAAGACATCAAGTTTGTTGCAGAGCAGACAGGAGTAGACGAGAAAACTGCAGAAGAGTACCTCAAAAAACACAAAGGAGACATTGCTAAGGCCATAGATGATATTTTAGCTTCCAAAAAAGAAAAAGGAGCAGCAGAGCAATAATTGCTGCTACTACTATTACTGCTAGTTCTTTTAGCTTTTTTACTTGCATACTATCAGCGTAAGATTATAGTGCAGATTCTTAAGCACGAAGGTTTTTCCTAGACAAACATGCACAGAAGTGGAATTTCCAGCAGTAAAAGTAAAGTTCTTTTTCCCGCAATTAGCTCGCAGCTCGATGTATTCTACAAAGTTGCTGTAGGCAGCATAGATCTGCTGGAGCTGCCTGCGCACGACACGCTGAAGCTGCTTACTTTTTAGCACTAAAGGCGCGGAAACGTTGCCGACATAAACATTTACTGTTGCATTGTGGCAAAGCAAGTAGAGCAAGTAAGGCAGCGTAAAGCCTTGCTGAGCAAGGCTGAACTGCCTTCCATTTATGTTAATGCTTGCACGCACAGGCGAGTAAAAAATCTGGGCATAAATAGTGTTGTAAGTGCTGACCAGCCTGTAGCCTCCAGCAGTGAAGTAAAATAAGGAGGTAGGAGAGAGCGAGAGAAAGATGAGTAGTCCGAGCAAGATCAAAAGAATAAGGAAAACAAAATCGTAGAGTGTTATAAACGCTCGCATAGCACCACCAGTCGTTCTCCGCGGAAAGCGGAATAAATAGGCACGACTGTGTACACACTGCTGTTACCGCAAACCTGCGCAACGACTGCCTGCAGGCGTGATAGCTGTTCGAGCGAGAGAACAGTAAACCGTACCTTGCCGAGCAGCACCGAAGAAATGCACTGCTGCAGGTTAGGCACGTCGGTGCAGTGAATTACGAGCAAGTTGCCGTAGGTCAGTAAGTCATAGTACTTCAGAGCATAATAGTACGAGTTGACTTTCTGGAGCTGGAGAATGTATAAGGCAAGTACTGTGCCCACAATTATCAGTGCAGCAGGAAGTGCTGTAGGCACATCGAAGGATATTCCCTCTAGTGCCATGCAACCAGCCGCAAAGTAACTGTGCGCTTGCCAGGCGCGTACAGCAACATTGTTGTATTATAATAATAAGGAATAATATAGGTTATATTGTTCAAGTAACCTAGGAATTTCCAGCGCAGCGTGCAGTATATTCTCCTGCAGTAATATTCTGTTTTACTAGGAGGTACAGTGACCTGCAGCACAATACTTGCATTTCCTTGACCAAAGTAGCGAAGGTAGTGCAGGTACATCAAGAACTTTCCGTAGACAACATTGTGTAGATAAACTTCGCTTGCAAGAAAATCGTAGAGAATGGTTACTAGCACAAGGAAAACGAGCACGCAGAAAAGGAAAACTGCCAGCTTAGAGTAAAACCAGACAATCATGCTTCAGAGAACTCGATGTACTTGCCTGTGTAAACTATCTTGAGCTGCGTGAAAGGAGGCTGGAGCACGAGCGACTGAGGAGTGCAAGGAAGGCTGAAATTGGTGAGCGCTAATGTGCGGTTCCCGCAGCCAGGACAGACCACAGTTAGCCTGAGCTTGTTGCCAGTGCACTGCAAGTAGATTCTGCAGTGCGTGGAGTTGAGGGCTGCGAGGCGAACATACCGTACGTAATAGCTTAGACCAGAGTACACCGCGTGAGCTACGGCATCTTCTATGTTCTTGGCAGTTGCAGTGCAGAGATTCAGCCTCGCGCGACAGCGGTACTGCGAATAGAGAAAGAATGCAATGCCTGTAACGAAGACAAGAAGAATGCAAGAGAGCAGCAATTCCCATATATTTTCTGCTATTGCTGAACGCATTATCTTACTAGTCCAGAAGTGGCTTTTCCTAGGCTTAGTCCATGGCTTGCATACTTGAGGTAAACAAACAGCAAAATCAGTCCGATTATTACTACAATAATTGTCATAAAAGATTCATGGGACGAAGATTCTTGGCAGCGCATCTCCTCACTTCTTTGTCGTGTTCTTTGCCGTAGAAGTTGGTGCTAGAGTAAACCTCATGGTAGTGAGCTTGCTGTTAGAGCAGAGCTGCTGGGCAAGCTGCGCAAAGCGCTGCTGGATGCTGGCATTTAGCGGAGGAACGTCTCCTTTTGCGTTCCAGTACATGCCCATCCAGGTGTACGTGTTCTTGCTGCAGCAAATGAACAATGTCTCGATCTTGCCTGTCTTTGTCGGCACTCCAGTAATTGTTTTAATTACACCGCCAGACTCTACGCAGGCAGCTGCCTGCGGGTTCATAGCTTTTGCTCTGGTAATCCAGAGCACAAAAACAGAAATTAGTAGAAGTCCTACAATTACTGCAATGAGTATCTTAAAGCTCTCAAAAGCCTGGAATCTCATTAACTTTCACCTTAGAGTCCTCCAAGGCAAAAACTTCCAACTATGAGTCCTACTGAATAAACTCCTACAGCTAGTATTAAATTTTTGCTTAGAACGTGCAGGATTTCAGGCAAGATTGGACCTTCTTTGACGTATTCAGAATAAACTGTCAGGAACACCGTTATGATAAGCGTGTAGACGCCCAGCACAAGCGCCATGAACATTGCAGAAGGCACACGAGAAAGGCTAGCCGCGGAAAAGCTAATGCCTACCATGCTCTGGACTACGCCTGCGCCTAGACCTCCAGCAGAAAATGACCTAGAAATTCCTGAAACCACAGAAAGCGAGACATTGTACAAACCAGAAACAATACCAAGGGTGAAAGGAGCAACAAACACAGAAAGGAACTTCATTGCAGAAGCTATCTCAGAGAATAAATCATCAACTAGTTCTTTGGTTTTCTTTACCTTGCTCAGCTGAGTAATGAGCGCGGAAACTACGCTGGCAGAAGTTCTTGGTCCGAGCTTCACTGCATCAACGATTGTTTTCAGCGCATTGTAGACAAGCTCAGAGCCTAGCAGTGCAGAAAGATTATATTCTGGAGAGAAGAGCAGTTGCTCAAGCGTGGCTCCAGTGCGCAGGTACAGCTCGTAGACCTGCTTGTAGAATTTTTGCACAATCTTGTAGTTAGGCAGCATTTCTATAACATATTCTATTGCTTCTTCTATAGGTCTACCCTGGTTCAGTTTAGTGGCTAGAAGATACAGTGTATCAGGAAACTCTTCCTCGATCTGCTTTATTTCAAGCACTTCCTTGTATGCCTTGTCAGAAGCTCGCCTGAGAGCTGTGCTGGCAAAAAAACCGAAGAGCAGCAACGGCAGAATAACTGCTACTGGCACTTTAACAAAGTAATAGATTATAAAAAGTAGCAAGAGAGTAAGAGAAAAATAGGCTAGCAGCTGACTAAGAGGCAGCGAGCACTTGCTCCTGGTTCGTACAAAGTAAATGATTGGTCGCTGGAGAAGAAGAAAAACAACAAAAAGAGCGAGCAAGGAAGGTAGCAAGAACCAGAAAAGCGAGATGGCTACAGGTCTAGAAGCAAGCACTGCTGCTGGAGTAAATATAAGAATAGGATAAAGTATTGAGAGCAGCACGGGCAAGAATACTCCCATGTAGAACAGGGCCATGCTTGGCTGTTTCAGTCCTTTAATGCGCTTCGCGATGTCTAAATAAATCGCGTCAGAAATCTCTGCTATGGCAGCATCGAGCAGTTCTTGCCTGCGCGCACCGTCTTTCTCGATTATCGACGCTTTGACTAAATTAATCGCAGATTTCAGTCCAGGTATAACATCTCCCCATTTTTTGTTTACATAATCTAGCAGATCTTCTGGAGTTAGCAACGGGTTAAATGAGATTTCTTTTAGCTTAATCCTAATATCTCTACCAAAGCAACCTTTTACATATTTTACTGCAAATTCTAGTGCATTTTCTAAGTTAGGATTCAATCTTAATTGCATTACAAGATATTCGACAAAGTTTATTGCCTCTCTGTAAGAATACAATTTTTCTAGCTCGTAAATTATTTCAAGAATATTGAACACGAAGTATAGATATATTATATATGCTACTATTCCTGCAAGAAGAGAGAGCAAAATTTGAATGTAGCTAGAAGAAAGCAAGAAACCTATTAAAGCAGCAGCAACTGGCAGCACTACTCCTTTAAGGGCGCAAGCTTGCTTGAACTGAGCGAGCTGCGAAGGATGGATCTGCAAGTGCAGAAACTCGACTACTTGCTGTTCTTTCTTGCTGAACCTAAACTTGCCTTCTTTTTTCTTGTATTTCCTCAATAGTTCTTCGAACTTTTCGGCAAAAGAACTGGATTCGATTACTTGCTCAAGATCAACGGTTTCCTGTTCTACTATCATGTTCTTAGCAAGGATTTTACGACTTCGTTGTCGAACCAGCTTTTCCACTCATAAAACAACCGCTTGTAGTCTACTCCTCCAATTTCTTCGCGCATTCTTTCTGCCAGCAGAATGTACTTGTTTTTAGCGTACACTGACCAGTAGCCTTCCATGAGTTCTGGCAGGCCATAAGTGTTAGCCACCTGTACAATATATTCAAAGAGCTTGCTGCGCACTGCTAACTCATTTAAGATATCGTCTTCTGTGAAACCAGTATATTTCATGATTTTCTTTAGCAGCTCACTCTTTTCCAGAAAATCATCAGCGAAGCGCAGCCTATCTTGATATATATCATAATACATTATATCAAAAAAGCCACCTTCTTCGAGAGGATCGCTCTTCCACTGCTTTTTCACTTCTGTGATCGCGACTACACGCCTGTACTTCTTAAGGCTGCCCTTGAAGCGCAGCGGCCTCGCAACAACGATGAGGTCTGTGGCCTTGAACTGCGTAGAAGGGATGCCTAGGTCGTTGACTATCCTGTCCCAGACAGAGTAAGCGTTCTCTCCGTGGATAGTGCCCATGACAGAATAGCCGGCAGTGCCGACACGCATCGCCTCGAAGAGCTCCCTAGCCTCGAGCGAGCGCACCTCGCCGATTATTAGTACAGAATCTCCTAGCCTGAGAGCCGTGCGTACAGCGTCTGCTGCGCTGAGCTCGTAGGTCTCCTCGCCTTCTCTTGCGACAGCAGAGCGAGTTTTTAGGCGCTGCACTTTGAAGCCAATCTTTTTCATGTACTCTACTGGCAGCTCAAGCGTATCTTCGATTGTAAGAATCCTATACTTTGGCAGTATCTGCAGCATCGATGCTCCTAGCATGGAAGTTTTTCCTGCGCCGCGCGAGCCAGTAAACATGATAGCTGCATTGTATTCTATAACGAGGCTGAGCAGCGCAGCAGCCTCTGGGCAAATCATCCTGTTATTAATAAATAGCGGGTAGGTCCAGGGCTTTTCTCGGTGCTTGCGCAGAGCAAAGGCAATGCCGTCAGGAGAAAGCGGTTTCGTGATTGCCGCAACACGGGTAAACGGCTCAGGAATTTCTGCATCCAGCACAGGATGGGCTTCATCAAAAGGTCTACCAGAAAGTGCTCGTAGCCTAGAAGCTAGCCTGTTAAGGAAGCTCTCCGTTAGTTTAATGTTTGTCACACACTCACCGTACTCTGCGTGCACAACATACACAGGTTGCCAGCTTACAGGAGCATCGATGTAGACGTCGGTTATTTTTGGGTCGCGCAAGATCGCCTCTACTGGACCGTAACCGACAGTGTAGCGCACGATAACTTTCGCGATCTTGTATGCTTGCTCAGGGCTGAGTTCTATCCCTTTTTGCTGCGCAACATCTAGTGCCATGCCAAGATAGACTCGCTCGAGGTGTTCGCGTGTGCGAGAAGGGTCGACAAAACTGGCAGTAACAAGGCGCCCACGAGAAACTAGCCGCATCAGTTCAGTGTACACGATGTACTCTTCTACAGAGAACTGGTGCTCCGGTAAGGTAATGTAGTATAAATACTCGATCTTGTCTTCGTGCCGGTATATTTTTACTTCGTAGTCGTCAAAGGAATAGCTGTCAACTAGCTCGAGCTTTTCTTCTGGTTCCTTGACAACTTCTACTTCTATGTACTGTGGCTTTATTTCCGAGCGGAGCAACACTGCATAGATGCTGCGGTCACCCTTTTCTATCCTGATGCCCTGCGAGATTACATAATTAATTAATTTAGTAGATTCGAGCAAAGAGCGCACATATTCCAGCACTTTAAGGTACTTTGTCAGGCATTCCTGCGGATAGTAAGGATTGCTGCTCGAGAGAAAATATTTCACTCTCTCTATTTCTTGCAGCAATTCCTGGTACGCGTATATTGGATCGCGGGGCAGCAGTTCCTCGACCAGGTACACGAGAAAATCATGGCATTCGCCGTACAGAGAATAGCAGCCCTGTGTTTCGCCAAAAATGTAGTTGTATGTCCACACACGGTATTTTTCAAGCAGGTCGACAACATTGGCTATTTCCTTTAGTAGCTCTGTGACTTCTTCGTTGTATACTCGCTCAAACACACCAGTAACAACGATTTTAGCTACTCCAGGATTTTCTTTCAGTAAATGAATTACATTATACATTAACTGAGGTTCTGCAGCAATGTCATCGGAGAGCTGGGTTTTAGAAACATCTATTTTTAGGACTGTTTGGTCTCCAGAACGCACGAGATAGTATTTAAGCTGCATTAGGTATAGACAAGCCAGAGCATGTATAAACTTAGCAGGCAGCAACAGAAAGAACTGCTATTATATTTATTATTATGTATTATTTCATTATTTATATATTATACATTGTTGTGGCAAATAGTCGCCGAGGCATACTGCAGGCTAGTTGCTGCCTACCTCGGCTTTCTTGGCAAGCACGTAGCCTGCAAGAACTGCTATCTGTGGTTTAATGGCCACAAGCTTAGACTTTCCTGGAACTGCACTGCGCTTGATCTTGGCCTAATTTTTGGCTTAGCCTGTCTCTGCACGCTAGACAAGCCAAGAAAGCAGCGAATCCTAGGGTTTCTCTTAGTACTAGGAACTGCAGGATATGCTAATTTTGTGCGCTTGCTGGCAACGCTTTACTTCCTGCAGTTTTCTGTCCATGTTTTTATAATCGCGCACCAGTGCATTTTTAGGAGCTTACTGTTCATTTTATTACCTGGATTGTACATAGTATGGTATTATGGAAAAATTCCTTGGTTTCGTAGAAAAATTGCCACTAATCTTTGTGATTCTTAACTTGCTTTTCTGGATTATTGGCATTCAAGCAACGCTTCACAGTGCAGGCAAGGCCACTCCTAAATTTATCGAGAAATTTATCGCAGAAGCAAAAATACCAGAAAATGCAAAAAAGTTGCTCTATCCTATTCTAGAAACTGCGACAATGTATACATGCTCGATGGGTGTTATCTTCCTCGTACCATTCATTTATTATTACAAAGGTAAAATAGACGGTTATTACATAAGCTATGCGTTGAACGGAGCTGTGCCGCTCGAGTTCGTTGTACTGTACTTGCTTGTACTTATTCCTGCTAGCCTAGCAGTATATTATGGTACCAGACTGTTTGTTGCTTTGCTGCTCGACCTGTTCGACATCAAGGACAAGCACATAGAAATTAAGCGCAGCGTGTATGGTTTTCTTGTCTGCATGCTGGTCGCGACAGTTATAGGCATCGTGCTCACTGTAACTGTCTGAGAAAATGCGAGGACAGGCAGGCAATTTCCTGAAGTGGGCAGTAGTTGCAGGCCTGCTCATTTTTGCAGTCTGCTTTATTATTTTACCTCTGCTAGTATCGCCAGGTCTGCAATTTGTCGTGCTCATTTTCTTGCTGATCATACTCTGGAGATTGTTCAAGGAACAGTTCGAGATGTCTGAAGGTGTCGCGCTCTTCCTTTCACTAATAATTGTTTATTTTGTTTGGAGAGCCTTCACGCTCTCTTTGTTTTTTATTATCGGTATACTAATGATTCTAGTAGTAGTACGCTCACTAAAGTCATGATAAAATGATCAAGGAAGCGATTGCTGTGCTCTTAGTCCTGCTGTTGCTGTTTTTTGTTTTTCAGGGCAATGTTTACATGATAATGCTTCTGCTTGTTTGTTTACTTAGCCTAGCTCTAATCAAAAAAGAAGAGTATCTTCAAGTAAAGAAAGCCCAAGAAGACCTTAAGCGTCTGGATGAAGTACTAGACAACAGGTACCCCGAAGCTTTTTACTCTTCTTCTGTTCTTCTCTCAGACCCGAAATGGTCTGCCTCGGTGCGCTACAGCGATGCACTGATGACAGACCTGCTGCACCATCTCATGTTTAAGGTGCGCGAGATCGATAAGGCTATAATGAGCGGAGAAGCCGCTGGTCCGGCGAAGGGAGGCTTTTACGGTAAACCAGAAGGAGCAAAGAAAAAGCCTTTCTCCGATTTTATGCAGCAAGTTATCAGTTCTTTTTCGGAGAAACCACAACCGAAAAAGAAGAAGGATAATAGATAGAAGCGATAAATATGTCTTGGTTTATTATAATACTTTTGCTGCTAATTCTGCTAATAATTTTCCATGTAACAAATTACGGTAACTTTATCTTTGTTCTCTTGCTGCTAGCTGTAGCTTTTTCGCTGTACAGAACAGGAGGAAAGAAGAAAAAGAGTCCGAGTGAGTACCTAGATTTCTTTACCCATAAAGACACTTCGCCTCTCGAGCCATACTTCGACCTGATCTCGGAAGAAAAACTAAAGGAAAACCTCGACAGGATACTGTCTAGTGCTAATATACCTGACGACGAAAAAGCAAGAATAATAATGCAGGTACTGAACAATTACCTGCAAACAAAAGCATCCCTGTTCATTAATAATCCTACAGCAGCTATTACGCTAGCAGCCTACTACAAGGTCTACAAGAAGCTGCAAGAACTAGAACAGAAGTCTCCTGAACAAATAGTTTACTGGTGTCCTGCCTGCTTCAGGCTCTACACTTTCAAGTCGCAAGATGAGGCAAGCAAGTACGCGCAGCGGAATGGAGGCATGTTCTGCGAGCACTGCAAGACAAAGCTGGTACAGATCAAGGCTCCGTTCACGTTCAGCTTTATGTCGTTGCTCAGTGCTCCTTTTGATACAGCACTAGAAGCACTAATAAATGCAGCAGGAGCAAAAAAACAGCCCTAGCTTTACTCTTCTAGAATTTTGAGGATTTCTTGTATCTCTTTTTCGAACTTGTCTTCCTCCTGCTGCACACTGCTCACTACCTGCACAGCAGAAGCTTTCGGCTTAAATATATCCTCGAAGCTGCGCTTGAGCTGCTGCGCTGTTGGAGGTTTCTGCTCTGGTTGCGGTTGCTGCACTACCTGCTCCTGCGGTTTTGAGAACTTCAGCAGGTTAATAGTGGATTCTAGTCTTTCAATTTCATCTTTATTTTGGTTAAGCAATAATCTAATGTTTTCTATTTTATCTATTACTTGTGAAATATCTGACCTAACTCTATTAAGCAGAGAAATTAATGATTTTTCGTCTATCATCTGCTTAAGTTTTTCTATTTCTTGTTTTAGTTGCTCTACAGTTTTCATGTGCTCGCTAAGCTGAGAGGAGAGATCTGCAATGTTTTTCTCTAGAAGTTTTAGCTTCTTGTTTATCCTGTTTTCTAGATCATTCACTGCATTGTCTATCATCTGCTTAATGTTAGCCGTGCTCTGTGTTCCCCCGAGGCTAAAAGCAGGACGCTGGAACCTGTCGCGCGAAACGACAACATCGAGTGCGGTAAGCTTCCTAGATTCTGGCAGTGCAGCGAACCTGTCAGAAGGACTCACGAGACCAGCACGAACCAGCAGTTCGCGGACCTGCTCTTCTCCTAGACCCCAGCCTTCCTTTAGCTCAGCGATGATTTCGTCGATCGACTTGCCGTTATTATAATACCAGGAACGGATGAGCTGGATGATTTTTTCCTCTTTTTTGCTGTCTCCTTGCTTCGCGCTGAAAAATCCTGCCATTAACCCACCTATAATTATAGCGAGTTAATTTAAATAATAAAAAATTTTACAGATGAATAATATGCCTGCTAACAGCGAAGAAGTATTTTTCCCGCACGGTCCGTGGAAACATATCTCTACTATTAAATATAAAGATTACATCGTGCTGCTGTACCGCAATGCCCAAGGGTTCCTTGCTTCTATAATAACAACGCAAGAACAGGGCCCTGCCTCAATGCTCTTTGGAATTAAAATAATCAAGCCATTACTGGTGGTGAGTGGAGATATACTTTCTTTCATGAAAGAGCTTAGGCTGGCAGGAGTGGAAGTTTCACTGGTAAGCAAGGCGGAGCCAGAATTCTTCGGCATGTTTGTGCTAGTAGCTCCTGAAATAAAGTACGTTGACCTGAACGTGTCGGCCGAAGACATCGAAAAAGGCAAGTACTCTGAAATTGCAGAAAAGAAACTGCTAGAAGCATTCGAAGAAGTATACGAGCGCTGCGACAAACTTGCTAGACAGGTGCACTTACTTTCTGGTCAGTACGGAGTAGTGCTCAGAGATTTAAGAGAAGAGGAAGGCCTTGAAATAGACAGGTATATCCTTAAGCTGCTGAACGAACCACTGTTTATTGATCATATAGTAGAAGTTAAACAAGAAAAAAGGCAAGAAAGTGCCCCATTGCCGGTGTTTCGTTCTGGTTTCAAGTTTCCCGAAAAATACATTACTGCAGAACTGTTACCGATGGGATTCAGGAGAACTGGAGAGCCTGTCTTTATCGAGGCTAGAATTTTCAGGAACAGCATTGTAGGAATTTTGGGCAAAGAAGAATCCTACTACAAGTTCATAAAAATAATGGCAGAAAACTACGTAGGAATCAAGCACTCTCCAGTAATTCCAGTCTACAACGAGTACATTTTTTCTTTGTTTAGCGAAAAAGAAAACAAAGAGGACCTAAAAGATCTAGCGAAGCTTGAAATTAATATGATTTCTTGTCCTGATGTTGTTGTGTTTGACCCTAAAGTAGAGCATGGATTACCTCTGCGCTTCAGGATGGATAGTTTATCGCCAGAAGTAGCTCTGGAGCTGCTAGGCATCAACGACAAGGAGCTACGCTTCATGCTGCGCGATGCGCTAGTTTACCTCAAGTACTCTTCGCTGCCAGTAGACTCGCTCGACAAGTTCATTAATGCCTGCATCCAGTACCTCGAGTATAAGGGTTGGCACAAACAGGTAGGCTACAGTAAGATGCTGCAGCTCAAGCGCTGCTTGTATGCGCTGGGCAAGCACCCTTACTTCTTGGTCACTTTCAGCACTCCTGGTTTTCAGCCATTCAAGGAAGCCATAAACTTAGTGGCACTGAACTACGACGATATTAGCGAACTAGAGAAATCTGCAATAATGCTAGCACTAATAGAAACAGTGAAAAAGCTGGCAGAAAAGCGCGAAGACATTGTGCTATTTCTTGACTATACTCGGCTAGTGCTCACGGACGATTATTTAATGTCGCGTGTAGAGGTAATGCTAAAAGAGCTTGCTGAAAAGATTCCTGTGTTTGTTTACTTAGGAGAATCAATGGCAGGAATTTCGCGCTACATGTATAATTTAATAAAAACAAAAATCGAGCTAATAAATTCCAAAGAAGCAATTATTACAGTAGAAAACAAGCCATATATGCGGTTTATTCTTCGTCCACCTATTACAGGAGAAACTATTCCTGGCAAGGATTTAATACGAACTATTACTTACCGTCTTGCAGGGAGCTATGTACCTTGAGCCAAGGATCGAGTCTCTCTTACTCATGCTCACTGCTTACTTTGCTGCCCTCAGCCTGATGGCAGGCAACTACACGCTCTTCATGGTCATTCTTTCACTGGCGTGCCTGGCAAAGTTCAGGCAACCAGACGTTGTCGAGACTATATGGTTCTCGTTTCTTGGCGCATTTCTCGCATTCTTGCCAATATATTTGCTAGCAAACAATTACTCAAGCTTGCTGCCATCACTAGGAACATACACGCTTGCAGGCATTCTGCTGTTCTCGCTAATAATTACAGCCATTATTCTTGCAGCAACCACACACTTTCCGGGAATGCGCAAGGACATGCACGTACTGACAGAAACTTTGCTGCTAGCAGTGGCTGCCTGCCTGGTAGGAGACCTGGCATACTTCTTCGGCTACACTAATATCCTGGCACTCGCAGGCTACAGCATGGTGCTGATGGAGCTGCTCTCGCTCACAGTAGATCTGTACAGGTGGGCAAAGCTGCGCGAGCTCTTCGAAAAGATCCTAAAAGAATAGCTCGTTGCCACCACTCTTTTTCTTGCACAGTTCCTGTACAATGCTAGCAAGTTTTTTCACTGCAATTTTCAGACTTTCTACTTCTTTGTACAGCTGTTTCATGTTCTCGAGCTGTGTTTTTATCTCGACAATATCTGACTTTACAGCGTATTCTGTACTGAGCTTTTGTTCTAGCAGTTCAACTTTTTCTGCAACGGAAGAAATTTTTTGCGTAAGAGAATCTATGCGCTGAATGGCTTGTTCAAGTTCATTCATTTTTTCTTCGAGCTCTTTTAGCTTAGAGAATACATCTAATTTCATATCTTGTTTCTGCGAGACCGATTTTTCCAGCGCAGTTATCCTAGTCTCAAGCTCTTCGCATTTATTGTAAACTACTTCAAGCTTTGCAGAAACAGTGGCAATAACATCTTTAACGTCGGCCATAAAAGAAGCAAGTTTCTCGGATAAATCATCAGCAGGCCTTTTTTTGCCCATAAACATACATCATTAATCTGCAAAAACTTTTATTTATAGTTTGGTTCAAAAATAATGCTATGATCGAAGAGCTAACGAAAATCTATGAACTTCTGAAAAACATAACAACAGAAATTTACGAAAACATTTTTTCTGATGTTCAGCCTGGACGTAGCGCAAAAGAGATAGCAGAAAAATGGGAAAACTACATGCGCAGTAAAGGCTTTGCTCCAGCCTTTCCTGTAAACATTTCCTTGAACGAGGTAGCAGCGCACATGACGCCTGGCCTAGACTTCGACTACACATTACAGGAAGGCGACGTCGTGAAAGTAGACTTTGGCGTGCAGCTAGAAGGCTACTGCAGCGATGTTGCGCGAACAGTGGTGCTCGGTGAAAGAAAAACAGAAGAGTGCAAGGCAGTAGAAGAGGCAGTGGATGCTGCGGTGAAGCAAGCAGGACCTGGAGTAGATGTGCAGGAACTGAGCAATGCTGTAGCAGAAGTGCTGGAGGCTTATGGGCTGCAGCCAATAAGAGAACTTGGTGGCCACAAAATAGAGCGGTACCTGCTGCACGGAGAGATCTTTATGCCAAACTACAGAGTGGAAAAACCAATCTATAAGCTGCAGCCAGGAGACGTGCTAGCGGTAGAAGTGTTCGCGACAAAAGGAACAGGTCACGTCGAAGTGCAGGGTCAGGCTCATATTTTCAGCATTAACGAGAAACGACTTAGCTTTCTTCGTGCAGGCAAGGATGTTATCCAGCGGCTGTACTCGCAGTACAAAACTTTGCCGTTTGCTGACAGGTGGGAAGAATACTTGTTTACTCGCAGGAGAGTTACTCTTAGGCAGCTAGTGCGCAGAGGCTTTATTATTGATTATCCTCCGCTTGTTGAGCGCTCAAGAGCCAAGGTCTACCAGGCAGAAAAAACAGTAGTTATTGGAGAAGACAAGATTTTAATAATTCCTTGAGCTGCCGGTAAACTTCTTCTCTGTTTTCTTTTGTCAGCACAAACTTGTAGTCGTAGCATTCCTCGCGCAGGTAAATACACAGCGGGTGGTTGTAGGTGTAGTGCACGCTAAACAGGAGCACTTTTTCGCGCGAGTAAAAAGTCAGCAGCTTGTGCACGAGCTGCTCGAACTCTTCTACTAGCAGCTCCATCTTGCCTACCTCATCGAGGACGACAAACCTGGAAGCAAGAACCGCTGGCTCTAGCTCGCGCACAAACTCGCGAAATGCCTGCACGTTTACGCCGTACTTGCCTACACGCGGCCCAGAAAAGTTGACGTGTGCCAGCAGGCAACTTGTGCCTGTGTCCAGCCTCCGGGCGACAAACCCCACGCGCGCTCTCCCGAGCCGGAGCTCTTCCGTGACCATGCCGCTGCTTGGCTGGTAGCTGCAGAATTCCTGGTATAACCTGGCGCAGAGAGTTGTTTTGCCTGCTCCTGGCACACCAGTAACTGTTATTATCATAATTATATGTCATATATATTATATATGTAAAATTGCAGAAGGTGCCACGTAGCTGGAGCATGCGGCTCATAGTACACTAGCCCAGTGTCTACTGCCTTGAGCAAGAGACCATAGCGCAGTCTTACCACTATTTCTTTTACCTGTACGCGCACAGCTTTCTCGAGCAGTTCCTGCTTACAGGCAGCAATGCACTCTTTTACCTGTGTACCACAGCTTGCAGGATTGCTGCCCCGGCAGCATGCCTTGCACAAGCAAGCCTTTTCGCTAACTATGCAGTTTTGTAGACAAAGGGAATATTGCTGGAGAGCTGAACCAGCACCAAAGATGCTAAAGAGTGCAGAAACAAAGCGCTGGAGGGCTGCCTTGAGCACGGAGAGTACGTACTCTGCGCACGCTCCTAGACACTTCAAGAACGGTAGCTTTGAGGGGCAGGAAGGACTGTAGCCAGAAATGCTGCCCACGAATTTCTTCTCTCCTGCAGATTTCAGCTGCCGCGAAAACACACGAGCTGCCTGTTCACAGATTTTTTGCGCTATGCTTGCATTGAGCCACGGAGGACGGTAGAGCACCAAACCAGCTGCGCTGCAGGTTAGATTACCGGTAAGGTTCAGTTCTTCAACAAATACTTTGGCTTTTTGAGGAAAGAAGAGGAGCGGAGAAGTGTTATTGTTGAGAAAATAGGAGAACTTTACCAGTATTCTTCTCAGTCTCGCAAGAAATAGCTGGCAGCTGCGCGGCACAAGCAGGTAAACTCGAAGCAAAGGGATGCTGGTCTCTATTTTTACCAGCACAACCTTTCCTCCGCTGAAGCTTGCACCGCTAGAATATATGTGCTCTATTTGCCTGAGCTCTTGGCAGAGTCTTGCTGGTAGTTCTAGCTTGAAGTATTTGCTGCTGCCATTAAGGCTGGCATAGTACTCTTTTTCTAGCTGTCTAAGCAGTTTGTTTTTCAGCAATACTAGCGAGGCATTCTTTGCTTTCAGCAGCACAGAAAAGCTGGAATTTACTACAAAAACGTGCTTTACAAAAAGAATGGAAGGTAAAAGAGGATAAGATCCGAGCGGAAACACAGCTTTTCTTGTACCAATAAACTCAAAAATAATGATACCTAGTTTGCGATTGGAGTAGTTTAGCTGCATTTTTCTTGCAACAAGAATGTAAGAGTAGTTGTTAATGTAATAAGTGTTACAGCTAGAAAAATTAAGTTGCCTGCAGCGAGCTTTTATCAGTTTTTGTAGCGAGGGATAAAGAAAAACTTGTCGGCGAGCAAACATTGTTAGGTTAACCGTGAGGTTACTTGTGTTTCTGCACACTTGCAGCATGGACGCTGCTCCTGCAAGAGAAAGGTTTGGGTACAGCAAAAAGAGCTGTTCTTGCTCCTGCATGTAGTGTCTCCAGTCAAGGTACAGGCGTTCCCAGAGCAGCGTAGAAATAATAATAATAAATAGTACAGTGGCACCGATGATTGCAGCATACGTTATTCCTCGCATGTTTATGCCGAGTATTTCTTGCGCAGCTCACTGATTTTTGCCTTGATCTCCTGCATATCTTCTGAGGATAATTGAAGCTTTGAGTTGTCTACTTGCCTGATTAAAGGCTTTTCTGCACTCTTTACCATCTGACGCATTATTTTTATTTCTTCTGTTATTCTATCGATGAGATCTTGTTGCAGCTCTATTGACCTTAGTAAACGCTGTTTTAGCACCATTGTTTTTACTTGTTCTCTTGTTGGTTCGTGCGCAACTATTTCTTGCAGACCAACATATCTTAGCAAGAGGTGCATGAGCGGTCTTGGATGTGTCTGAATATAGTAGGAATACATGAGCATGCCCAGCACAAAGCAGAGCGAGAGATAAAGAGGAGAAAAGAACCACATAAGAAAAACAAACGGTATAACTAGAGGCATGCCAAAAAGAAATGCTATTTTAATCCTGTGCTTTGGTTCAACCAATCTTACTACCCAAAATGCTCGCCTAATAACATAGTAACCATAAATCCATGAAGAAGCCAGAAAGTACAACGAGATGAGCAGCTCACCAAGCATTAGTTTTTATTTGCCTGCTCGCGAATAAAAGTAGTGCTTGGGCCCGTGGGGTAGCCAGGACTATCCTGTGGGCTTGCGGAGCCCATGACCCGGGTTCGAATCCCGGCGGGCCCGCCAGTTCTTTAATCAATCTCTAGCAGTGCTTTCAGCTTTTCTAGTAACTCTTTCATGTCGTTTAACTCTAGCTTATCTTTTCCTTTCTTTTCTTTGAGCTGTTTTGCTGCAAGAATTGTTAGTTGCTCGACAAAATCTCGCCACAGATCAACGGCAGAATCCTCTATTTTCCTGAAGCCTGCACGCTGAAAAATTCTCCTAAACGGGGATGAGATGAGCTCCATTGCGCAAAACCTGAAATTCTAGAGCCCCCGCCGGGATTCGAACCCGGGACCTCCCGATCTGCAGTCGGGCGTCTTTGCCAGGCTCGACCACGGGGGCAACAAGAAAATTTAAGCATGCAGGCTTTAAGCATTTCTGGCTAGCTGGGGCAGCTGTTCCTTTATCCAATCTTCTTCTATGCCGAGACAGCGCAGCAGCGGTAAGTACGCATTTCTGTAAAGCAGCGGACTGTAAGCATTCTTGAGCCACTCAAGTAGCTGGGGCAAGTACCTTGCTAGTCTAGGTCCTGTAAGCTGGTGGTCCTTGTAGTACCAGCGGAGCGCTTCTGGTAGCAGCTCAACTAGCAACCTGGTGAGCTCTTCCTGCAGCTTATCTCTCGGAGGCAATACTCTTTTTTCTAGTATTCTTAGCAGGAGTACATGGAGATACGCCAAGGAGCTGCAGAGATCTGCAGCAGCCAACCCCTCTATTTTGTCATTCATTAGTCTATCAGCAACATTCACTAGCTCTTCTAGCACTGCTGTTAAGCTAGTAAGTAATCTAGAAGGCTGATAATGCGCACAGCATGCATGGTACTCTGCAAGAAATTGTCTGTACTTTTCTGCAAGGTTCCTTAATCCTTGGTCTTTTTGCGCGAGAGCATCTAGCAGCAGCCTAAGTCGCTGAAGAGCAGGACGCAGCAATTCAAGTTCCTGGCCGACTAGCTGCTCGAGAACTTGCTGGGGCAAGTAAGCTCCTGCTTCACTCAGCATTTCTGCTAATGCTTCGATAAGTTCTCGCAGACCAGGATCTGCGAACAAGAATTTTTCTGCAACCAGTCTTTTCACGTCTTCTTCGCTGAACTTTCTGTTCCTTTTCCTTGCTTGCCTGTAGCGGTACCATGTCCAGCCAGCTAGGTTAGTAAAGGCTTGCTGGAGAAGTTCAGGACGAGGAAAGCGCAGCTCGAGCCAGCTACGGAGCAGACGGAGCAGCAACTGCCGAGTTTCTGCGCGAGGCAAGCCTGTAGAGAGAGCTACTTGCACAGGTTCTTCGCCTTGCTGCACGCGGCGAGAATTTTCTGCTAGCCGCGCAAGGTATTCTGCAGCACTGCGCGTGTCGAGTCTTAGCAGTTCACGGACTGTCTCTAGCTTAGCTTGCACAGCCTGCTTTAGCTCTTCTAAAGAAATAGAAGGGAAGCGGAGCAGCAGCTCTTTTACTTCATCTATCACGTTTTTCATACAACCACAACTTGTCGTGCTCTATTTTCTAGTTCTTCAAGTATTTCACGTATAGCTTCTGCTGCATGAGATGTGCTGTAGTTTGCTTCTAGTATTTGTTTCAATTGTTCTATAGCATCTTCGATACTGTTAATTGTTCTGTTAGTTAGCTTACTCAATGTAAGATAAACTATGTCCTGGTAAACATTTCCTAGAGCCTGGCTTGCTTCTTCATCGATGATCTTTCCTAGCTGTTGCTGCAGCTCCTCAAAGCTCATTTTGCTTGCTTCTAGTTTTTCTACAAATTGCTCTATTACTTTATCCATCATCAGTAATTTTTCGACTAATGAAAAAACATACCACTTGATCTCTTTATCTTTTAGATGATTTGCTAGCTCAGCATATGACTGTGGTTTAATGACAGAATAATCCATACTCGTTAACATTTGCTTTATGTTCTGCAGAATTTCCAAGCACTCTAGAAGTGCAGCTGCTGCCTCATAAACTAGATTGGCTGCAGTGACCGGAGCAGATTGCAGCTCTATCTGCGCTGTAGGTTCTTTAAGCAATGTTTCAATATAATCGTAGATTTGTTTTGCTGCGCGCTGCAACTTTTCTAGTGCAGCTCCGAACTGCTGATCTGCAATTCCTAGTTCCTGCAAGCGGTTAATTGCTTCCATGACTATAATAAGGTACTCGCGCAACCCTGCGAGTTCTGTGTTTGTTAGCAGTTCTTTCTTAAACTTTTCAAGGTCAATAATATATGCCTCTCTGTATGGTTCTACCAGTAGCTTTTTCAGCCTCTCAGAAATTTCGTCTAGCTGCAGCACATGCGATGCGTGCTGCTCTACAATGTCTGTATTCCTGCACAGCTTGTCCCGCAGATAGAGCACTGCTGCCAAGAACTTGGCATAGTTCAGGTATTTTTCCTCTGGTACATTCTTCGACCAAGGAGCATACTTCTCTATTAAGTGTCTTGCAGCATACTCTGCTGCTAGCTCTTTTCTGGCAAACATTTCTCCTAGAATATAGTTACGCACAAATGTTCTCAGCGTTTCTGGAGGCAGCGGAGCCTGCTCTATAATTTTTCGCAGCTTATCCATGTAGTCTTTAAGTTGTTCTTTGTGTTGCTGAAGCAGTGACCAGCGCTCATCGTAGTTTTTTGCAAGCTCTTCTTGAGCTGCTCCAATTTTCCTGTCCTGCTCATAGAGCTGTTCTGCGAGCTGCCTTACAGAATTTATCATTTGCTCGGCTTCTTCCCTGCCAAGCAGCCTTTTAATGAACTGCAGCAACCTGGCCATGATCCCCGTTTGCCTGTTGTCTGTCTAGAAGTATAGACCTTGAAACATTATATATAAAATTTTCTATTGTTCGAGCTCGCGTAAGAACTCGTCGACCAGCTGCTGCGCAACTTCTTGCTTCGCTTGCTGTAGTTGCTCCAAGAACTGTTTGTGTAGGCGCTGACGCTCAGTACAACATAGACTGCAAGCAGAAAGCAGCTGCTCCAATTGTTTCCTTAATTCTAGGTATTTAGAAAGAAGCAAAGAGAAGAGTTGAGCGTGCACTGCAAGCTGCAACAGTTGCCAGCTTAATATATAATTTTCTGTGCTGCTATAGTGGTCAAGCACGTGCACGTAGGGTTCAAGCAAGTAGAAGAACTCTGCTAGGGCTGCAAAGCATTCGTGCAGCTTGCAGAAAACAATAAAAACTAGATCTACAGCAGTAGGTTTTTCTTCTAGCTTGCAGAGTTCTTCTACATATTCTATTGCTGCTCTGCACCTAGCGAGGATTTCTGCAAATTTTTCCTGTTCTGTACCAAGATATGTTTTTTCTACTAGTAGAGAAAGTTGCTGTACAAGCAAAGAAATGCTAGGACCTTTACCGCTAAGCAAAGATAGTGCTACGCGCTGTAATGCTTGTAGCTGAACTTGCTGCTCTAGTCGTCGATCATCGATTATTTGGTCTGGTAAGATCCGTTCTAGCGCTACTCTTCCATCGAGTTTTGCGTCGACCACGAGTACAGCTAGTCTTAAAAGTTCTGCCTGGAGATCAGAAATGCTTGTTTTTGTTTTCCTTGCAAGGTTTAACCTAATTTTATATTCTTTGTATTTAGGCAAAGCTAGGTGCTTGAATTCTTCATATAATTGTTTCCAGCGTTCATTAACGCTGTTTAATATCACTAATCGCGCATGTTGCTCTAGCTGGGCTTTTGTGACAAAAACAGGATTCCAGGATGCTAGATCTCTAGCTAGCGGAAGAATTTCCGTGTAGAATGTGCGCAAAGTTTCGGTTAGCTGACTGCTCAACCGAGTAATGCAGAGATGAACCTTTCTCCGCGCCTCTTCTAGCTTGTCGACTATAAGCATTCGCTGGCACATACCGCCCAGCCTTATTGGATCAAAGCGCGGACCAGAATACTTAAATCATTTGTTAAATAGTTAATTTCATCATTAATTATTTACTTATTTAATAAATTAACTATTTTTCTAAGTAGACGACAAAGAAAGAGCTCTATCTCGCGTACTTTCTTGTCTGCTAGCGCAGCAGTTTCCAGCACGCGCTGTGCGAGCGCAGCCTCGGGAGCAGACAGCAAGTGTTGCTCGAGCGCAGCATGCAGCAACTCATATGGATCGTTGCCCCGAGAATATTTTAGGTAGATCCTGCGCAGCGGATGCCTATATTTTTTAATTATATCAATGTATAATATATAATATACTGTTCCGTCTGCACGTCTCTTTTCTTCGCACCTGCCTGCACGCGCAAGTGCATGGACAAGCTCTCCGCTGCAGAGGTAGAACTTTTCGCCTGGCCGTAGCCTAGGAGGCCGAGACAGGTAAAGCCTGCAGTCAGCAAGCACGCGCTCCAGTTTCTTTTTTGGTAGCCTGAGCACGCGCATTCTTCACTAAATTTTAATATAGAATTAAAGTCTATGTTTACCCTGAGACGATGCCGCGCCTCGAGATGGTGCGTCTTCGCGGCGTTGATATTCCTGGACACTTGCCGCTGGAGCGTGCACTAACACGCATCAAGGGCATTGGCTGGAACACGGCAAGAGCCGTGGTTGTTGTTGCCATGCGCTTGCTAGGAATAAACAGGTTTACTGCAATCGGTGATCTCTCCGACGAGCAGCTAAAAAAGCTAGAAGAAATTATCGTGAACCTGCACCAGTACGTGCCTCGCTGGCTAGTAAACAGGCCTATTGATCCGTTTACCGGTGAAGCTAGACACGTTACAGGCACTGATCTAGAAGTTATTACTAAGCAGGACATTGACTTTCACAAGAAAATAATGGACTACCGTGGCTGGCGCCACAAACTTGGACTGCCTGTGCGCGGGCAGCGCACGCGCTCCTCGTTTAGGGGCAGGAAGCGCAAGCCAAGGTGAGTGAATGGGAGATCCTAAAAGGTGCAGGAAAAAGTACGAGCCACCTTCGCATCCTTGGAAAAGAGAAAGGATTGTAGAAGAGAAAAAGTTGCAGTACAAGTATGGACTAAAAAACAAAAGAGAAATCTGGATTGCTAAAGCAATTCTAAGGAAAATAAGAAGTCAGGCAAGAGATTTGATCGCGCGTAAAGCACGCAGAGATCCGACTGCAGAGCATCAGGAAAAGCTATTTTTGCAGCGACTTATTAGGTTAGGGTTGCTAAATGAAGGAGCGACGCTCGACGATGTGCTTTCCTTGACAGTAGAAAATGTACTCGAAAGACGCCTGCAAACAGTAGTTTTCCGCAAGGGTCTTGCTCGCACAGTCTGGCAAGCAAGACAGCTTATCGTGCACGGCCACATAGCAGTGAACGGTGTAAGAATAACTGTGCCCAGCTACTGGGTGAAGCGGGACGAAGAAAACTTAATAGACTATGCTCCTGGTTCTCCGTTCAAGGACGAGCATCACCCCGAAAGAAAGCGAATAGCCGGCATAGAAGAACAGCCTGCAGAACAGGTATCCGGTGAGCCTGCATGAACGAGGAGCGACCAAAGATCAAGATTCGCTGGGGCCTTTGCCACATTTATGCCTCGAAAAACAATACTATTGTGCACGTAACAGACATTACTGGCGCAGAAACAGTTTCCAGAACTTCTGGAGGAATGTACGTCAAGCGTGGCTGCGACAAGGGTAAACCCTACGCAGCTATCATGGCAGCAACAGATGCTGCTTACGGAGCGCTTGAGCGCGGCATTACTCACGTGCACGTCAAGGTCAGGGCGCCCGGAGGAGTGAAGAAAAGGATTCCTGGGCCGCAGGCGCAGGCAGCAATCAGGGCGCTGGTGCGCGCAGGTCTCCGTATTGGCAGAATTGAAGACGTGACACCAATACCGCACGACCACATCAGGCCTAAAGGCGGTAAGTGGGGAAGAAGAGCATAAACTTGGCTGCAGTGATGATCACGGCCTTGCCTGAGCCGTGATGAAGATTAACCGTGCTGACCATGGCAGAGATAAGGAACTTTAGGAAATTTCCTGAACTGCAGGAAGCTAGCTTTGAGCTGCACGGAGCAGACGTTTACCTGGCGAACGCTCTCAGACGGATTATGCTAGCAGAAGTGCCTAAGCTTGCAATAGAATGGGTAGTAGTGCACAAAAACGAGTCAGTGATGTACGATGAATTTCTTGCGCACAGGCTTGGTCTTGTGCCAATAAAAACAGATCTCGAGAAGTTCAAGTTCCTGCACGAGTATGGTCTCGCTCCTGAAGACTTTGAGCAGCTGCTAGAAAAACAAGAAATAGAAAAAGAAGGGCAGAAAATTACGCTTGAGGACATAAAAGATGCATATGCAAAGTTCAGGCTAGAAGCCAAAGGTCCTTGTACAGTTTATGCAAAGGATCTTGTCCCAGAAACACCAGGAGTAGAAGTTGCTGTAAAAGAACTACCAATAGTAAAATTAGGAGAGGGAGAAACGCTAGAACTTGAAGCATATGCTGTGCTAGGCCAAGGAAAGCAGCACGTGAAGTGGTCACCTGTCACTGTATGCTATTACAGCCAGCGCAACGATGGAGTAATCGAGTTTCGGTTCGGCTACGACGGCTCACTCGAGCCAGAAGAAATCGTGAAAACAGCACTAAGAATACTGAAAGAGAATCTGCAGCACATCAAGGCTTCTATATAATGCTTGAGCTGCTGCTTTACTGCCTAACCTTGCTGCTGTCTTTTAGTGCTCTTCTAGTACATTCTTCGCTGCTGTTTTTTCTTGCGCTCTACAGTTTCTGCCTAACGCTGGCACTTGAGAGCATTAAACTGCTTGCGGAACGCAGAGCTGATATGCTCTTTGCTCGGCTAATCCTCTGCGAGCAGGCTCCTGCAGAAGTGTTAAAGGAGCTTGCGCTGTACCTGGACAGCTGCAAGAAAGTATATATAACCTCGCTGGCAGCAGCTCTTTTATTAGTCTTTCTCTTATTTGCGCGCTGCTGCAGCGCTGAATTATTGCTAGCGCTGGGCTTTCCACTAATAGTTTATTGCCTCTATGCACATTACTTCACGCAAGAAATAAAGAAAAGCATAAGCATTGAAGGAAATAAGCTTAGGCTAGCTCGCCGTGTAAAGAAAGAAATTGTAGAGCAGCTCAGGCAGAAAGTTTAAGATTTCAGCAAAATTAATAAATTGTGTGCCGGGGTGGCCGAGCCTGGTTAAGGCGGGGGATTGCTAATCCCTTGGGCCGCGAGGCCCGCCCGGGTTCAAATCCCGGCCCCGGCGCCAAGCTCCCGACAAAGTTCTTCTACTGCAGCCTTCACTTTTTCGTGGAGCTCTTCTGCTACTTTCTTACTGTAGTCAAAGTACAGCATGTCTTTTAGTCGCAGTATCTTGTTCCTGAAATGGTTAAGCATGTACTGCAGATCATGCCTGCGTTCTGCACCGAACCAGAATACACGAGAAAAGCCTACTAGTCCAAGAGCATCGAGCTTGTCTGCATCGTGCAGCACCCTTGCTTCTGGTCCCAGTGGCTCTACCTTGAGCTTTTGTGCTAGGCTAAAGCTGTGACAAAGAATCGCGTTAACAACCCGCTCTACGGTTTCTTTGTCCACGCCTAGCTCAAGCAAGTAGCCTCTAGCGAGCAGGGCCGAATAGTACGCGTGCGGCTCTCCTAGGCGTCTGCCAATGTCGTGCAAGTAAACCGCTGCACGGAGCACGAACCAGTCTACCTGCAGCTTTTCGTGCTCAACGATGTTTTCTGCCCAGCGCAGCACTCGCTGCACATGAGGAAAACCGTGCGCGTAGTCGTCGCCCATGAGCTGTCTAGAAAATTCCTCTATTTTTGGCAGCAACTCTTCGTAGACCATTGCATCTCACCAATAGCACGAGCTATCAGGTTCGCTACACGTAAGGGTTCTGGAATTGCTCCATATAATATTATTTTTCTTAGCAGCAGTTTAGCTTCCCTGGGAGAAATGCCTGCGCACTGGAAATATCTTACAGCTTGGCCTATGCGCATGGGATAGAGTTTTCCGGCAGCCTCTATTCTTCGCCAGCGTTCTTGCCAGTCAGCGAAGTGTTTCTGAAGAGCTGCAAGCATGCGCTGCTTGCTTGGAAGATGGTCAACAAAAGCAATAATAGGTAAACCGATTTTTTCGTGCAGTGCAGGCAAGTCAACTATATTGAAGCCAGCATAAGTTATTCCGTCCAGCAGCACGACACGAATATCATTACGAGAGAAGCTGAAGTACAGCTCTGCTATTTTTTCTGTCGCGTCTAGTCCATCAACAGTTATAGTAGATATTTTTAGTCCATCGAATGATTCTTTGCCCCGGTAAACAACTCCCACTAGCCAGGTGCTCTTTTCGTTTTCTTTGTGAGGCGAGTCGTCGACAGCCAGCACGCGCAGCCTTTCTTTTATATTCATGCTTCTACCTATCTTCCTTGGTGATGACGATAGCAGTGTCTGAGGAGTGATGAAACCTATGAGCGCTGAGCCGCAAGTATTCGTGCACTAATAGGCAACCAACAAAGAAATTTAGCAAATAAAGAGCAACAAATTGGAGAATTTCTGGTAAAAAGAAAAGAAATAATGTAGCTAGACCATAAAAAATGCACAGAAGAAAAACTCTTGGAGAAGCATATTCTGCGAGTTTGTGCATTTCTGTGGGGTTGATGCGCTCTATGCCTACGAGTACTGCACCAGAAAACCGCAGATAAAAAATAGCACAGTAAAAGACTGCCAAAAAGAATGCTGCTAAGCCGAGCAACAGCAAATTAATTAAGTTCTCCTGCACGTTTGCGGCTGCTAGCAGGAATCCTGCTAGCGGCAAGTAGAGTAGTGTGTCCCAAAAAAGATAATACTTGAATGCTGCAATGAATGTTCTGAGCAAGCTAGCCTTGCTACCTGTTGCAGCATCGTAAATGCAGCGCTTGGTTACTGCAAATGCGCTCCAAGTAAGTATAGAACTGATATACATAAACCCAGCTGCTTGAAACATTGCTCTAGAAATTTGCCGGAGATTAGAGAAACTAATAAATCTAAGTACTGCAGGAGCAACAGGAAAAGCGAGATCTCCGAGCGCAACTTCTGCTGCAGAAACTACTGCATAGAGCAGCAAAACCTTGGTGTTTTTGGCTGCACTAGAAACTATGTCGCGGAACTTGCTCATAAAGTTATTATAATCATGCATGTGTTAAGGAACTTATGAAATATCTAACAGAGCTCGAAGAAAAGCTAACAGATGAACAGGAACTACGCAAAGCCTTCGCGCTTGCAAGAAAGCTGAACGTGATTGAATTACCGGTATTTTCTGAAAAGGAACCAGAAAAATACCTGGGAATGGTAGATTTACGTCCACACATAACTTTCTCTTACGATGTACTGCGTACAAAGCTCAAGCACGTAATCGTGCGCTATAATTGGCTAATAGAATCAGAGTTTACGCCGAAAGAGGCAGCAAGAATAATGGTCGAGCTGAACTACAGAGCAGTACCAGTAGTTAGCGATGAAAGTGAAGAACGACTAGTAGGCGTGTGCTACGACAGGAACGTGCTCGAGTACTTGTCCGACCAGGGCTTTGGCAGGAAAATCAAAATAAAGACACTTGGGCTTTCTCAGCCGATCACTATTAGTCCGAACGACACAATTGCCAAGGCTATTACGCTGATGCGTAGGCATCATATTGGCAGGCTACCAGTAGTAGAGCACGGAAAGCTTGTCGGTATAGTGACACGCATGAGCATTTTTAATCTCGTTGTTTCTCTCGACAAGGAAAGACCAGAATTTGGAGAGTACGTAGACGAGAAGCATTCCGTGTATTCTTATCCTGTCCGCGAAGTCATGGACTACCCAGTTTATACTGTTTCTCCTGAATCTTCCGTGCTCTCGGCTATTCAGCTGATGCTCAAGTACAATATTCGTGGACTTGTAGTAGCAGAAGAGGAGAAGCCTGTAGCTGTAATAACTTCGAAGAACATTATTTCGCTGTTTGTAAAACAGTATATCCAAGAACTAGAAGAAAAAGGAGTTTTCCACGAAGTCCATGCAGACGATCCAGACATTAGGGCTTTCATCGAGCGCTGTCTCAAGATTAAGCGCTTCCCAGAAGGCTGCTACGTGAAAATTTACTGCTTGAAGCGTGCGAGCACAAAAAATATTTACGATATTAGAATAAGACTAAGGCTGCCTAACGGTCAGCTAATAGTGTATGCGGACGTGGCAAGAGGCAAGGCCGAAGCTTATAGAAGGATCAAGAAAGCAATAGAAACGGTGCAGTATGAAGCTTTTGAGGAAAAGAAACCTGAATATTGAACTGCTGCTTTTTCTGGCTTTCTGCTGTTTACTGTTCTTCGAGTACTGCTGCTCGCTGCTAGTAGTACAGACAAGCTCGTTTGCTGTTAATCTGCAGGACCTTCCATGGATAAAATTCTGCGCGCTAGTACTGCTGCTTATTGCAGTACTAGCTGCGCCAAGAGAGAAGCTGGCAGAAACGCTTACACTTGCAGCAGTAGCCTCGCTCTGCTTGCTCTTTGCTGACTTAGTAGCGCCACTGTTGGTGCTATTCTATGCTCTGTGCTGGCGCTGCAAAAGACTAGAATCGTTGCTGCTCGCCGTGCTGCTTGGTCTTGGCGCAGTGCTCGTGCTTGGAGGATTTGAGCTTACCTGCTGGTGGCTCGAGGCAGCGCTTGCAAGCATTATAATAATATTTAATATGATAAATAATATTATTAATAAAATAAAGAAATGGGTGTGCGCTGCCGTGCTGCCTGTCGCGGCTATAGTCTTCTTGGTGCTGTTTGTGCCTATTAGCCAGAAAGTGCACGAGCTGCTCCACTTCTCTAAGATCATTGGCAGAGACTACGTGTATTGCCAGGTTCCGCTTGCAAGAATTTACCTAGACGGGCACTGCGCAAAGCTAGAACAGGCAGGCTATGCAGTAGTCTCTGGAGCCTGCAGGCTAAAGTACTTCAAGCCGTACATTTTCGGCAAGTACTACATTCTCTGCGTCTACTCGCCTATAGGCGCAGTCTGCACGCACAAAATTAAATACTAGCGACCAGCTTTACCGCGCTGAGATGCTCTAGCCGCGAGTCTTTTGTCAGCTTTTTTCCTGTGCGCACGTCGATGCCGTACAGCAAGTGCTGGGCTAGCTCACTGTGCACCTTTCTTGCTAGGTCAGCGAGCCTAGCATCTTTGTCTAGCACTACAGCATCAGGCAGTCTTCTTCCCTTGCTGTCGCTGAGCAGTTTCTCGTTCTCTACAGGAAACACCACGATCTTTTTGGCCACCTCTAGCACTGCATAATCTATAATCTGCTGCACGCCTGTACTGCCAAACCGCTCCAAGACTCTTTCTTTTATGTACTCGAGCGCTGCTAGCTGGCGCTGGTCAAGCTGGCTGAGCACCTCGAAGCCGGAATCCCCTGGCACATAGCTTATTAAACCCTGCTTTGCGGCCTTTTTCAGCGCGAGCTCTGCTGCTGCACTGCAAGGAAATGCAGGATATCCTAAACGCTCTATTTCTCGCTGAATTTCTGTGATGTTTTCTGCTTGGTCTGCCTTGTTCAGTGCTACAACAAAAGGCTTAGAAATTCTGCGCAGCTTATCGACAAACTCCTCTAAGTTTTCTTTGCACGGTTCTCCTACTTGCTCGAGCACTTGCTGGAGCTGCCAGCGCTTTACAGAAACTCCTGCAAGTACTTCGTGCAGCAAGTTGAGCAAGGAACTGCCTGTACAGGCAGCCTTTTTCTTTATCTTTTCTAGGTGTTTTTCTAGAATTGCCTGCAGCCAGCGGTTAATTTCTTCTTCGAGAAACTTTACTTCTTCTAGAGGATTTCCTTCCCCTGGATTACCTTCAAGGTCAGTCTTTCCGGAAGCATCCACGACCACTATCAGCACTTCTGCCTGGCGCATCTCGTCGAGAAACTTGTTGCCTAGACCTCTGCCTGCATGGGCTCCTGGCACGAGACCAGCGACGTCAATAATGTTTATAGGCACAAAGGCAAAGTCGCCGAGCACGTAGTAGTTTCTTGGTTGAGGCTCTACGCCAAAAAGCTTTGCAGGAGAAGGTATTCTAAAATACGTTATTCCTTTGTTTGGATCAATAGTAGTGAATGGATAATCAGCAATCTTAACTTCTGTATTTGTAGCAGCAGAAAAGAAGGTTGATTTGCCTGCATTTGGCTTGCCTATTAATCCAAGCAGCATTATTCCTTCTTTCCGAGCAGCTCTTCTAGCGGTTTTTGGCCATATTCTACAATTACTGTATTAACTTGTACTATTTCAGGCGAGATAACGTTACCGTGTACTGTCTTTCTTCTGCGCTCTCCTTTTTTCCTTGGATGGAAGCACGGAGGACGAGAAAGCAGGACACGAAATCTTCCCATTCCGTGCACTGCTGGATGCATGGGAAAGCCTGCAAAGTCTGAGCCGCCAGTAATTTTTAGCTTATATCCCGGTAACCCAAGCAGCTCGCCCTCGATGATGTCGCCTATCTTGTAGCCAACGAGGCGCTCACTGAGACGCTCGTCTAGCACAACAGCGTACGCCTTGCCTGTTTTTGGGTCGGAAACAACCACTTTTTTCTTCATACGGAAAACACTATATTACTGCTACTTAAAAATATGCCTGATGGTAAAAGTGGAACTGGCAGAAAGCTTCTACAAAAAAGCTCTGGGTTTAATGTTCAGGAAAGATTTTGACGGTCTTATGATATTTATTTTCAGAAAACCTTGTAAGCAGAGCTTTCATACGATGTTTATGCGTTTTCCTATTGATATTTTCTTTTTCCTAGGAAGTGAATTGAAAGAATATTACTTAGCTGTTCCTCCATGGCGAATAATTAGGCCAAAAAACAAATATAACGTAGTAGTTGAGATAAAGCACGGAAAATTTAGTCTAGAAGAAGTACAGCGTTACTTGCGCTTCAATCTTGACAAATAATTTACTAGTTCAGCTAGCACTTGTTCGCGGAAGCCTTCAAGAAACTTGAGCGTGCCGACAATTTTGTGGCCTCCACCGCTTACCTGTGCCCAAGGATACTTGCTAATTAAATAGTTAATTAATTGTTTAATATTGAAATTATAGAAAAGCTCGAGTGCTTCTGTCGCGCGAATAATGGCAAAGTCAGGCCCATGAGCAACGAGAATGAGTGGCGTGTCCTTGCCGTACTTTTCCTCAAGGTATTCTTTTATTATGCTTGAGGCTTTTCCAGGATTAGGGTAGTCGCTTCTGAACATGTACTTTTCAGCGTCAATGAACACTACAAAGATTCCGTTGTCTAGCCGTCTTGTTATTAAGTACTTGCTTGTCCAGCGCTTATAATTTTCTAATAATGATCTTATCATTGAATATAATTGATTAATTAATTTGACAAAGCTACCTTTGTCTATGTGCAGACCAAAGAAATAATCAATATAATATCTGCCTGGCTTGAACTTCAAATTAAATGCTATATAGTCTACTACTTCTCCTACCTTTTTCAGGAACTCTTCGTCGTAGCCTTTTGCCTTGGCAAACTTCAGATACTCCTTAAGCTCTTCTGCCTCAGACTTGTCTGCAATGCCTGCAATTGCAGGAAGATGAGAGATCTCTTTCTCGACCCTAGGATTTATTAGCCTTGCCAGCTCAAAGCCGAGCATTCCTGCGGTAATGTTCGAGTCGCCGCCAACAAGATAGGGATTAATGTGCACGTCCACGTAGTCGTCGACGTGGCTGCGCTGCTTGTCCTTCATGTCAGGCTCATGGTGGTCGATCACGATGATGTTGAAGCCAAGTGTTCTCAGCTGCTTGTAGACCGGTACATCCTGCAGCGTCGAGCCATTATCGAGCACGATGATCAAGGGTTTCTTGTGGCCGAAACGGTGAATGTCTTCCTGGATAGCGTCCATGTCTTTTGCCAGATCTTCCGGATGGTAGTATGGCACGCGCGTAGGAAAGCGCTTGAAGTAGTGCCACTCTGCTTCAGGGTCTGGGTTCTTTTCCTTGAGCAACGAAACGATCGCTCGCTCAAGTGCAAGAGCGCCAGCATAGCCGTCGCAGTCTCCGTGATGCCTGATTAATATTGGCCTGTTTTCCAGAATTGCTTTTTTTATTAGCTTTGCAGCCTTTCTTATTTGCGGCCACAGCTTTTCCAGCACTTCAGACTTTACTGAGGGTTTTAGCGGAGGAGGTTCAGAAAGCGCGTCAAGATAGCTTTCTATTGCTTTATATATTTCAGAAAAAGTACGCACGTCTAGCTTTTTCATCTCGCTGGCAAGGAGCTGCAAGCAGTTTTCGTGGATGTTGAGCTTACCTATTACTTCTACTAGATCGCCCTCTACTATTTCTGGGTAAGCCCTGAATCCTGGTCCGAGCTCGGACATTGCTGCTACTTGTATGCTGTCAGATTCATCAGTTACAAAGAAAACAGTAGGGCCAGGAGTTTGCTGGATTCTCTGTACAATACCGATAATTTTGTATATTTTGTCAAAGTCAGGATTAGTGTAAATGTCCTTGATAAGTGTACGTTTTAGAGGTTTTTGTATCTCTTTTATTTTTACTGGTTCGCGCACCTCGACTTCTTCGAGGTCAATCTCTCCTTTCTCTGGTCGCACATCAAGCACGCGCACGTAGACTGTTTGGCCGATCTTAAAGTCTGTAACACGCTTGTTTTTCAGCCAGTCGCGCTTAATGAGGCCGCGTACGTGCGGATTAAGGTTTATAAATACTCCATATTTTTCTATCCTAGAAACTTTGCCAACGTATATCTTTCCTTTTTGCACGTCACTGTAATCGCAGCTTGCTCCTAGTTTGTAGACCTCCATTATTATCACTGGTGAGACTAATGGAAGGCGTAGTTTTAGGGTATCAGCGAGGAAAGCATACCCAGTATACTAATAAAGTTATCCTAAAAGTATTCGGTGTAGACAATAAAAACATTGCAGCAAGGCTTATCGGAAAGAAAGTAATCTGGAAAGAAGGAAACGGGAAAAAGATTATCGGAAAGATTGTAAAAACTCACGGAAATAAAGGCTGTGTACTGGCCGTTTTCAGGACAAACCTTCCTGGTCAGGCAGTTTACAGCAAAGTAGAAATAAGGTAAACAGATGCGGCTCATAAAAGAAGGAAAGGCACGGCTGCTGCTCCCAGACAGCGTAAAAATTTCTCGCAAGGCTGAGGCTTTCTATAATCCTGCAATGGCTGTCAACAGAGACTTTTCTGTCGTGTTCTTACAGCCAGAGCTAAGAGGGAAGCGGATTCTGGACATGCTAGCAGGTACAGGGGTGCGAGGAATACGCTACGTACTAGAGTGCGGCGCAGAGGAGTGCTGGTTCATCGAGAAGAATCCAGCAGCCTACAAGTACTTGGAGAAAAACATTGAGCTGAACAGCATTAAAGGAAAAGCCTTTTTGGCAGATGCTAGACAGCTGTGCCTGCAGTGGCAAGAAGCAGGAGAACAGTTTTTCTTTGTCGACCTAGATCCTTTTGGCTCCCCGATCCATTTCTTGTACTTTGCTGGCCTAGCTCTCGATAGACGCAGGAGCCTGCTCGCGGTTACCGCAACAGATCTAGGGGCACTGTTCGGCCAGTCCAGGCAAGCAACCGTCAGGAAGTACTGCGCCGTTAACGACAAGCGCTTGCCCTGGACAGAAGAGCTTGGACTAAGAATACTGCTAGGTGCAGTTGCCCGCGAAATGCTTAGGCATGAGCTAGGAATAAAGCCTCTGGGATACCATTTCTGGAAGCACTTTGTGCGAGTATACGTAGAAGTCAGCACAAGGTTAGAGAAAGAGTGCATACAGTATCTTGGCTTTGCCTGCTTTGAGCAAGGAAAGGTGCACTTTTTGCCGCTCAAGGATCTTGACAGTGGTAAAACAGGCGAGCAACGCTACGGCGTTCTCTGGGCAGGCAAGCTAGTTTCTGCAGAATTCATTAATAAATTAATTAATGAAGTAATTAATTCATCATTTAATGAAAATTTTAATTACTTAAGTAATGCACACCATGTGCTCAAGTACCTGCAGCTGCTAAAAGAAGAAGCAGCCTGCCAGGAACAGCAGCCTGCAGCCTGGGCATACTCGCTTCCACGGCTTGCCAGGCGGTACAAGCTGTCTAAGACGCTGGCCCTTGACAAGCTAGTAGAAGCGCTTAGGCAGCACGGGTACGCTGCTTCTAGAAGTCCTCTCTATAGCATGAATTCTGTGCGCACTGACGCACCAGAGTATGTAATTGTTGAATTAATTAAAGAATTAATTAAATAGTTAATGATGAGTTTGGTCTGGGCTGAGCAGTGATGAATAAGCCACCAGCTGAACAAATCAAGGTTTACCTAGAGCACTACGGCTGCACTGCCAATAGGCTCGACTCAGAAATTCTGGCTGGACTACTAGAGCAGGCGGGCTACCAGCTAGTCAGTTCTCCCAAAGAAGCAAACGTAGCTATTATTAATACGTGCATTGTTAAAGGTCCTACCCAGCGAAAGATGGAGCGCAGGATCCGAGAGCTCTACTCTCGGTTACCGGTAATCGTTGCTGGCTGTTTTCCTCAAGCACTAAAAGAATATTTAATAGAAAAGTTTCCAGGAATCTCGCTCGTTGGTTGCTATAGCCTGCACAGAATAGCTGAAGCCGTAGAAGCAGCACTTTCTGGTCGACAGTGTGTATTTACTGACATTGAGGTAACAGCAGAAGAGAAGTTGGCGCTGCCTAAATGCAGGTTCAACCCACTAGTAGAAATAGTAGTAATAGCAGATGGTTGCATTGGAGCCTGCGATTACTGCGTGGTAAAGCTTGCAAGAGGCTGGCTAAAGTCAGCAAGCAAGGAAAAGATAGCTAAGAGAATAAAACATGCTGTAGAAAAAGAAGGTGTAAAAGAGGTATTTCTGACTGCGCAAGATACAGGAATATACGGGCTGGACATAAATTCTAGTCTAGTAGAGCTGCTCAAGGAAATCCTGTCCTCGACCAATAAATTTTTCAAGCTGCGCATCGGCATGATGAATCCGCGAGCATTTATGCTGCTCCAAGAAGAATTGTTAGAGCTGTTCGAGGACGAGAGACTTTACCGCTTCTTGCACTTGCCGGTACAAACAGGCAGCAACAGGCTCCTGCAAATAATGAACAGGCTGTATAGGGCAGAAGAATTTCTTGAAGCAGTAAAAGCTGTAAGAGAATTTGACAAATTCTTTACTGTCATTACTGATATTATTGTAGGTCATCCGTTAGAGACCGAAGAAGACTACCAGCAAACACTAGAGCTGGTGAAGGAAGCAGAACCAGACAATGTGTTCGTTTCTCGCTTTGAGCCAAGGCCATGGACACGGGCAGCAGAGTACAGACAGTTACCCGGCTGGCTAGTGAAACGGAGATCGAGAGAGCTTGTTCGTCTAGTCCACGAACTGGCAAGAAAAAGAAACGAGCAGTGGATAGGCAAGAAAACACGCATACTTGTAGACAAAGAACCAGATGCCAGGAACGATTACTACAAGATTGTAGTTACTGGAGACAAGTTCGCACCAGGAGAGGTAAAAGAAGTGGTGATACGTGGAGCAGACCATCAGCAACTTTATATAAATTCTTAGATATTATTATTGCTGGATGCTAGACAAGCTGCTGCGCGTTATTGTGCTCGCGAGCAGCCAGCTGAACACTAAAATAGAAGTGCTAGAAAATGAGCCAATGCAGAAATATTACATAGTAGCGCCTGCGATTTCTTGGCCAAACAGATTAGGTAAGCTAGACGAGGAATTCGAGCGAAAATTTGCGGAAAGATTTGCTGCAAGCATAGAAAAACAGCTACGAGAAGGATGGAAACAGGCGAGAGTCACTAAGCTAGAGCTAGCAAGCAATATTTTTAAGAAAGAGCAGGCTGCGTTCTTGCGCCTGCTGCTAAATCTCCATGCACTAGATTTACTAAAAGAAACAGTGCTGCTAGAAGACGAGCAAAGGAGATGTGTAAGAAAGGAACTAGATAGAATAGTTTTCGCAATTTATAGATGCGTAGAAAAGAGGCTAGAGCTGAAAAATGTAGACAAGCAAGCAGCAGAACAATTTTTGCAGGAATTACAGGAACTGCTGAAAGATCCTGCGAGCAAAAAATGTTTAGAGGATGGTATAACACTAAACCTTGCACTAGCAATTCTTCTACTTGATGTACTTAGGTTGCTCGGCAAAGCAGATAATTCGAAGATTATCATCGAGCCAAGAATAGTAAAAGAACTGAGAAAAGAAGAGCTAGAACAGTTAGCCAGGCTTTTTGACCTTGGCAAGCTTAAAATATTCAGCTCTGTCGGAGAAGATTTTGCCAGAATAGAAGCTGTTGGTGATCTGGCGCTGCTAGAAAAGAACGGCAAACATTACATGCTCAGAGCTATCATTGAAGTAAAGAGGATAAGGAAATGGGAACGTCTCCAGCAGCTGCTAGAAGGCAATGGCCACGAAGGCATTACCGAACCTGTTGCGGCCAACTTGCTGAAGCTGCTGGCTGCTGGTCTGCTTATCAAATATATAATAATAATATATGTAATATTTAGAATAAATTATTGTAATAGGAGAAAAATTGCAGAAACGGTAAAATCTGGCGTGCTAGAGAAACTGCGAGCAGCGCTGTTTCTGGCAGCTCCAGCAGCACTTTTCTTGGTGCTTGAACTAGCAAAAAGATTATTAGAAGTAGAAGTCGTCATTCCTTCGAAACAAGTAATCAAGCACAGTTTTGTGCGTCTTCAGCTGTGAGAACTTGGACATTGAACAGAAATTAGCGCTGCTAAAAAAATATCCCACTACAGAAATTCTTACAGAGCAAGACCTGCTAAGATTACTAGAAAGCGGAGAGCAGCTAAAGCATTACATAGGCTTCGAGATTTCTGGATTTGTGCATCTTGGTACAGGATTGTTTTGCGCAGCCAAACTAGCAGACATTCAGCGAGCAGGGTTCAAAACTACTGTATTTCTTGCTGACTGGCATTCATGGATAAACAAAAAACTAGGAGAAAACTGGGAAGCCTACAAAATAGCAGGAAAATACTTTGCAGAAACGCTGAAGCGCTGTGCTGCTATTTTTGGTGCAGATCCTGAAGCAGTAGAAGTAGTGTATGGCAGCGAGCTGTACCACGCGAACGACGAGTACTGGAAACAGATGATAGAAGTAGCTAAACACACTAGTCTCGCGCGTGCAAGGCGCTCTATTACTATTTTGGGCAGAAAAATGGGCGAAAAAGTAGATCTAGCACAGCTCATCTACGTGCCAATGCAGGTTACCGACATTTTTGCGCTTGGCGTACACTTAGCGCATGCAGGCATTGACCAGCGCAAGGCTCACGTAATTGCTAGAGAAGTTGCCAAAAAACTGACAGTGATGCCGCTGAAACTAAAAGAAGAAATCATAAAGCCAGTTGCTCTGCACCACGAACTACTGTACTCTTTTGCTATTTCTGCTGTACCTAAAACAAAAGAAGAGATGATTGAAGTGAAAATGAGTAAGTCGAAGCCAGAAAGTTGTGCGTTTGTGCACGATAGCGAAGAAGAGCTTAAACGCAAAATACTGAATGCTTACTGTCCTCCAAGGCAGCTTGAATATAATCCAGTAATCCAGCTAGCAAGACTCGTTTTCCGCGACGAAGAATTAATAGAAATTGAGCGCGAAGAGCGCTACGGTGGCACGCTGCACTGTGCAGGCATTACAGATTTACTCGAAAAGTACAGCAAGGGAGAACTCCATCCGCTAGACCTGAAGCGCTGCGTAGCAGAGAAAGTTGCAGAGCTGCTCAGGCCAGTGAGAGAGTACTTCGAGGGTCCAGGAAAGAGCCTGCTAGAAGAGATGCGGCAAGTAATAATTACAAGATAATCCGCAGCGCCCTTCTCTCATCACTGTTCAGGTTAGCTCAGTGTCTTCACCAAGTTTATATATTACTGCTTTGCCATTTAACCTTGGTGAGGAAATGGAAACGTGAAACTTTCTCCTGCAGAGCTGGCAAGCTGCGCACAGCTAGCAGCGCTTGTTCTGCAGCGCTGGGGAGGTTCTGCCTGCAGGCTAGGCATGCGTCAAGGCATCGACGAGCAAGACAGAGTATTTTACATAGACTTTCTTGGCTGCGAGCCAGCACTCTCCGAGCTGCAAGAACTGCTGAAAAAACTGAAGCCAGGAAAGTGCAGGTTCTTTGTAGACGTGGCGCACGGCTGCAGGATTATTTGCGAGTACTTGCTAGGCGATACAGGTTACACTTACCAGGTTATTCTACCCATAACAGCAGAACCAGGAGAAGCGGAGCCGAAAATTGTGCGCGTCTATAACATTTCTGCGGTTCACTTACCTGAAGGCAGAGGAACAAGAATATATTTCAGAATATTTAATAGCGAAGAAGAAGTGCGACTGTTCGAGCAGCGACTAAAAGAGCTAGAGCAAGCAGACCACAGATTCATTGGCCAGAAACTTGACTTGTTTAGCTTCCAGGAAGAGCTCATTGGTTCAGGACTGCCACTTTTCCACCCTTATGGTACAAGAATAAGGAACAAATTGATCGAACTGATCAGAAAAATTAACCGCGCGCTAGGCTTCGACGAAGTCTTTACTCCGCATCTCTGGAAAGTTGATGTAGTCAAAGTTTCTGGCCACTACGACAAGTACAAGGAAAACATGTTCATCTTCTCTGTAGGCGACGAAGAATATACCTTAAAACCAATGAACTGTCCGGGTCATATTCTAATATTTAAGTCAAGGGAGCGCAGCTACGAGGAGCTGCCAGTCAGGTACGCAGAGTTCGCAACTGTCTACAGGAACGAGATTCCTGGAGCTCTCCGTGGCTTGCTGAGAGTGAGGGCACTGACACAGGACGACCACCATGTTTTTGCCCGCATAGATCAAGTTGAGCAAGAAGTGCTCAAGCTTGTTTACGCCATAATGAAACTTTACCAATTCTTCGGCTTTCAAGAAGTGAGGATCAATTTATCTACTCGGCCAGATAATTTCATCGGATCTGTAGATCTCTGGGAGCAAGCAGAAACAGCGCTAAAAACTATACTCGAGAAAATTAAAACAATGTTTGGTGTAGAGTACTACGTTAAGGAAAAAGAAGGCGCATTCTACGGACCGAAAATCGACTTCGACGTCAAGGATAGCCTAGGAAGATGGTGGCAGCTAGGCACAATCCAGCTAGATTTCTTCCAGCCAGCAAATTTCGGTGCATACTATACTGCAAAAGCAGGAAAGAAGGAGCTGCCTGTAATTATCCATTGCGCGATGCTTGGCTCAATTGAGCGGTTCATGGCAGTGCTGCTCGAGACTACCAGAGGCAGGCTGCCTGCCTGGCTTGCACCTGTACAAGCTGCAGTGATTCCTGTAGCTTCCAGGCATGCAGGCTATGCTAGAGCAGTAGCCACGGCAATAGAAGAGGCTGGATACTATGCGCTAGCAGACCTAGAAGAAAGGACCGTCAACTACAAGGTCAGGAAGTACGAAGACCTAAAAGTGCCATATATTCTGGTAGTTGGCGACAAAGAAATGCAGCAGCAGACCGTTTCCGTGAGAAAAAAAGGAGAAAAGAAAACAGAAGAGATGCCGCTAGAATCATTCATTGATTTACTTAGGCAAGAAGACAAGAAAATTGTGCAGCTAGTAGCAGAAATAAAAGAATTTGTGCAGCAGTTAAATAACCAATGTAATCAGTGATAAAGCAAGCAAAAACTGCGTCGCTAGGACTACATGACTTGCTTCATCGATCATTCTTACCATTTTTTCGTAAGCCTCTCCCATTACTGGAACTAGTTCTACTAGCTCGCGCCACTCACAGTACACTGCCTCTGTAGGCTGTACAGCAAAGAGCTCGTCGAGGACTGCCTGGATTGGCGTGCACGAAAAGGCAGGATAATAAAGTCTGCCGTTTCCTACCAGTGTGCCTGCGTGATTATCTGTAGAGACTACCAGCACTTCGTCGTACTGCCTACGCAGCAACCGCTCGAGAAGGTTCCTTGCCTCAGGCAAGATGTTGTTCGCATCGACCACGAGAATCGCTGTGCGCTGTTCAGGAGAGAGTAATTCTAGCAGCGCAATGCCTCCTTTGAGTATGTCGCGCTCGCCCAGGCCAGCTATTTTCCTGAGCCGCAGCTTGCCGTAATATCTAGGAGAGCGCTGTAGCTGCTTCCTGCACTCTTCTATGCATGCACGCAGCTCCTTCCAGTTCCATTCACAGCCTTGTCTAGAGTAGTTATTGTGCATTTCGATGAGCAGTTCATTTTCGCGTAGGCCGATCAAGGAAAATACTTGCTCAGGAATGTCGTCGCTTGGTTTTATTCTCCTTTCTACAAAGTACAGCACTTTACCGCTCAGTTCTAGCCCTGTACAGCGCAGGTCGCCCTGGTAGACTACTACCGGACGAGAGAACTTGATGTACGTGGGTTTCTCTTGCCTGGCAACAACTTCGCTGACCTTGCGAGCTAGTTCGCGCGCCGCTCTCGCCGAAGCTATATTAAGTTCGTGCGAGCCCTCGCAGTGAAAAATCACTGCCTCTGGCAGCAGCTTTTGCAGTTCCTCGAGAAAACAGGCAGAACCTGCTCCAGCAAATGGTCCAAAATGGAAGTGCGGAAAAACAAGCACTCCTACCCGCCGATAATTGTAGTCATAGAGTACGCACACGTCCACTTTTACGTCACGCTTCACTGCATAGCGCTGCAGGAAAACCTCAAAAGGACTAGAATTGCCCGTAAATTTCCAGTATATATATAGCTTGCAGAGAATATACGGATCAAGGCCAAATTTCTGTCTTTGCTTTTTTCTGTATGCATGTAGCAGCAAGAAATAGCAGAGCTGAACCAGGAGCAACATAAAAGAAAGTACTGGAGCAGAAAGAGCTGCGAAAACTAGTAATGGTATTGCTAAACTAACTGCCAAGTAAACAGTTTTTGGAAAGAAAATTCGATAAGATAGAGCTTCTAAAAACAAAAAGAAGAAAAAAGGAGAAAAAACCAAGAAAACTGGTTTGTTGAGTAAAATTACTAGAAAAAAGAAAGCTGCAACAATTGTACAAGAGCCCAGAAACCGCTTTCTTTCAGCCAAATCTAGCAACTTAAGTTCTCTCAGCAACAAGAGCGCTGCAAGTGTGTAGATTTCCAGCGCAAGTAGCTGCCAGGAATGTCTTTGCCAGGAAAAGAATAGGCTGCTAGCCAGCAAGCAAGAGAGCAGAGCTGAGAGTGTCCGAGACGAGGGAAAGGAGAAGAAATACTTGTGCAGCGAGCTATAGAACTGTTCATTTTTCATGCTTGTTGCTGCTGTTCTGCGCTTTTTAGCCTTTCCAGTTTTTCTTTCCTGTAATATTCTGTCCAAGGAATTTCTTTAGGATTCCTTCCAAGCTTGAGCATGTTTTTCTCGCACTTCGAAGAACAGAAGTAATATATTCTGCCGTCGTTGAACACTACCATTTTTCCCTTTCCAGGAGGAATTTTCCTGCCGCAAAAAGAACAAATGTACTCGCGCGGCATCAGCTCTACCTTGGCCTGATTTCTCTTGCCTCGCGCTGCGTTTCTCTGAGCATGAGAATGTCGCCTATCCTTACAGGTCCCATGACGTTCCTTGTAAGTATCCTGCCTTTGTCCTTGCCGGCAAGAATGCGTACACGCACCTGCGTGACTTCACCGTGAGCACCGGTTCTTCCAATAATCTCGATTACTTCGGCCGGCCAAGCACCGTACTCTTCAGGATTGAAGTTTTCGAGGGAAGGAGCCCTGGTCTGTTTCTCTGCCATCGTCTCCTAGAAGCATTACTGGGAGGCAGCTTTCTTAAGCTCTTCTACTGCTTTCGCGATTTCTTCGACCAGGTCTTTGGCCTTACCAGGCTCGATGATACAGGCACTTGCTGCTGCTACTTCTATGCCTGCAGCTTTTCCTAGTTCCTGCTTGCTGGGCACGTAAATGTAAGGCACCCCTTTTTCTTCGCAGAGAGGAGGCAGGTGCATCACGATTTCTGGAGGATCGACATCTAGCGCAATAAGTACTAGTTTTGCTTGGCCACGCTCAACTGCTTTGGTAGTTTCATTTGTGCCTTTCCTAATTTTTCCAGTTTCTCTTGCAAGCTTAAGTGCTTCTAGAGCTTTTTGTGCTAGTTCAGGAGGCACGTCAAATTTCTGGTAGGGGGGCCTGCTCATCGTCATCACGTGCTCCTCGCGCTGATCAGTAGATGCTAGCAGTAGTATATAAACGCTGCAACGCTGCACAGTCTTTATATCAGCATAAAGGTTGATAAATTATAAATTATGGGCTCACTGTACATGGAATTTTTGCAGTTATATGTACAGAGTTTAAGTAAGCATAAACAGCTTCTAGAAAAACTCAAGCAAGAATGTATTAGAATAAGAAATTACACAATCGAAAAGCTGTTTGATTTATGGAATGAAGCAAAAGATAATCTAGAAAATCTAGGAATAGAAGTTGTACTTGTCAAGGACAAGGATGAATTTTGGAAGATTTTTCCTAAATACATAGAAGGTGTAGGAAAAATAGCAAAGACAAAAACAAATGTTGGGAAAGAGCTAGAGCTCACTAAAAAACTCAGAAATCTGGGATATACTGTCTGTGAAACAGACTGCGGCGATTTTATTGTGGAAGTGCTAGGAGAAGAGTCCTCGCATCCAATGATACCTGCGCTGCACCTTGACACAGAAAAAATAGCCAGCGGACTAAAAGAAAGGCTAGGAATAAATGTTGCTCCTACGCCTGAAGCGATCAAGGAAGCTGTGAGGCAACACGTGAAGCGGTTCTTGCAGGACTGCGAAGTCGGAATTACTGGAGCAAACTTTGTAAGCGCAGACGGCTCGATTTTTCTGCAAGAAAACGAAGGCAACATCTCTTTAGTCTCGAGGCTGAAAAAGCACATAGTGGTGACCTCGCTGGAAAAAATCGTACCAGACAGGCAGGCCGCGCTTAGGCTCTGCGAGCTACAGGCGCTTGCCTGCTCTGCGCAGCCGCTCGGTTCCTATCTCTCGGTAATTTCTGGCCCAAGCCAGACAGGAGATATAGGAGGTAGGCTGCTCAGGGGAATGTACGGCGCAGAAGAAGTAGTAGTAATAGTAGTGGACAACGGCAGGAGCAAGCTACTAGACTCGCAGTACAGGGAGGTGCTGCGCTGCATCTCTTGCGGTGCCTGCGTGGCTGTCTGCCCGCTCTGTGCTGCGGGAAAGGTACAGGGACTAGAGCTGAAAGGTTTGCGCGGAGTGCTTTTCCAGCGCTACCAGCACAGGCTCGAGGAACTTGCTCCGTGCATCTTTTCTTGCAGTCTGTGTGGTGCCTGCGAGCAGGTTTGCCCAATGAATATTCCATGGACAAAGTTTATTCGCCTGCTCAGACAAGAATGTGCTGCTGCAGGATTATTACCAGAACAGCTAAAACAAATGGCAGAAAAAATGAAGCGATACATGAATCCTATTGGAGAAGCAAAACCAGGAAAAGATCTTCAATTCTTTTGCTGCTGAGAAGCATGAAATGGTTTGTTTTTCTGCTTGCTGCTATTGTTTTGCTTCCAGTGGCTTTTGCTTCCTGCAACTCTTCTAAAATGTTCTGTCCTGCAGAGCACGAGCAACCCAATTTTTCTACGCTGTTCCACTACAGGCCAACCAAGCATGAGTCGTGCTGGCAGTTACTGGCAGCAGGAGTAGTGCTAGGACTACTAGACGGAATTATTAATCCTTGCGTGCTCTCGCTAATAATTATATTGCTCAGCTTTCTCGGCATCCTTGGCTCAAGAAAGCGTGCGCTGAAGTGCGGCATAGCTTTCGTTGTGGGTGCAGCAGGAGCCTATGCTTTTTATGTTTTTCTCGTGCTCGTAGCGCTCCAAGAACTGCTTTATTTATATAAAATATATGTAATAATTTCATTATCTATTATATTATTAGTATTAGGACTGCTGGAGCTCAAGGAATATTTCTGGCCAGAAAAGGGTCCAAGACTCGCACTACCGGGCTGGATAAAGCCTAAGCTCGAGCAGCTCGCGCGCAGAGCTAGCCTTTTCTCGGCCGCGCTGCTCGGAGCAATTTCTAGCCTGGTAAATCTTGGCTGCACTGGAGGCTTTCCTGCAGCGTACGCAAACATGCTTGCCCAGACAAACTACAGCTTGCCAGTAAAAGCGCTGTTTATTTTGTGGTACGATCTCTGGTTCGCGTTGCCTCTAGTAGGAATAGTTGTTGCCTGCTATTATGGCATGCTGGCAGTAGAAAAACTGGAGAAATTCTACAAAAGCGGTAGAAGCTACATGAGGCTGGCTGCTGGAGTAGCCCTGCTCGCGCTAGGCTGCTACTTTCTGGCAATTGCGGCGGCAACAAGGACTCCTGCCCGGCTGCAGGCACCGATGATTATTTTTTACTTGCCTACCTGCCCGCACTGCCATGAGCTGCTGCACACGCTCCAAGAACTCCATGTGCCGAAAAAACTGTATTGCTTGGTGTGCGTGGACACGCCCAGCGGTTACAGGCTGTGGGAAAAAATCTGCAAGCAGATGAACTCTTCGCCGCTGGCTGTGCCAACAGTTTACGTCTCCTGGGACCACGTGCACCTGCTCTTTGTCGGCTACACAGAGCAGCTCACTGCAGCCCAGTGCTTCGCGTATGGCCTAGTACCTGCAAGGCTGCTGAACTGCAGTACATGCTACGACGCGCGCTGGCACTACTACGTGCTCACCAAGCAATTACTAGAGCAGCTCTGCAGGAGGCTGGAGCATGGCTAGCTTGCTGTTCCTTGGCTGCACGCTGCGTTTCGGTTTACCAGATCTAGCAGATAAATACAGGCAAGTGCTCGATGAACTAGGCATAGATTACTTATTGGCAGAGAATGAACCTTGCTGTGGACTGCCTCTCTACAATGCTGGACTGTTTGATGAGTTCAAAGAACACTGCAAAAAAGTAAAAGAAATTCTACGAGCAAAGAAGATGATCTTTGTTTGTCCTTCTTGCTGCTATACATTCAAGTACATTTACCCTAAATTTGTCGAAAAGTGGAAAGTGCAGGCAGTGCATGTAATAGAGCTACTTACTGAGCTGCTGCACAAAAAGAAGTTTGGGCTCGAAGCCGTGCTGCAAGAAAAGCAGGTAGGCTTCCATGATCCTTGCCACCTTGGAAGAGGACTAGGAATCTACGAGCAGCCAAGAGAGCTGCTGAGGGCTGCTGGGTACAATGTGCTTGAGCCAGTGCTTGCTAAACAGTACTCTTTTTGTTGCGGCGGAGGTGGAGGCCTCAGAGCCACGTTTCCAGAAAGCTCTCTTGCAGCCGCCAAGCTCAGTCTAGAGAGGTTCGCGAAGCTTGGCTGCAAGGTAGTAGTCACGAGCTGTCCTATGTGCTTGCTGCAGCTGCGCGAAGCTGCCAGCCAGCATTTTCCAGAAATTAAAGTAGTAGATATACTAGAAGCAATAAAGGTGAAAAAACGCTGACGAAGCGCTGGAAATGCCTGGACTGTGGCCACGAGTTCGAGACTCCCTGGATGCCTCGCTGGGCAGTGAAGTGTCCAAAGTGCGGCTCGCAGAATGTAATAAGAATTGATAGGGGACCAAGAAGAGGCAGGTGGTCACAGCAGTAATGACTGGAGCTGGCTTGCGTTAAAGCCCTGCAGGCTTGCATTGCTAGTATTTTCTAGCTGGGTAATGTTCTGCAGAACTGTCTTAACCACGGTGTAGTTGCTGGTGGAATTACTTGCTGTAAAGTTGCTGGTAGCGACGCTGCTGTTGCTTGCGTTGAACAGAGTAGTGTTAGCGGTAGTGTTTGTCTGGTTATACTTGCAGAGGACAACAACTCTAGTTCTGCGAGAGAGGTTCGATTGGTTTATCCTTGATTGATTAATTAATGAATTATTTATTTTATTAATTGTTGTATTCGTGGCATTGGCAGCGCGCGTGATATTAGCTCTTGTACGTGCAGATACATTTGCTGGCAGCACACTGCGAGGCACGCTAATGTTTAGCAGCATTTTGCCAAGCTGGAACTGCTCCTGCCACATTAGCTGTTCCATTGCCTGACGTGTCTCGTTTATCATGCGCTGAATTTCTTTCTGCATTTTAGACAAATTTTTTAGAGAAATTCTATGACTAGAAGAGCTCTGCACTGCTATTAGATGCACGGCAAAAAAGCTGCTTATGATACTACCTCCAAGAGAAAAAAGGAAAAGAAGGAGGTAGCCTAGCTTCATATTCTCCTAATATATTCCATGATTATAGTCTTTAGCTGTTCTAGTATAGCGATAAACTGCTGCTCGATTTTCACTACATCGCTGGAAATAATCATTGGTCCAGCTAGCAGCATCTCTACTCTGTGAAGCAACAATGTAAGGTTTGCTTCGATGCTTGCTAGCTTCGTGGTATTACCGAAGATAGGCTCAAGGTGCTGGACTAGGCTCATTGCTGCCTTGATTCTGGTAAAGATCATGTATAGTTGCTTCCTTGCAAGTGCCTGCACGCAAAATTCATGGAATTTTCTGACAAATTGCACGTACTGCCCGAAGATCTGCTTAAGCTCAGTGTAGTTTTGCGCTGCCAGTACTTCTTGCTCTAGTTGCTTTGCCTGCTGGATATACCAGAGCGTGGCATTACCGGCAATGTGCTGCATTGACTGTAGTCTGTCGATGATTGCGTTAAGGTGCAGCACCATGAACAGCTTCAGCGCTTTCACATATTCCTTGAAGTACGTGCAGTTCGTGTAGTTCTTGCCGCAGTACTCTAGCACTTCTTGCTTTAGCTCAAGCACCTTCCAGTAAATTGTCTTCAGCATCCTGTACTCTGCGCGCCACTCGTGCCTGAACCGCTTCTCTAACTCTATTATGTACTTCCTGAGCCAGGCACTGCGCGCTCGAGGATGACGGTGCTCGACTCTGTGGATTAGTCGATAAACTCTGTGGATTACGTGGTACATAACATGCCTTTTGTAGTAGTTTATCCAATGAGAGTAGTTGCTCACGTTGAATGGTCCGCGTGTCCAGTTACTCCTATTAATCCTTGTTACATTTCTCGTGGAGTTAGCCTGCGTTGCATTGCTGGAATTTAGGTAATGGCTTGCTTTCACTAGAATGAACGGATAGGCATATGGACTTATTTTTATTTTTGTTGGCGGCTTAGGATAGACCAGCACCACAACAGTTCCATTACTTGTATTATATACTCCTGGACGAGGATGGCTCAAGTTTACCGGAAGTGGCTGTATAGGTGCAGCAAGCACAACAGGCAGCACCAGCAAGGCAGCAAGCACCAACACGCTAGCCTCCTTCATGGTCTCCCGAGGACTGTGGTTGCCGAGCAGGGCCTTTAGGTCCTTGCTGTGCAAGCTTCAACAAGCCATTGAGCGAGAGCATGACGCGCACCTTGCCCTTTTCCCTGAAGCGCTGGACTACACCGAGCTGTTCAAGCCGCTGCAGCGCTCTGCAGGCAGTGCTCCTGTCAAGGCCAAGCACCTTCACTAGCTCGTGCTGGTAGCACTGCCTACGATGGAGCAAGTACCGCACGATTTTCTTGTCTGTTTCTGCGCGCAGACAGAGCACAGCTTTCTCTAGCTGCTCTGCTAGCCTGTACTGCTTAAAGCTCCAGTAAGCAATGTAAGCGAGAACTGCGCTGAACAGCAACAATAGTAGCGCAAGCCAGGGAAAGCCATTAGGCTGCTGCACTGCAAGCAAAAATATCTTTGGCCGAGAAAGCTCAGCGTAATAATAATTGCTGTAACGCTGTAAGGCTAGTCCTTTTACTGCAAAAGGAGTGTAGTTCAGCAAGTACAGGCTTGCATTTGTGTAGGCTGCTAGCAGCGGAGGATCAAAGACAAGTACGTTCAGTCCAGAGCGTGTGTAGTACTTGCAAGTTGCTTGCACGAAAATACAGTGTAGCGCTTGCACGTGTACAGGAACCGAGGAATATTCCTTTACTGCACGGCACTGCAGTGGCAGCAGCTGGACCACTGCAGGGATCTGCTTGCTGCAGTATGTTAGCGTAAGCTCTGCATGGTCCTGGTACAAGTAAATTGTCAGGCTGACAATTGCAGCGCTTGCTTGCTGTAGGCAAAGAAAAAAGAGCAAGAAAAGGGCGAGACGCAGCTGCATTAAACTACATTATTTATAAACTTATTAATACCAGCTGATAATGTGCCTGATTGTTCTTATACCGAGACTAATATCGTACGGATAGATTACTTCTAGCACGAGCGGCACTTTGCGGAGATTGAGCGCGCGCAGGCCATAGCTTACCACGTACCAGTTAATGTCGCCAAAACCAGGCAACAGCTGCAGGTCCTCGCAGTGCTTTGCAACGCTAGGAGCTCCTGTATCTGCAATGTGCATTATAGCAATGCTGTCCTTGAACCTGATCAACAGATCTCTCAGTGCAGCAGAGTTAGGAACACTAAGAAAGTAGTGAGAAGTATCGACGCAGAATTTAATGTCCGGAAAATCCTGTAAGACTCGCTCAAAGTCTTCATCAACTGCCAGCCATGTGTCTCCTTGCTGCGGTTTATTTTCTACAGCAACAGTAATTCCTCGATCTTCTGCTGCTTTGTAGTATTCTTGCAGAATTTCAAGTGCTTGGTGGTACTGCACGCGAGGAGTTGGGTGGATAACAATAAATGGGCTCTCCAGGCGTTCTGCTAGGCGAAGCGTACTTTCCAATAGTTGCTGGTTGTAGCCCAGTTCCTCGAACTTCCAGCCGCTAGCAGGCAACGGACCGTGTACATAGTATTCTAGACCATAGGTTTCTTTCAGGTTCAACAACTCCTTAAGTTCTTGCTCACTGATACTAGAATAAATAGGCGAGAGCATAATATTATCTGTGAACTTTATGAGCATTTTTACTGCACTGACAAGATCTAATGATCGGTAAACAATAGTAGCTACACCAATTATCATATATTTCTTAGCTTTACCTTGGCTACATATTTCTTTAGCCTTGCAGCCATCTCTTCTAGTACTTCTCGAGAATAAGGCTTTACGCGAGAAAAGGTTGGATCGAGCGTACCGTTCTCTGCAGAAAACTGCTGGATACAGACAAGCCGAGAACCTCGCAGCAGCTCGCCCAGCCTATCCATGTCCTCGAGAGAAATAATTCCAGGTACGGCAGTAACGCGGAACTCGTACGCTGGAGCAAGCTGTTTTATTATTTTAATTGATAATAATATTTTATCAATATTATATTTTACACCAATGGCCTGCTCGTACTTTTCTGGCACTGCTTTCACGTCCATTGCTATGTAATCTACTAGCTGGTCTCGCAGAAGTTCATAGAGTATTGCGGGCATGCTGCCATTAGTTTCTAGTGCTGTACGCACTCCTAGCTTTCGCAGCTCTTCGAGGAACCAGGGAAGTTCTGGATCTAGCGTTGGTTCGCCTCCTGTCAAGACCACGTAATCTATCCAGTCCTTGCGTTCCTTCACTACCCGCAGTACTAACTCCGCAGGAAGTAAAGGAAGATTTTCTTGCTGCAGTACTAGCTGCCAGTTTTGGCAGTAACCGCAGCGAAAATTGCAGCCTCCAAAAAACACTACTACTGATACTGCGCCAGCAATTTCGATAAAAGAAATTGGTTGTAGTCCGCGAATATTTGGCATTGCTACCCTATTTTCGCTAGCACTTCCTCAACAGAGATGTAGTCTTCGAGCGAATATTTTATTACAGGAGTAGTGCTACCTGAACTAATTTTGAGTTCTTTGCGACGGAAGAATTCGGTGTACTTGCCTAGATTCCAGAACTGGAGCGGTCTGTAGTAGCCTACAATGCGTGACCAGATCTCGCAGCGCGTTCCACAGTGAGGACACGTGAAGTGCCTGCCAGGAAGATATCCGTGAGTAGGACAGATGCTGAAGGTAGGAGTGATGCTGAAGTACGGAATGCGGGTGCTGCAAACTTTCTCCACTAAAGTTCGCACAGCCTCAGCGTCTAGCTGTTCGCCGATCCAGAGATGCAGGACAGTGCCGCCAGTATAAAGTCGCTGCAGCGGCTCCTGGTGTCTAATAATGAAATATAGGTCGTCAGTGTAGCCCTCGGGCAGCCAAGTAGAGTTCGTCAAGTAAGGTACTTCAGGAGTGCCGGATAAAATGATGTCGGGGTAAAGCTTCCTGGCCTTGATCGCTAAAGAGTAGCTTGCAGACTCTGCTGGCGTTGCTTCAAGGTTGTATAAATGATTAGTTTCTTCCTGGAACTGTTTAATTAACTCGCGCAAGAACAGCAATGTCTTTACCGCGAACCTGTGTCCTTCTGGCGAGGCTATGCCGTCCTCGAAACCCATGTTGAGCAAGGCTTCGTGCATGCCGCAAACACCAATAGTGTTAAAGTACCTGTCAAAACTGTCGATGTAGAGTCGCGTGAACGGCATTAGTCCTAGCCTGAAGTTGCGCTCCACAAGTCTTCGCTTAATTTCTAGTGCTTCCTTTGCAAGGTTAGCATACTTTTCTAGCAGCTCAAAGAACTTGTCTTCGTCTTTTTTTGCTTCATAACCTAGCAATGCCAAATTAAGCGTTACTACTCCTAGAGAGCCTGTGTTTTCTCCTGTATGGAAACCAAAACCCTTGATATACAGCGCACGCTTGTCAAGGTTAAGCCTGCAGCACATTGCATAGATAGTGTTCGGGTCGAAGCCGCTGCCAATGTAGTTCTGGAAGTAAGGGTAGCCGAACTTACCTGTGGCAGCAAAGATTGTTTCCGCCAAGTCAGAGTCAAACGGAAAATCTTTCGTAATATTATATGTAATAATTGGGAACGTGAACGGTCTACCGTGACCGTCTCCCTCTGCCAGTATCTCGACAAAGGCCAGGTTAATCATTTCAATTTCTTCCTCGTACTCTTCGTATGTCCTGTCAAGATACTGGCCGCCAACTATAGCCGGATGCGAGGCAAGAATTTCTGGCGGATGGATGTCAAGCGTGAAGTTAGTGAACGGTGTTTGGCAGCCCCAACGAGAAGGTACGTTTAGGTGGTAAACTAAACGCTGGATGTTCTGCTTGACTTGCTTGTAGTTCAGCCTGTCGTGGCGAACAAAAGGAGCAAGGTACACGTCGACGTGGCTGAGAGCCTGCGCGCCGGCAAACTCCATCTGCATTGTGCCAAGAAAGTTCACCATCTGCGCGATTACTGTGTCAAGGTGTCTTGGCGGCCTAGAATATATCCGGCCTTGCACGCCGCCAAAACCTCGCAGCAAAATGAGGCGCATGTCCCAGCCACAGCAGTAGCCCACAACACCGAAAGGCAAGTCATGGATGTGCATGTAGCCCTTGAGGTAAGCCTCACGGATTTCTGGAGGATAAACCTTGCAGAGCAAGTACCGGCGGATGACTTCTCCTCCTGCGCGCAGCAACAGCGAAGAAAAGCTGTACAGCTGGTTAGCGTTCTCTTTTACTTCCCAGTCAGTTTTAGCGAGAAAGCTGTCGATGTACTCTTCTACGTCAAAATACTTATCATAAGTGGACATAGAATATATGCATTGGCCCGTCAGCTAAAAATGATTATATATAAACATTAAATTGAATAATAATTCATTAATTAGTTATTTACGCTTTATTGAAATTTTCCAGTCTCTCTTTTCGCCCTGCCTAATGTATTTAAGCAATAGCTGGAGTTGCTGTTTGTCGATTTTTCCGCGCAACTTTCCAGCAGCCTGCATTTTCTTTGCCCAAGCAATGAGCTGCTCAACAAGCTCGCTGTCTCCGCGCAGTTCTAGGTTCCTGAGAACCTCGCGCGCATCTGCAGTGAAGAGTTCCTGCATGAGCTGGCGCTTCAGCAATTCTTTTCTTTGCTCGATTTCTGCTTCCTTAGCAGCAGTTTTTTGGTAAGCTTCGTACTTTCTTCTCAGTATTTCTTCTAGTTCCCTGTCCTCCATAATTTCCGTTACAAGTATTTAGTAAACTCAGGATCTTCTTGTGCAAGCTGCTTGAGTATTTGCGCTGCAACCTTGTCTACTAGCGCCTTACCTGAGGGCGTGACAATCCTGCCCTTGTTCTTGTACTTTGTCACTAGTCCAGCTGCTTCAAGCTGCTGCAGGATTTTTCTGACAATGCTACCGCTACCCTTATAGAAGTGCTCTTTGCGCATGCCGTTGTTCTTCCTTCCGCCATAGTAGGTCCTGAGACGCTCTATGCCAACAGGACCATCCATGTACACTTTCTTCAGCACAGAGGCTGCACGAATGTACCACCACTCGTCTGCCAGCAAGTGAGGCACGCGTTCCCTGTTCCTTCCTGTCTTGCAGAACCAGGCCCACTCAGGCGGACGAATAACTTCAGCGTACTGTTCCTTGAGCACCTTTGCCAGTTCCTCGACTAGGCGCTCCTGGGGAACATCGTAGGCTGTAGGCATCTACGACCACCTGTTTCCAGCCATGCCTCGGTCTATATAACAGGAGCGTGTGACCACGAACGTCTACTACCTCTACGCCGAGTAATTTATTAAGCTTTTCGGCAACTTCTTCTATTTCTGTTCTCCTAAGAAAGCTGCGCAGCACTCTAACTTTGATTATTTCTTTTCTCCGCAGTTCTTGGTCTATGTGCTTAAGCAGTTCTTGGCTAAGTCCTTTTTTGCCTATCCAGACAGTTACTTCAAGCGTATGATATTTTGCTCGTAGCTGTCTCCTTTCTTTGCCTTTCAGGTACTTTTTGAGCATTTTTTCAGCTTGTAGGGCATTCTTTTAACTGTTCCGCAGCGCAGGCAAGTTATTGCAAGATGAGGAAACCTGTTTGTTCTGAGCCTGACTCTTGCCGTAACTCCTGGAATTAGGATAGCATTGCAGTGCTTGCATATAAACATTTTTATTTTTCTTGGCACAAAAGGATGGTATTTTTTGCGCAGCTGCTTGATGAGCTGCACGTATCTTTCCATGAGTGCTGGATTTTCCTTGGCAGCTTTTCGCGCTTGCTCGAACAGCTGCTCGATGCGTTCCAGAGCAACCTTCCTGAGCTGCTTCCTCGAGCGCATGATGATCCCAGTTCACGCTGAGCATAAATGATGATGCGGAGCAAGCCGCTGAAATTGCTCAGCATAGCGTCATTTCTTCACTGTTCTGCTGTCCTCGGCTTCATCATCGCGCAGTAGATATAATTAGCCTGTATATAAGAAAGGATGAACGAGCTCTTGCTTGACTGCTACATGGGCCTGCTGATCTTTGCTAACAGCATTTATGCTGTGAACGCAAAGCACCTGCACGAGCATCCTTCTCAGCTGTACTACTTTTTTGGCCTACGTGGACTAGTAGTTGGTAGTTTCTTAGAGCTCCTCTTGCTGGCAGATCCGAGGTTCTTTTTCCACAGCAACTACTGGTTTTTGGTAACTCTAGCTGCTGCTGGCTTCAGCTATACAACGCTCTGGCACATATATTATGTTTTTAAGAAACAGGAAGATGTACTGCTAGCAGCAGCACTAATAGACCTGTTTCTAGGAGCAGTGGGCTTCTACGTTATTGTTCTCTTAATGCTGAAACTTTTGCAGCCTTAGCATTTCGCCATAGACGCAGACCAGCATTGCGGTAACTGTCCAGGCCATCAATACTTCAGAGTATAACTTAATTACTAGATCTGCGCGCTCATATAGTACCTGAGAGAAGTCTCCGTGAGGAAAGGCTCCTACTACTAGCAGCGGAGCCTCGAGCTCGAGCAGCTTCTTCGAGGCAGAGAAGATGTCTAGCTGCTGCCCGCGCTCGCTGAACAGCACCAGCTTGTCGTAATAGAGCGAGTCGAGCACTTCGTCTATTTGCTTATCTTCCAGCTTGATGAGCAGGTCGCCGGATGGCGCGACAATTTTTCGCTGCCTGTACAGCTGCTCCATCAAGCCAGCAAAGCGGTGGTAGGCTCTCGGAATAGCGAGTCCTGGCCTGAACCAGATCAGCTTGTTGTCGAGTGTGTGCACGTAAACATTCATGCGCTGCTCCCTTACTGCCGGAGCGTCGAGCGCTACTAGCAGGCAAGCATGCACGATGTCAGGTCTTCCGCGCTTCTCTAGCTGAGGCAAGCCTCTTTCTTTCATTGCCCAGTAGTGGTAGTTCTTGTCCAGCAGCATCTCTGTAGGCTTCTTTTTCCTGCGCTCAGCGTGCTTGCGCACTGCAGGGTGGTCGGCAATTTCTGGCGGCACCAGCTCGAGCGAAGCTTCTGCGAGCAGCAAAGTAGGCTTCATGGATCAGCCCAGGCAAAGCTCTTCACTGCTCCGCCGAAACCTCCTTCATCATCTCCTTACATTTTTTCTACTGGCTGCATTCCTAGCAGGTCAAATAGTCTTTCCAGCACGTACTTTGCGCACAAGAGCACAGTTGCCCTTGCCAGGCGCTTCTGCTCTGCTTGTTCGTGGACCACAGGATATTTCTCGTACAAGGAGTTGAGCAGCTGGCACAGCTCAAAGGTGTAGTCTGCAAGCAGTTTAGGATCGATGTTTCGCAGCGCCAGCAGCAGCACGCGAGGAAACTCTGCGAGCAGCTTGACAACTTCCTTTGTCTCTTCTTCTTTTATGTACTTGTATACTTCTGTCAGCGGAGAAAACTCGCCTAATTTATTTAATATATGTAATATTCTTACATATGTATATATTATATAGATGCCGCCACGTTCTTTCGGGTTGAGCAGCCGCTGCTCGTCCAGTACTATATTCTCCTTGAGCTCGTAGCGCAGCATCTCGTAGCGTAGCACAGAAATAGCCACTTTTTCTGCTGTTTTCTCGTCTCCTGTTTTCTCTTTTATCTTTTCCTTCAGACTTTCCAGCACTTCATAAATTGTAAATCCTTTCCATGTACCTTTTCTTCCAGAAAGTTTTATTCCTTTCCTTTCAACTAGTCCGTAAGCTAAATGTACATAATTTTCTGCCTCTTTTTCAAATCCTATTAATTTGAGAGCATATTTTACAATTTGTTGTGCATATGTCTGTTCTTTTCCTATTACATTTATTACTATATCAGCATTTCCGAAATCCATTTCTTCTCCTTCTTCAGAAGATGTGTAAAGATCTTTTCCATTTTTGTATTTCTTGTAAAACTTGAATTTTAGCCCTTTTATTTTTCCGAATTTCCAGAGAGCAAAGGCTATATCCTTAGCAGTGTATGTAGGAGCTCCAGAAGAGCGCAAGTACACGAAATCGTCCATGCCGAACCTAGAAAGCCGGAGAATGTAGCAGCCCAAATATTCTTTGCCTGGCACCGATTTACCTTCTTTCACTAGCTGATCTTGCTCGGTTACTCGCTGCAGGTAACCTTTCTCCAGCAACCAGGCAGTTGCTCGCTCGAACAAGCCACAGCGCACAATGTCGCTCTCCCAGACGAGCACATCGAAAAGTATACCTATGCGCTCGAGCAGGTCAAGGTGACAGTCAAGGCAGCGCCTGCACATTTCCTTTACTTTTCGGGCAAGCTCGCTGTCTTGGCGCTCTAGCAGCTGCAGGTACTCGGTTATCTTTTCTTCAGGTATGCCTGCCTGGTGCGCCTTCACGTAGACCTCGCCAATGTACCAGTCAAACGGTTTGTCGGCAGGCAGAGCTCCTTGCTCAAGCTCGAGCCAGCCGTAAGCTGCCTCGGCGACCTGGCGGCCAAGATCGTTTACGTAATACACAGCCTCAGTCCTGTAGCCCATGAAAGAAAACAGCCTGCAAACACTGTCTCCTATGCAGGCATTCCTCAAGTGCCCAAGGTGTAGAGGTTTATTAGGATTAGCAGAGGTATGGTCTACCAATACTTTCTTTCCTTGACCAATATCCTGTTTGCCGTAATCTGTTTTAAAAAACAGGATTTCCTGTACTGTTTTGTCTACCCAGTCTTTTTCTGGTAAACAGAAATTCAAGAAACCTCCGATTGCCCGCACTTCTATTCCTTCCAGTTTATTTTTCAGCTGCTCTTCTAGCTGTTTCGCTATTTCTGCAGGATTTTTCTTCAACTTTTTTGCAAGCTTAAACGCAACAGGAGTTGCTAAATCTCCGTACTCTTTTTTCGGTGGTTTTTCCAGCTCAACTGATTCTCCTAAAATTTCCTGCAGCGCGGAAGAAATCTTGTTTAGCTGCTCTAAATACCAGTACATTATTTAGTTTCGTGGAAGATAACAGTAGTTAAACTTTGCCAAGAGCGCTAAATTACTTGCAGTCAGACAAAGACAATTATAAACTATCGAGTTTCGGGTGCCGAGAATGGAGAACTACGCAGCAATGAAAATTGCGCGAAAAGTAGATATATATGGCTGTACTAGTGGTGCGCTCATCTGTGCAATTACTGCACTGCGCTTATTGCTCGAGAACAAAAAGAAGGACAGAAAAACTATTCTGCTTTGGCTAGAAGAGCACGAAAAAGAGCTGGATATTTGTTTAGAGTACTCAAAAATGGAAAACATGGAGCTTCTGGCTGCAAAAACAACAAAAGCAAAAAGAATAATAGAGAAAGTAAAAGAAAACTTGCAGCACAATAAAAACATCAACGAAATCAGGCAAGAATTGGCTACAGCAGTGAAAGAACTCGAAAAGCTGCGCAGCGAACTACTAGAGCAGCAAGAACAGCTCAAGAAACTTCTTCCTGCATTAATATAGTGCAGTACGCGAATCAGTGGTACACCAGCTCATCACTCTTCAGGCAAGGCTAAAGTCATCACCGCACATTTTCTTTTATTATAATATTATTCAATGATATTATGATTATTCCTGACTGGCTGCTCAGGGTTCTGCTGCCAGGACTACCAGACGACAGGTACCAGCCTGCCTCCCTTGACCTGAGCATAGAGAAAGTCTTTGTCTTTAAGAACCAGGGCAAGGTGCACAGGCACAGTAAGCAGCTGCCAGAAGTAGAAGAACTCGAGCCAAGCAACGGAGTGTACAGGCTAGAAAAAGGTGTGTACAAGATAAGGTTTGCTGAACCAGTGAAGGTTCCACCAGACTGCGCTGCCATTACTATTCCTCGGTCTACGCTGCTACGCTGCGGAGCATACATCTTGCCAGGTTACTGGGATCCTGGATATGAGGGAAAAGGGGAAAATCTGCTTGTAGTAGAAAATCCACACGGACTAGAACTAGAGCAGGGAGCAAAAGTTGCGCAGCTAGTCTTTTTTAGGCTGCTCTTGCCGCCAGAAAAACTGTACAGAGGAAGTTATTACAGGGAGAATCTCTGAGGGCCGCCGCCGGGATTTGAACCCGGGTCACGGGATCCACAGTCCCGCAGGCTAGGCCACAGGCTACCCCACGGCGGCCACTAAAAAGATGTTGCAGGACCAGGTCTTTTAATACTTCGCTGCAAGCACAGCAAACCTGTAGACTGCTGGCTCTGCTGCTTTTGCCAGCTGCTGGAGATATTCTGGCTCGAGCTCCTTGTACCTGGCATAGAAGTGCGCGTACCAGTAGCTTGGCTGAAGATCTCTGTTATATGCACGGTAAATGCTGTCAACAAGGGCAGCATATACTCTAGCGCCAAGAGAAGCATCGTGGTGCTGCAGTGCAGCCTTCCAAGCATACAGTAATGCCCATTTCTTGTAGTTGTAGCAAGCATCCCATGTTTTCTTCTTTTCAGTAAGCTGTTTCCAGGCAAGCAAGTTAGTGTAGATATCTTTCATGTGAATATAAGGACCCGCTAATTCTTCAAAGAAGTCTGCAGGAGCATTTAGTACTTTGTGCAGCTCTTCTATTTTCTTCACTGAATCTTTGTCCACGCTATCAAGCTTAGCTAAATAGTGCGGCGCAAATGTTTCGTGCACATGAAAAAGATGGTGGCGCAAAATGTAGAAAGCTTTTTTCAATAGCAGCTTTTCTAGGTCTTTTACTCTTTCGAGATTAATAATAATTTTGTGTACAGTACCAGAGATATAATAAATAGCTGGCTCATGGTGGTCTGCACGAGTAATGTATACATGCACTTCTGGGCGGTGCTCCACGAAGCCATAGAAATAGTTTACCTCGCGCAGCACTTTCCTTAGCCACTCAGAGAGCTCAGAGGAAAAGTGCACATGAAACATAGTATTATTACAAGCAATAAAATATTTATAATGTTAGAAAGTTTTTGTCGTCCTCTACTGTTAGTTTTTAATGGATGATCTTTTGTACATTGTCGACGCAACATATACTACCACAGACGCTAAGGAACCAGTAATTCACCTTTTCTGCAGAGGAGAGGACGGAAATTCTTACCAGGTGGACGTGAAAGGTTTCAGGCCATACTTTTTTGTGCCCAAAGATGCAGCAGTGCCAAACGATCCTCGGATACTTTCTGTTGAGAACACCCCATACAAGAACTTGGCAGGCAAGGAAGTAAAGAAAATAACTGTGCGCGTGCCAGCAGACGTAAAAGAGCTCAGGAACAGCTTTTCTGAAACATATGAAGCTGATATAGTGTTTGTCAAGAGGTTTCTTTTTGATAAAGGAATTTTTGGCTGGATAAAAAGACCAGAAGGCTCGCTAATGCCCGGAACTTTAACTAAATACAGGGTTAGTCTTTATCAGGAAAGGCTGGAACCTGCACAGTGCGAGAAGCTGCCAACAAAGCTGCGCGTTGCTGCCATAGACATTGAATGCCGAAATCCTCCGAATAAGTTTCCTGATCCAAGATCAGATCCTATCATTTCTGTGGCACTTGTGATAGAAGAAAACGGTGAGCTGCAGCGCTATTTCTTTGTCTGGCACGAAAGACCTGAAAGGTTCAAGCAAGCCGCCAAAGAGCAGGATGGCGTGCAGGTCTTTGCTTTTTCTGACGAGCGCATAATGCTCGCAGAACTGAAGAAGTTCATCTGGGCAAAAGACATTGACGTTTTTCTTGGCTGGAACTCTACGAAGTTTGACTATCCTTATCTTGTTCTCAGGATGAAAAAGCTAGGAATTGAGCCGCTGCTTGGAAGAATCAACAAACCGCCAAAAGTATCTGAAAAAGCAATAGAAATTCCAGGCAGAGCGTTTCTCGACTTGCTAGAAATGCTCAAGCTGCTAGGAGAGCGCTTCGAGAACTGGAAGCTCGACACTGTTGCCAAGGCAGTGCTGGGTTACGGTAAAGTAGAAATCGAGCATGCAGGCACAAGCATTGTACGGATGTGGGAAGAGGCAGACCCGCAGTTTATCGAGTACAACGTCATGGACGCTGTACTTGTCTACGAAATGAACAAGGTTAAGCGAGCACTTGACGCTTTCTTGATGCAGGCAATTGTAGGAGGAGTGTTTGTGTACGATGTGCGCAAAAAGACCGCAATTTTTGACAGTCTAGTGCTGCGCGAGGCAAGAAAAAGAGGGCTGGTGTTACCGACAAAGAAAAATGTAGAGAAAGGCTACAAGTATTCTGGAGCACGAGTAATCGAGCCAGTAAAGGGTCTGCACAAATATGTTGCCTACCTGGACTTCGAGTCACTATATCCAAACATTATGATTACGTTCAATGTTTCGTTCGATACGAAGGATCCTAACGGAGAAATAGTTGCTCCAGATACAGGAGTAAGGTTTAGACATCCTTCAAAAGGACTTGGCATTGTTCCAAGTCTAGAAAAATACTTGCTGCAAAGAAGAAAAGAGGCGAAGAAACTGAAAAAAGAATACAAAAAGCTGGCAGAGCAAGAACAGGATCCAGCAAAGAAGCAAGAATATAAGTGGCTGGCAGAATACTATGATGTGCTGCAGCTTGCCTTCAAGTTGATCGCTAATTCTTTCTACGGAGCCATGGGCTACGAGCGCAACAGGGTATTTGATGTAGACGTTGCCGAATCTATCACTGCGTTTGGCAGATACCTTAACTGGTACACAGAGATGCTTGCAAGAAGTTGGGGCTACGAAGTTGTCTACGGCGACACCGATTCAATTTTCATTAAAACAGGCGCAAGCAATCTACAGGAAGCGTTCGACATTGCCAACAACATTGCTAGCAGACTAAACGAACAGTACGTGAAGCACATAGACGAAAAATGGCACATCAGCAAGGAATACTGCACGATTAACATCAAAGTTGAAGGTGTTTTCGAGAGAATTCTCTTCTCCGGAGTAAAGAAACGCTATGTAGGAATATTCTATGAGGATCCTAACGGTAAACCGAAGCTCGAAATTAAGGGCTTCGAGACTAAACGCACAGACTGGTCTCCGCTTGCCCAGTTGCTGCAGAAACTTGCAGCTGAATATGCGCTGCAAGAAAAGATAGAGGAGTTCAAGAAAGTGCTGAAAGACTACATTGACCGCATGTTCAGGGGAGAGCTGAAAAACATGCTGGTGATCTACAAGCAGATAACAAAGGATCCAAAAGAATACAAGTCAATGCCACCGCATGTTAGGGCCTACCTGAAGGCAAAGTCTATGGGCAAGCGTGTTTTCGTGGGCGACAAAATAGGCATTATTAAGACAACAAAGGACTGGGAGCCAGTAATTGATCCGGAAGATCTTGAAAGAATCAACAACATCGACTACCAATATTATATAGAAAAGCAGATCAAGCCAGCAGTAGAGCGTATCCTTGCAGCCTTCAACCTCAAGTTCGAGGACGTATACGAAGGGAGGAAGCAAACAACCCTCGACGAGTTCTTTTAGATAGCCGCCTCTCGCTGCCTTCTCCTTAAGCGCTTCACTTCTCGCAGCCTTTTCTTGTAGTTCTTCCACCGCATTCTCCTGTACTTTTTCCACCTGCGGGAGCTCCTCTTGATGTTTCCACCCGGAATTTTAAGTACCAAAATACTCGCAGAAGAAAAATATAAATGTTTCCAGCCTGGTGTGATATAGCATGGCAGAAGAAAAGAAAGTGCCTGTCGTGGAACTTAGCCTAAAAGAAATTGATGCCAAACAGGTAGAAGAACTAGTAGTTGAGCTGGCGCGCAGAGGTTACCTGCCTTCAGATATTGGCAGGATTCTGCGCGATAACTATGGCATTCCTGACGTGAAGGAAGTTACTGGAAAGAAAATACTGCAAATTTTAGAAGAGCATGGCCTAGCGCCGAAAATTCCAGAAGATTTAATGCACTTAATGAAGAGAGCAGTAAGAACATGGAAGCACTTGCAGCGACACCCTAAGGACATGGTTTCTAAAAGGGGTCTAATATTAATAGAATCAAAAATTAAAACACTAATTAAGTACTATAAAAAGATTGATAGACTTCCTCCTGAATTTGAGTATTCCAGAGAGACAGCAGAAATGTACATACGCTAAACCTTGCCTGCAGATGATGACCCTGTTCTCGCGCTGAGAACGTGATGAGGTTGGACTGATCTGAAAAGCGCCAGTCGCAGCAATTTTTCTATTATTATTCTAAGTAGCTCGAGAGGATAGTAGAGTTTCAGCAAGCTGAAAGTCTTGCTGTATTTCTGCACGCTGTGCAACGAGCGGATCTTTACAGTTACGGTAACGTGAAAAGCTGCAGGCTGCAAGCAAGTATACAAGCTGGTTACCTGACCAGGTCGCAAGGAAACTGTTCTGTGCCAGCGCAGCCTTCCATTTACCAGCGCTTCTACTTCGTACTGGTCTGGCAATGTACCAGTGTTAGCCAGCCTCACGAGCACGTAGATCTTGTCGTGGTAAAATGCCGGTGGCAGCACGAGCACGGCAGCTCGGAACTCGTAATAGTAGCCAAACCAGAGCACGAAGTGCAGCTTTTTTGTTAGCTTTCCGTTCACGTAAATTCCTAAAGTATAGTTTGTGATTACTGGAGGGACTGTTGGAGGAGAAGAAAAGCAGATTCGCACAAGTTTTGAGCTGTTTGGAAGTAGCGTGAAGTACATCGGTGAAATGTTGGTGCTGAAAAGGTAGACTACCGATGTTTTGTTGACTAGCGGCAGCACAAGTACGGTGCAGGCCTGGCTCTCGGTGTTCTTTACTAGAGCAGTGGTGCAGGCAGGAGCACGAGGAGGTACAATAAGAAATGAATTATTTACTTGAACAATTATTGAATAAACAATTGATAAATTAATTAAAAAATTAATTAATGCATTAATGAATTCAATAATTTTTGCGCGCATTCTAAATTTCTAATAACGTGCCCAAGTTTTATTTCTATATGGTTTCAGAAGCGCTCGTCAGAGAAGTGCGAAAAGGTGTCTACGAGCTGCCAAAAACATTCAAGAAAGGCATGCGTGTACCTGGCAGGCTCTACATGTCCAGACAACTGCTTCTGCAGCTGGAGGATGCTGTGCTGCGACAAGTAGCAAATGTTGCTTGTTTGCCAGGCATCCAGAAGTACTCGATCGCAATGCCTGATGCGCACCAAGGCTACGGCTTTCCTATAGGTGGTGTGGCAGCCTTTAGCGTAGACGAAGGTGTGATCTCTCCAGGAGGTATTGGTTATGACATTAACTGCGTAGCAGAAGGCACGCACGTTCTACTTGCTAGCGGAGAGTGGAAGCGGGTAGAGGAGCTGCGACCAGGAGAAGCTGTTGCTACTCCTAGCGGGCCAGCAAAAATTCTGGCAGTAGCGGAGCGCAAGGCACGGGGTCTCGTGGTGCTGGTTACAGCCCAAGGAAGAAAGCTGGTGCTAACGCCAGAACATCCTGTGCTCACATCTGCTGGGCTAAGGTGCGCAGGAAACTTGCTGCCAGGCATGCAGGTAGCCTGCTGTCTCCTGCTCAGCGCACACAATAATATAATAGAATATGAATATGATTATATCATAAATATAGAATATATAGACTGTGAGACCCGCGTCTACGATCTTGTGCTGGAGCACACTCACCTCTTCTTTGCTGAAGGAATAACGGTGCACAACTGCGGAGTACGCTTGCTGCGCACAGATCTCAGGCTAGAAGACGTGCAGCCAAAGCTAAAGGAACTGCTCCGTACCCTTTTCGAGAACATTCCTTCTGGAGTAGGCTCTGAGGGTAAGCTCAGACTTTCAGTGCAGGAACTAGATCAGGTAGCCAGAGAAGGTGTTTACTGGGCAATTTTTCGCGGTTATGGATGGGCCGACGATCCTGAAAGAATAGAAGAAGGAGGCTGCATGGAAGGAGCCGATCCGAGTAAGGTTTCTGCCAGAGCAAAAGAACGAGGCAGAGCGCAGCTAGGAACGCTAGGTTCAGGCAACCACTTCCTCGAAGTGGGCGTAGTAGAAGAAATCTATGATCCTACGACTGCCAAGGTCTTTGGCATAGAGGAACCTGGACAAGTAGTAGTCTGGATCCATACTGGCTCGCGCGGTTATGGTCACCAGATATGCGACGACTACCTGCAGGTACTGCGGCACTACATTAAGCGTCACGGCTATCCTATAGAGGACTGGGAGCTTGTCTATGCCTACTTCCACGACAAGGAAGCGCAGGACTACTTCAAGGCAATGAAGTGCGCAGCAAACTTTGCGTGGACCAACCGCCAGCTTATCACACACTGGGTGCGCGAGAGCTTCAAGAAAGTCTTCAGAAAATCGGCAGATGAACTAGGACTAGAAATCGTGTACGATGTAGCTCATAACATCGCAAAAATTGAGCGCCATGAAGTAGACGGCAAAAAGATGGAACTAATAGTGCACAGAAAAGGTGCAACGCGCGCCTTCATTGCAGAGATGCCAGGCGTGCCGAAGAAGTACTTAGCAACAGGGCATCCAGTGCTGGTACCAGGAGACATGGGCAGGGCTTCTTATATTCTCGTTGGCACAGAGCAAGCAAGCGAGTGCTGGTTTACTGCACCGCACGGTGCGGGCAGAGTAATGTCAAGAGCAGAAGCAAAGCGCAGGTACAGGGCACGAGAAATTCTCCAGCAGCTCGAGTCTCGCGGAATACTAGTAATGGCAGAGTCAATGGGAACAGTAGTAGAGGAAGTCTCATATGCTTACAAGGATGTATCGCTTGTAGTAGAAGCTGCCGAGCTTGCAGGAATCGCCAGAAAAGTTGCAAAAACAAGGCCGCTGGGGGTAGTAAAAGGCTAGCCGGAAACATTATTAAGCTGCGCCCAACCACATAAGCATTGCTTACTGGTTACAGCGTGCAGAGTCATGGCAACACCGCATGGTCCTAGGCGCGGCTCACTGCAGTACAAGCCAAGGAAGCGTGCCGCGCGCGAAGTTCCTAGGATCCGTGCATGGCCAGAAGAGGAGCAGGTCAGGGTGCAGGGTTTTGCAGGCTACAAGGCATTCATGACGCATGTTTTTGTTGTTGACGAAAACAAGAACAGCCCTACTTACGGCCAGGAAATTTTCTTGCCGGCAACTGTGCTAGAAGTTCCTCCTATGCGAATCTTCGGCATAAGAGTATATGGCATAGACGAGGAAACACAGTACCTTGGAGTCATCGGAGAAGTCTGGAACCTGGCAAACATTGATCAGCGCTTGCACTTCAGGATAACCTTGCCAAGAAACTTCAGCGAACAGCAACTAAAGGAAAGACTTGAGAAAATTGAATCGCTGCTTGACAAAGTAAAAGAAGTACGTGTACTAGCCTACACCAATGTTCGTCTAGCAGGCTTTCCAAAGAAAACACCTGATGTAATGGAATGGAACATAGGCGGAAAAGACATTGAAAAGAAATGGCAGTATGCAAAAGAAATTCTTGGCAAAGACATTAGAATTTCTGAAATTTTCAAGGAAAAAGAATACGTTGACGTGTTTGCCGTTACCAAAGGCAAAGGCTTTGAAGGTCCTGTAAAGCGCTGGGGCAAAAAGATAATGAAGCGCAAGCACAAGCTGCAAGGGATTGCCAGGCATATTGGTTCCGCTGGTCCTCGCGGTCCTGCTCGCGTGATGTGGACTGTGCCTTATCCTGGACAGCTAGGGTACCACACGCGCTGCGAGTACAACAAAATTATCCTAAAGATAGGAGACAATCCTGAAGAAATCAACCCACCCGGAGGCATTCCGCACTACGGCATAGTGCGCACAGACTGGGTGCTGCTTGCAGGTTCTGTTCCTGGTCCTAGAAAGAGATTAGTCAGGCTGAGACCTGCCATAAGACCGCCTAAAGGAGAGAAGCTGGCAAGCTGGGTTGGGCAGATAACTTACATTTCTCGCGAATCGTTGCTAGCTAAGTGAAAGTATGGAACCGCAAGAAAAGCAGCCTGAAGAAAAGAAGGAGGAGCAGAAAGAAGAGAAAAAAGAAGAATACGTAGAAATAAAATTCAAGAAAGAATATATACTGGCAGCTGTAGCCGTGGCAGTAGCAGCAATAGTACTTTTCCTCACTTTTTGGCACCTTCCTGCACATAAGAATTCTAAGCAGCAATCTTCTTCCCAGCAACTCTCGCTTAACCTTCACTTGCCGTTCAAGTACAATACTCCTACTTTTATTGTTGTGGTTTCTCCTGCACAGCACATTAACATGAGCCTGTTCAAGCACATAAGCCAGGCGATGTCAAACACTTCTGGTCTGCACTTCAGGCTAGTTAAAGTATACACTACTAGTCTCAGCAAGCAAGTACTGCGCGCACTCAGGATTATTCCTGCTATTATTCTTTACATACCTCCCGCCTTCATGCAGAATATCAGCTGGCGCTTTGCCCAATTCCTTAACTACACTGTTAAACTAGCTCCTCACACTTACCTTGTCTTGCCCTACAATGGACTAATAGGTTACGGTTTTCTTGCAAACTATTACAGGCTCCACAACGTTTCATTCTACTATACGTTGCACCCTAAAGTAATCATTGTTAACGGAGAGTTGTCTCTGGCCAGAGTCAATGCCAGCATAAGAAGAATAGCTCGGCTGCTCAGCTTTGTGCTAGCAGCAAACATCACACCAGAAAATATAAGGATCATCAGCTACAAGGACTTCAAGTACAAGAATGCCTCGTTCATCTACCCTGTTATTCTTGTAGAGGCAAATGTGCCAGAATTCTATCCTGGAGCAAAGAAAATTGGTCCAGGACTATTCTTGCTAACTCCGCTCAATTTCCAGAATTTCTTGATGGCTCTGGGCGTGAACTTTTTTGAGGTCCACAAAGAGCCTAAGATCTACAAAGGCGATCTTGTACTAGGAAATCCAGAAAAATCTCCTGTAGTCATTTTTGAGTTCATGGATCTGCACTGTCCGTTCTGCGCACGTTACCAAGAAGAAACATTTCCTAAAATCTACAAGAACTACATTAAAACTGGAAAAGTTGCCTATGTCTACAAGAGCTTCATCGTGCATCCATCGTCTTATGAGCTGCACCGCTACTGGATCTGCAGCTACATGACCAGCCACAATCCTTCTCTTGGCTTCGAAATAGTCGAAACGCTCTACAAGGACTTCTGGAACAATATAATGCACAACAAATTCGTTGTACCATCACTGAAAGATCTAGAAAAAGTAGTTGAAGGCAAGGTAGACTGGCTAGCAGTAGAGCGCTGCGCGAACAGCAGCAAGTACGTGGGCCAACTCATCGAGAACGATTCTGCGCAGGCAGAAAAGTACGGCATCACTGGCACGCCTGGCTTCGTTGTCTGGAGCAACAAGCTGCACGTAGGCCTGGCCTTCGCAGGAGCCTACCCTTATGAAATCTTTAAGGATATCCTTAATACACTGCTAGCTGCTAGCTAGAAAAACGGTGAACAGCAATGCAGCGCAAAGTTCCTGTTTTCGACCTCGAGGGCAGGCAAGCAGGAGAAGTAGAGCTGCCTCCGCAGTTTTTCGAGCCTATAAGAACAGACCTGATTCGCAGGGCTGTTATATCTATCTTGACTGCCAGGCTGCAGCCAAAAGGCACTGACCCGCTTGCAGGCAAGCGCAGAGTTATCCATGCTTCTGGCAAGCACGCTGTTCCAGGTGGTTCGCGCGATCCTAGAGGCTATGGCCCTGGCGGAGCACTGATACCTGTCTTTGCGCCGCACGTGCGCAAAGGAAGACGCGCGCATCCCCCTAAGGTCGAGAAAATACTGCACGAGGAAATTAATAAGAAGGAAAAGCGTGCTGCTGTGCGCTCTGCCATAGCAGCCACGGCTGTCTGGGACCTTGTCAGAGAAAGGGGACATTTACTTGACGGAGTGAGGGCGCTGCCGCTAGTAGTTGTTCCCGAATTCGAGCAGCTGAAGAAAACAAAAGAAGTGCGAAAGGTTCTGCAAGCACTCGGAGTCTGGGCAGATATAGAAAAATCGCAAGAAAGCAAGAGATACCGCGCAGGAAAAGGAAAAATGAGAGGAAGGAGATACAAAGTAAGGAAAAGTGTGCTAATAGTTTATGGCAGCGACAAGAGTATATATTATGCTGCCAGAAATCTTCCAGGAGTAGATGTAGTGCACGTGAAGCAGCTCAATGCCGCGCTGCTAGCTCCTGGAGCTGTTCCAGGAAGGCTAACGCTCTGGACATTGCCTGCGCTAGAACTGCTAGACAAGGAAAGGCTTTTCTACTAGCTCAGCCTGAGAGGTGGCTCATCATCTTTTTCAGCCCTGCAGTGATTCATCATGTTCTTGCCGCACGCAGAGGGTAGCTTGCGGGACGCTGAATTAATTATTTTTTATTGGCTAGACGAAAAACTTAAGCAAGAGTTGGTGGCTGCTGCACAGCAAGTATTTTATCCTTTTGGTAGACCAGGAAAAATTGCGGAAGCAAGCTCTTTCGAGGAGCTGTTTTGCCGGACCGAAGCACGCTATGCTTGCTTTCTCGACAGCCACGAAAAAACTTATTGGCTGTTCTCGAGAGCAAGAAAATTTTGGCCTGAACTAAGGTTGCTGGTGCTGGACGCCCATCCAGACTGCTTCAACGACGAGCAGCCAGTCAATTATCAGAACTTTATATATTATATAATAAAGGAAAATATAATAGAACCAGAGAACCTGCTCCTGGTTGGGCTAAGAAATCCTGGAGCAGGTGAGCTCGAGTTCCTAGAACAGGCAGGAGTTAAGTACATTACAGCTTTCGAGTTCTTCGATGCGCCAGAAAGCTGCCTAGCAGAGGTGCGCAAGTTCTGCTCTCGTCCAGTCTACGTGTCGCTCGACCTCGACGTGCTAAGCTGCTGGACAGTGCGCTGGCCAGAACCGCTTGGCCTGAGCGAAAGAGAAGTGTACAAACTCATAAAGTCGGTGCTGCCCAGCATAAAGGTACTTGATATAGCAGAGCTCTTCCCTGGAGGAAGCCAGCAAGAGAAGGTTTATTATATAAAGTATTGCTGGTATATTGTACTGCTGCTGGCAGTGAAAACATGAGCAGGGAGCTGACACCAGAAAAAATTATTGTTCGAGCGCACGTAACAGAAAAAAGTCTTAGGTTGCTTGAGACACAAAACACGCTCACATTTATTGTGGACAGAAGAGCAAACAAACAGCAAATAAAGCAAGCTGTGGAACAGCTCTTTGGCGTAAAAGTAGAAAAGGTCAGAACACTAATTACGCCAGAAAATGAAAAGAAAGCATACGTAAAACTAAAGAAAGAGTACAGCGCAGAAGAAGTTGCCATGAAATTTGGAATCATTTAAGGTGTAATTAATGACCAAGAAAATCCGGGCTCAGCGCATCGGAAATGGATCGCCTACTTATGCAGTGCCTTCGTTTAACTGGCTCTGCGAGGTCAAGTACTTGCCATATACTGAAACTACACTAGTAGGCTGGGTAAAGGATATTTGCCACGATCCTGGCAGGAATGCGCCTGTAGCCTGCATTATGCTAGAAAACGGAGAAGAAATGTGGAACATTGCCTGGGAAGGTGCATATGTTGGTCAGAAAGTGCTTCTAGGACCAGAAGCCAGCATAGACTACGGCAACGTCGTGCCGCTAGAGAAAGTACCAGAAGGCTATCCTGTATTTAATATAGAGAGCTTACCAGGCGATGGAGGAAAATTTGCCCGTGCTTCTGGTTCGTATGCTCTTGTTGTTGGCAGAACAACAAACAGAGTCCTTGTGCGTTTGCCTTCCGGAAAGATCAAAGAATTTCATCCTACGTGCAGAGCAACCATTGGGATACCTGCAGGAGCAGGAAGAAAAGAAAAACCGTTCATGAAAGCAGGAAAGAAGTACCACTACATGCACGCTCGCGGAAGGAAGTGGCCAAGAGTGCGCGGAGTTGCGATGAATGCCAAGGACCATCCACACGGAGGAGGTTCTCACCAGCACGAAGGCTATCCTACTACTGTCAGCAGAAGAGCTCCACCAGGACAGAAGGTTGGTCACATTGCTGCTCGAAGAACTGGCCGCAAGAAGTAACATTTTTACTGCCAGCTTTTATTTTTAAGAGACCATGCCGCGCGAATTCACCTACAGAGGCTATACTCTTGAGCAGCTCAAACAGCTACCTCTGGAAGAATTTGCAAAGCTGCTGAAAGCCAGGGCACGGAGGCACTTGCTGCGCATCCTGCGCTGGTGGAAAACAGCCTACAATCCTAAGGATAATCTCCAGAAGTCTAACGAAATCATTAAAGTCTACGAAAAGGCACTGAAGGCGGCAAAAGAACTAGAGCAGGGCAAGAATCCTAAGCCAATAAGAACACATAGGCGCGACGTTGTCATTCTGCCATTCATGGTTGGTCTCACTTTCGAGGTCTACAACGGCAAAGAATTCCAGCGCATTAAAATAGCTCCGGAGATGCTTGGACACAGATTAGGCGAATTCGTGTTTACAAGAAAGGAAGTCGTGCACTCTGCTCCTGGTCTAGCAACAAAAGAAGCGATGAAGAAGGGATAAAATGCGCTTTAAATATTCTTTTCAGGTTCCAGAAGAAGAGAAACAAAAATACGCGAAAGCATACATTTGGAATGCTCCTATTTCTAGGAAGCATGCAGTAGAAATCTGCAGAGCTGTTCGCGGCATGCGCCTCCTCGAGGCAATCCAGTACCTCGAGGACGTAGTTAAGATGAAACGGCCTGTACCTTTTGCCCGCTACAACAGGGGAGTGCCTCACAGGCACGAGCTCGCAGGACCCGTGAAGTCTGGTCGCTACCCTGTAAAGGCTGCCAGCTACATCCTGCGCCTGCTCAAGGACGTGCTGGCCAACGCCAAGTACAAAGGCCTTGACGAGCAAAAGCTGAGAATTGTCCACATTGCTGCCCACAAGGGCACCAGCTTTTATAAGTACAGGCTGAAGCATGTGTATATTAGGCCGATGCGCAAGAAGCTGGCACACGTAGAAGTAGTAGTAAAAGAGGAGGGACAATGACAAACACTACTAGGCTCGACGCGATGGTTTTCCGCACGCTGTTCAAGAAAGCCTACATCAAGGAATACTTGTACAGGGCGCTCCGCAATGCCGAGTTTGGCGACGCAGACATATTCATTACTCCGCTCATGACACGCATTGTAGTCTACGTAAACAGACCAGGTTCACTGGTCTCTAGGCACGGCGACATGATAAGAAGGCTGGAAGCCGAGCTGCGCAGGGCAGGCATAGAAAATCCGAAGATCGAAGTGAAAAAGATCAGGGAGGGACTGCTTAATCCGCAGGTACTCGCGAACCACCTAGCCCTGCAGATAGAGGCAAACAAGTACTCTCGAGCACTGCTGCACAGGCTCAAGAACGCGGTACTTGCTGCGGGAGCACGCGGAATAGAAATTATTATTAACGGTAGGCTAGGAGGCACGCGAGCAAGGCATGAAAGGCTGGTAGCAGGCTACATCCGCAAGATAGGCTGGCACGCAGAGCAGCTAGTCAAGGAAGGCTTCAGCATCGCGATTCCAAAACTTGGCGTAGTAGGAATCCGCGTGCGCGTTGTTCCTCCTGGTACAGTTTTTCCGGACGAAATAAAAGTTAAAGAGCCGCACGAGCTGCCAGAAGAGGTGAAAAAGCAGCTAGGCATAGAGAGCAATGAGTCCGAAGTACAGGCTCAGGGCCACTGAGCTCAGGAACCTTACAGTCGAGGAGCTGCAGCAGCGCTTGAGGGAGCAGCGCATGGAACTGATGAAGGAGCTGACAAAAAAACAGGCAGCAGGAGGCATTGCAGAGAATCCAGGCAAGCTAAGGGAAATTAGGAAGAATATAGCAAGGATACTAACAATCCTTAACGAAAAGTTAAAATCAGCACAAAAAGAAATAAAATAAGTAAGTATGGAAAATCCAAACGAGTTACCTTTTGAGCTTCCAGAAAACGTAGTTGATCTTTCTCAGGTAGTGAAAGAGAGCCAGATAATAAAAATATACCTGGAGCGCAGAAAGCGACACCTAGTAACAGTAATCGAGGGTATCAACGAAAAGGACTTTGACCTCTACGAACTGGCAAAGTTGCTGAAAACAAAGTGTGCAACAGGAGGAACAGTAAAGAACAGCAAAATAGAGCTGCAGGGAGACCAGCGCAGAAAAGTCAAGGAAATTCTTGTAAGTTTGGGCTTCAACGAAGAAAACATCCAGATTTTATGAAACCTTGGAGGCTGCGTCAGTTACCTTTTCATGAACTTATAGGTCTCAGAGCAAGGGTGCTAGCGGCAGAAAATCCTGCTAATGTCGGCATAGAAGGTATAATTATCGATGAGACAAGAAAGTACCTGAACATTTCTGGCAAGCTAGTAAAGAAAGAAGGTACCTTGCTGTTAGTAGAGCTGGACTGCGGAACAAGAATTTTAATTTCAGGAAATTTATTATTAGCGCACCCGATAGAAAGGACTAAACACCTGCTCGAGGCAGAAAAGTATGCCAAGCGAAGTTTTAGGCTTCAGAGCACCTGAAACAACCTGCACCGACAAGAACTGTCCTTTCCATGGCTCCTTGTCAGTGAAAGGTCCTGTAAGAAAAGGTGTAGTTGTCTCGACGAAGATGCAGAAGACGGCAACTGTAGTAGTAGAATATTATGTATATATACCTAAATATGAAAGATACATGAAAAAGCGAAAAAAGCTGCACGTGCGCGTGCCTCCTTGCCTCCAGGTGAAGGAAGGCGACATAGTTTACTTTGCGCGCTGCCGCCGGCTAGCAAAAACTGTGGCACACGTAGTACTAGGAGTGGAACATAGAGGTGAAACAGGATGAAGCCAAGAACTGCGCGAGTTGTCAGAGCAATTCCTGTTGGCGCGATTATTAACTGCGCGGATAACTCTGGCGCGAAGCGACTGAAAGTTATCGGAGTAAAAGGATATAAGGGCAGAAAGCGAAGGCTACCTGCAGCAGGAGTAGGCGATTTAATTATATGTTCTGTAGTCGACGGCAAGCCAGAAATGCGCCACAAAGTGGTGCACGCTGTAATTATAAGACAAAAGAAAGAATATCGAAGATTAACTGGAATAAGGGTCAAGTTTGAGGATAATGCAGCAGTCTTAATTAAACCTGAAACAGGAGATCCTGTTGGTTCTGAAATTAAAGGAGTGGTCGCACGAGAAGCTGTTGAAAGATTTCCTAAAATATCCTCTGCAGCTTCTAGGGTGGTGTAATGGCTAGTTATCCTTGGCCATCAGTTTCCAGTCAGCCAAGAAAGCAGCGAAAGCGCTACTTTAACTTACCTCTTCATCTTAGGCACGACCAAGTCGCTGCGCATCTCTGCAAGGAGCTGCGCGAGAAGCTGAAGCGAAGATCTGTGCCTGTGCGCGTGGGCGACGAGGTGCTTGTACTGCGCGGAGACTTCAAGGGCAAGAGAGGTAAGGTTGTGCGCGTAGACCTGAAGCACTACAGGATCTTTGTCGAGGGCTGCACGCTGAGAAAGTCAGACGGCACAGAAGTTTATTATCCTATCCATCCTTCCAACGTCGTGGTCGTTAACCTTGACCTTTCCGATCCGAGAAGACTGGAAGCACTAACAAGAGGCAAGGAAGGGTTGCAGCTGCAGGGTGAACAGCATGGCAAAGAAGGGTCCTAAAAGACACCTAAAGCGTCTTGCAGCTCCAGTCATCTTTCCTGTGCCCAGAAAAACACATGTCTGGGTAGTTCGCTCGCAACCAGGTCCGCACCCTCTTGATAGAAGCGTGCCGCTGCTACTAGTAGTGCGCGACGTGCTAGGCTACGCTAAGACTGCGCGCGAGGCGCGCAGAATAATCGCTCAAGGAGAAATTTTAGTCGATGGAAGACCAAGAAAGGACTACAAGTATCCTGTAGGATTGTTCGATGTTATAGAAATTCCAAAAACAGGAGAAATTTACAGGGTTCTTTTTGCAAGAAATCTAAAATTCCGCCTAGTTCCTATAGATGAAAAAGAAAAGAACATAAAACCTGCTAAGATTATCGACAAAACAACAGTAAAAGGAGGGCATGTCCAGCTTAACTTGACTGGAGGAAGGAACCAGCTAATCAGGGTAAGTGATCCTGCAAGAGCAGAGGAAGCAAGGCAGTACCGCACACAGGACACTGTGCTGCTAAAGCTTGTTCCTAGACAAGAAATTGCTGGCGTGATTCCGCTAGAGCAGGGCTGCAGCGTCTACGTGATGGCAGGCAGGCTGGTCGGTCTCGTAGGCAAGCTAAAAGCAATAGAATATCTAGGCCCTGGCATCAAGCCGCAGGTAGTCTTTGAGGACGTGCACGGCGAGGAGCGCAGAACCATCATTGATTATATAATAGCACTCGGCAAGGAGCAGCCAGTGATCAAAATACCGGAAGAGATCTATGAGCTCCCAGGTTGCTGAAAACCCTATGCGCAGAATAAAAATCGAGAAGGTTACGCTAAACATCTGTGTAGGAGCAGACGAGAATAGGTTGCTGAAAGCAAAAAAACTGCTGGAAAAGCTCACAGGACAAACAGCAGTAATTCTTAGAGCAAAGAAAACAATAAGAGAATTTCACATTAGGAGGAACCAACCAATAGCTGTAAAAGTGACACTTAGAGGAAAGAAAGCAGAAGAATTTCTTAACAGGGCACTAGATGCTGTAAAGCGCACCCTTAAGGCGTCACAGTTCGACGAGCACGGAAACTTTTCTTTTGGCATCAAGGAATACATCGATATTCCAGGAGTACAGTATGATTACGAGATTGGCATGTTTGGCATGGATGTCTGCGTCACTCTCTGTAGGCCAGGCTGGCGCATAAAATACAGACGGCGCTGCAGGTCTAGCATCGGCAAGAAGCATCTGATCACGCGCGAAGAAGCAATAGAATGGGTTAAAAATGCGCTTAGAGTAGAAATAGTCTGAGCTGGGAGCCATGGGCAAAACACCCAGGCAGAAAATAAGGCGCTTCGGGAAAGGCGCTCCGCAGCACAAGTGCGTCTACTGTGGGACTAACCGCGGACTTATTCACCTGTTTGGAATCACTATTTGCAGGAGATGCTTCAGAGAGAGAGCGTTCTTGCTAGGTTTTAGAAAATATGGTAGATAACCATGACACTGCTTGATCCTTTGGCCAATGCTCTCTCAAAAATAATGAACGCCGAGAAGGCAAAGAAACAGGAAGTAGAAATTAGACCTATCTCTAAATTAATAATAAATGTACTTGAACTGCTAAAAAAGCACGGCTACATCGCAGATCTTGAGTATGCTTTTGACAAAAAAGGTGGCTGGGCAAAGGTAAAGCTTGCAGGTAGAATCAACAAAGTAGGTGCAATAAAGCCTAGATTTCCTGTAAGAGTACATGAAATAGAAAAGTACGAGAAGCGCTTTCTTCCTGCAGCAGGCTTCGGCTTTCTTATTATTTCTACTGCCCAGTATGGCCTGCTCACGCACTACGAGGCCCTAGAAAAGCGTGTAGGGGGAGTGCTAATAGCCTACGTGTACTGAGAACCATGCCTCACTGGCCAGTGTACAAAAAAGCTGTGCAGCTTCCTGAAGGAGTACAGGCAGAACTGGATGCCAGCGACCCAGTGGTTTATCGGCTAACAGTGCGCGGACCTCTAGGAGAGGTCACGAAGGAGTTTGACAAACTTGGTATAATCATGCGAGTAGAGCAGAATAAAATAGTGCTAGAGAAACACAATGCTACAAGGAAACACAAACGTGTAATTAACTGTTACGCTACAAAAATCAAAAACATGGTAACGGGTGTAACAAAAGGCTGGAGGTACAGGCTAAAGATAATTTTCAAGCACTTCCCTATTGAAGTAAGGCTTGAAGGAAACAGGCTCAGAATCGATAACTTCATGGGCGAGCGTGTGCCGCGCTACGCAGAAATTCTTCCAGGAGTAGCAGTAGAAATAGGGGAAGGAGAAATCATCGTCAAAGGCATCGACCTAGAGGCAGTTGGCCAGACAGCAGCAAACATTGAGCAGGCAACCAGGCCTTACGGCAAGAAAGATAGGCGCAGGTTCTGGGACGGAATATATATTGTAGAGAAAAAGGTGGTAGGTCTATGAACAGGCTGCCTAAAGAGCTCCAGAGGCTGCTAAAACTGAAAGAAGAGCTGAACAGGAAGCGTCCTGAATTCCTGGCAACAGGTGTCTGGAAAAATATTAAGAGAGTTCCTGAGCGCTGGCGCTTTCCAGACAGTAACCACAGCAAAATAAGGCTACAGAAAAAAGGTAGGCCAAAGATGCCTTCTGCAGGCTACAGGAATCCTAGAGCAGTGCGAGGAATGCACCCAAGTGGCTACTTCGAAGTTTTAGTGCACAGCAAGCAAGAACTCGAGGGACTTGATCCTGCAGTACATGCAGTGCGCATTGCGGCTACTGTAGGCAAAAAGAAACGGCAAGAAATAATCGAGGAGGCAAGAAAAAGAGGGCTAAAAATACTGAATGCGTGAGGCGAGAGAAATGGATGTATCTTACCAGCGCAGGCTAGCAGCAGAAGTGCTTGGGGTAGGTTATCATAGAGTTTGGATTGATCCAAACAGGCTGAAAGAGGTAGCTGCTGCTACAACAAAGGAAGACATCCGCAAGCTGATAAAGATGGGCGTGATCGGTGCAAAGCCAGTGAAAGGAACTAGTAGGCACAGGGCAAGAGCAAGGAGAGATAAAAGAAGAGGTCCTGGAAGCAGGAAAGGAGGAAAATATGCTATAGTTAACAAGAAGCGCCGCTGGATTAACACCATTCGACCTATCCGCGCAGAACTCAAGGAGCTGCGCGACAAGGGCAAGATCGACAGGCACACTTATAGACGTCTTGTGAAGATGGCAAAGGCAGGAATGATCCGTTCCGTGAGCTACCTGTACATGTACTTGAAGAAAGAAGGAATAATCAAGGAGGAACAGCAGGAAGAGAACCATGGCTAAAGGACCTAGATATGCTGTGCCTTTCCGCAGAAAAAGAGAAGGAAAAACAAACTACAGGAAAAGGCTTAAGTTATTGCTCTCTGGTAAACCACGACTCGTTGTCAGAAAAACAAACAGGTACATCATTGCTCACATTTGCCTCTATGATCCTAAAGGAGACAGAATACCTGCAGCAGAGATCGACGGCAAGCGCGTTGCCGCCTACGTAACTTCTGCTGCGCTGGCCCGCTACGGCTGGAAAGGCTCGTTCAAGAACTTGCCTGCAGCCTACCTTACTGGCATGCTGCTTGGTCTTCTAGCGAAAAAACTAGGCATCGAGGAGGCTGTGCTTGATATAGGCATGCACAGACCAACAAAAGGAGCCCGCGTGTTTGCTGTGCTGCGCGGAGCGCTTGACGCTGGCCTGAGAGTGCCTCACGGAGAAGAAATATTGCCTGCCGAAGAGCGCATCAAGGGCGAGCACATCGCTGCCTACGCGAGGCTCCTGAAGCAGCAAGATCCAGAAAAGTACAGGCGCCAGTTCAGCCAATATATTAAACTAGGACTTGATCCAGAAGAGATACCAAGACTGTTCGAGGAAACAAAAAAGCGCATCCTAGAAGAGCTGGGGTGCTAGCATGCCTCGTCCACTAAAAATGGACTTGAGTTCCTGGGAACCAAAAACAAAGCTAGGAAAACAGGTTAAAGAAGGGGTGATTACTTCGCTGGACGAAATATTTGCCAAAAAACGCGTAATAAAAGAGCCTGAAATTGTGTTCTACTTGCTGCCAAACCTGGAATACGAAGTACTGGACAGGAGAATAGTAGTAAAAATGTCTGGTACTGGAAGAAAGAGGAAAATTGCTGTGCTTGTAGTAATAGGAAATCGAGAAGGCTACGTTGGCTTAGGATATGCTAAATCAAAAGAAACAGCTGCCGCACTTAGAAAGGCTATCAACGATGCGGCACTTAACATTATCAAGGTAGTGCGCGGCTGCGGTTCTTGGCAGTGCCGCTGCGGCAGGCCGCACAGCATACCTTTCAGGACAGTCGGCAAATCTGGCTCAGTCGAGGTGCACTTATTACCTGCACCTAGAGGTACTGGACTAGTAGTAGGCGACGTGGCAAAGCGCATCCTTGAACTAGCTGGCATAAAGGACGTGTGGAGCAAGAGCTTTGGGCAGACAAAAACAACGATTAACTTCGCGAAAGCCGTTTACTTTGCGCTGAAGAATCTTTATAAGTACAGGGTTGCACCTGAAATCAGCGAGCGTCTAGGAATAAAGGCGTAGAGCCATGGAAAGAAAACACAGAATAATTGCTGTGCGTGTACGCGGACGAACAGGAGTCAGGAAAGAAGTAGCAGACACGCTGAAGCTCCTGCGGTTGCACAGAATAAACCATGCAGTAATAGTAGACGATAGACCGAGCTACTGGGGCATGCTGAAGAAATGCGAGTTCTGGATAACTTACGGTTACCTCGACAAGGAAACGTTCAAGGAGCTGCTGCTCCGCAGAGGCAGACTGCAGGGCAACAAGCGAGTAACTGAAGAATATATTAAGCAAGCCACCGGTCTTACGCTCGACGAGTTCGCCGACAAGTTTTTTGCCTTCGAAGTAGAGCTGTCGGCAATTCCTGGACTTAAGCCAGTGTTCAGGCTGCACCCTCCTCGCGGAGGCTACGAGGGCATCAAGCACCACTTTTCTGAGGGCGGAGCGCTCGGATTCAGAGGAGAAAAAATTAACGAGCTGGTTCGCAGGATGCTGTGAGAGCTATGCCTACCAGGTTCAAGAAGCGCAGCCGCAAATACAGAGGCTCGCGCACGCACGGCTGGGGCTCGCACAAGAACCACAGGTACGGCGGCACTAAAGGAGGCCGTGGTCCAGGCATCAAGCGTTCGGGCCACTGGAAAATTTGGTTCTACAAGTACGAGTACAAGCAATGGCTGAAAGAACGAAAGGGTTTCCAGACCCCTAAACAGGTAAAGCTGCGCAAGCTCAAGGAAATAAACCTCGACGACGTTGAACGGCTAGCAAGACAGCACCCAGAAATCGTGGAGCATGCAGAGGGAAAAGAAGTAGTTAATCTTAACAGGCTAGGCAGGTTCAAGCTACTCGGTAGAGGAAACATTAGCAGACCACTGATAATTAAGGTTTTTGCTGCCTCTAGGAGCGCTGTAGAGAAGGTTAAAGCTGCTGGCGGAGAAGTTGTAGCACTGCTGTGAAACAGATGGGCTTTATTGACGCGCTGGCAGAGCTAGGAAAGTTATTCCCCTCTGTTGAACCACCAAAATTTCGTCCACCTCTCAAGCAGCGTTTATTGCTGACATTTTTCATTGGAGTACTTTATCTTGTCTTGACGCACGTGCCGCTAATAGGCGTCTCGAAAGTTACTCTAACACGTTTCCAGCTATTCCAGGCAATCATCGCCTCTTCTTTTGGAACTCTTGTTACTCTAGGAATTTCTCCTATTGTTACTGCAAGCATTATAATGTCATTGCTAGTTGGATCGAAAATTGTTGAACTTGATCTAGAGAAAGAAGAAGACAGGAAAAAATTCCAGAATGCCCAGCGCTCGCTGGCATACCTGCTCTGCATCGTCGAGGCTGCGCTGTTCGTGCTAGGAGGCGCTATCCAGCCAGTAAGATCGCTGCCGCTACCGCTGGTAGACCTAGCGCTTATAGTGCAGGCAGCGCTAGGAGCAGCACTGCTAATACTGCTCGACGAAATAGTTACTCTCTACGGCTTCGGCTCAGGTATTTCTTTGTTCATTTTTGCTGGTGTAGTGCAGTCAATGTTTGTTGGTCTGTTCAATCCATTGATCCTTCCGCAAACAGGAATGCCAGCAGGCTACATTCCTCGATTTATCTACTTCTTGGAGCAGGGAGAGCTTGGCTTCCACGCACTAGCAATCAGCTTATTGCCAGCAATCTTCACGATTATAATACTGCTGGTCTCGCTGTACCTCTGGATGATTAAGATTGAGATTCCCGTAACGCACGTAAGCTTGCGCGGTTACGGAGCCCGCTTCCCGATAATGCTGCTCTACACTAATGTTATTCCAGTGATCTTTGCTTTTGCCTTGCTCTATAATATTCAGTTACTCGCAATGGCGCTGCACGTGCCTGCGCTTGCGCAGGTAGAGAATGGCAGGCTAGTAGGCGGTCTTGTCTACTACTTACTGCCGCCTAATGGCCTAGAAGGCTACTTCTACAACCCGCAGGCCTGGAGTTTGCGGGTGCTCGGCTTCAGCATATATATTATTATTACATGTATATTATTTTCTTATTTTTGGGTGTATGCTGCCGGCATGGACTCAGAGGCACTGGCAGAGCAGATCAGCGAGATCGGCTTCCAGCTCTCTGGTTTTAGGCGCGACAAGCGCGTGCTGAAGAATATTCTAGACCGGTACATACCTTACGTGACCTTTCTCAGCGCAGTCTTCACCGCTGCTATAATTATTTTAGCGCAGATTGTTGGCAGTGCCGGCTCCGGAACTGGACTGTTTCTGGCCGCAGGTATAGCATACAATTTCTATGAACTGCTTAAGCAGGAAAAAGGCCTAGAAATGCTAGGATTCCTGCGCAGTTTTCTGGAAGCATGATACTTGCAGTACTAGGAACGGCATTTATCGCTTCACTAACAGCAAATTTGTTTTACAGGTTTCTAGTGAAAGAAGAAGCTACGAGAAAACTAGCAGAAAAGCTAAAAGAAGTGGAAAGCTTGCTGCAAAAAGCGATGAAAGGGGAATTTTCTTACGAAGAGCTGCAAACCAAGCAAAAAGAAGTGCTCAAGGACATGCTGACCCTGTACTTCAAGCAGAGCTTTGCTTTCTTGGCCCCTTTTTTCCTCGGTCTCGCAGCACTAGAAGTGCTGCACGTGCAGGCCTGCTGGAAAGTTCCTGTATGGCCACTGCCAGCAAGTATTAATACTGCCTGGATTTATATATTGGCGTACGCCGCATTTAATGCTCTCCTCGGCATTTTCCTGCTGGGAGACTATGCCAAAACCCTGGCAGCGTAGCAGGAGCCTACGCAGGATCTACGTGCGCACTCCAGGAGGCAGAGTAGTCGTGCACTACGAGCGCAGGAAACCGAAAATAGCTCACTGTGCCCTCTGCGGTAAACCGCTTAACGGCGTTCCTCGCGGAAGGCCAGTAGAAATAAGGAAGCTGGCCAAAACAGAGCGCAGACCTGAAAGACCGTTTGGCGGAGTTCTCTGCTCGGAGTGTGCAAGAAAAATCCTTAAGCTAAGAGTAAGAGTGCTAGAAGACGAGCAGCTAAGAGCAGAGCTGGCAAAACATCCAGTGTATGCATACTACCTTAACTTGAGGTGAGTAGAGCCATGGTCTTTGAGGTTGGCAGGCTAGTAGTAAAGCTGGCTGGCAGAGATGCAGGCAGGCTAGGAGTAATTGTGCGAAAAGTGGACGAACTCTTTGTTGTTGTCACCGGACCAAAGAAGTTTACTGGCCTGCGCAGGAGGAAGGTAAACATCCGGCACCTTGAGCCGCTACAGGAAAAGATAGATATTCCAGAAGATGCTCCCGACGAGGTTGTCTGGGAAAAGCTAAAAGAAGTACTGCGCAGCTGGCCAGAAGAAAAACTGCGCAGGTTCAAGCTGAGGAAAGAACTGCTCCAGTAATGCATGGTCAAGGTACTAAACAAACAGTATCCTCGCCGCTATCTTCCGTCTGATATTCCTAGAGAAATTTTAGTTAAACAGGAAGCTGAAACAAATCCAGAATACGGTAAGCCACCGGAAAGCAGGAGCATCCAAGAACTTCTCCAAGCAGGAGTGATTAACCTGGACAAGCACCCAGGACCAACTTCCCATGAATTCTCTCACTGGATTAGGCAGCTCTTTGGAATAAAGCGTGTAGGTCATGGAGGCACGCTTGATCCAGGGGTTTCTGGAGTGCTGCCAATATTGCTAGGCAAGGCCACAAAGCTGCAGGAGTTCTTGCTGCTCGCAGGCAAGGAGTACGTTATGCTGGTAAGGCTGCACAGAGAGGTTCCTGAAGAAGAGCTGCTGCAGGTAGCCAAGGAATTCGAGGGCGACATTTACCAGACACCTCCGCTGCGCTCAGCTGTCAAGAAACAGCTGCGCGTGCGCCGAGTGTATTACCTGGAAGTACTGGAAATAGACGGGAAAGATGTGCTGGTGCTGCTTGGCGTGCAGTCTGGCACGTACGCAAGAAAGCTGGCCTTCGACCTTGGCAGAGCCCTGGGAGTAGGCGCGCACATGCAAGAACTGCGCCGAACTCGCGTGGGCCAGTTCAGGGAAGAGCAGGCGCATCCACTCTACGAAATCCTTGATGCGTACTATTTCTGGAAGGACTATGGACGGGAGCAGGAACTGCGGAAAGTCGTTTTGCCGGTAGAAGCTGCAGTAGAGCACTTACCAAAGATATGGATCAAAGACTCTGCTGTTGCTGCTATCTGCTATGGGGCTCCGCTAACTGCCCCAGGAGTTGTTAAACTACATGCAGGAATTTCTCCAGGAGACAAAGTAGCAATAATGACACTCAAAAATGAGTTAGTGGCAGTAGCAGAAGCAGAAAGATCTAGCCAAGAAATCCTGCAGCTAGAAAAAGGAATAGTTGCTAGACCACTGAAAGTTATCATGGAAAGAGGCGTGTATCCTAGGAGCTGGCGCTCAACGAAACAGCTCTAGCAGCAGCTCTTTTTTCGGCAAACCAGAAGATAGCCTGTAGCGGAGCTTGTCTAGCCAGCCGTAGCGCAGAGAGAGTCCTGCTGCCTTTTTGTGGCCTCCGCCGCCCAGCTTTCTGGCAATAGCTGCTAGGTCTGGGCACTTGCTGGTAGTTCCTGCACGCAGACTCACGCAGCCGTCTGGCCGAAAGAAAGCCATTACATCTATTTCCTTTCTCTGCAGCTTTCTCCGCAGCAGCTCTGCAAGCACAGTATGTTGGTGCGCTAACCTAGGAGGCAACTTTACCAGGAGCAGCTTGTAGTTTCCTAGATTCACGTAATGTTTCTCGAAATTCTCAACAATAGAGCGCACAAGCTCGAGCAGCAGGCTATACTCTCGCCTGAAGAGCTGCTCGAGTTCTTCGTCCCAGAGAGTGCAGCTCTTCAGCTTTTCCAGCAAGAAGCTCTCGCTCGCTGCAGGCGAGGCAGACACCACGAACCACTTTACTGTCAGTTTACCGCAACGAAGTTTCCAGAGATCGACATCGTTTACTATTTCTAGAACACGCTCGAGCTTGCTGTCCCTTCCTAGTTCCTTGCTGAGCAGTCTGTAGAGTCCAAGAGCAGCGCAGACATTCTGGTCCACAAAAACATCAATGTTAGCAGCCTTGAGTGCCTGCAGGTCTGCAGCTCTCCAGCAATGATGGTCCACCACAATTACCTTGCAGCCTTGCTGCCGAAGGCCGCGCAGCAGCGCAAGCACTTCTTGCCCCGGCCTGAAACCAAGATCTGTTATATAAAGTGTGTCTAGCCTCTTCTCAGCAATTTTCTTGAGCGCGGAAAAGAACTGTCTGTAGCTCACCGTGCTGTAGATTACGCTGCTGTAGTACCGTTGCAGCACAGCAACGCAGGCAAGCCCGTCGAGGTCACGGTGAGAAATGCAGGCAATTCGCATTTAAGGTTTTTAGCTTTGCGCCGATTTATTGCTTTGGTGGGCCCGTAGCTCAGCCTGGTAGAGCGCCCGATTCGCAATCGGGAGGCCCCGGGTTCAAATCCCGGCGGGTCCACCAGTTAATTTCTTCATTAATTATTGAATGCATTTCTTAATTAAATAAAGAATTAATTAGCGCCGGGGGCGGGATTTGAACCCGCGCAGGCCGGAACGGCCCACCGGATCTCGAGTCCGGCCCCTTAACCAGGCTCGGGCACCCCGGCCCAGGAATTCAGGGAAATTCCTTCACATCACAGGATCAGTGAGGGTACTCTTCATCACTCGTGGCTGGCAATGTATTCTATGCTGTCGCCCCTTATTATCATTTTAGTGTACTTCTTTTCCACATCAGCAAACTGTTCTGTAACTCCGTAGAGCACAATGTTTAGGTGTCCAGGATCGAAGGCCCTGAGCGTGCCTTTAACGATGCGACCATCCTTCAGCACTACTATTACAGGCGAGTTAAGCAGGTTCTCGAGCTCTCCTACAAGCGGAGGCTTTTTCTTTTGCGGTGGCTGCATGCTTGTTCACCTACTTGGTTTTCTCTTTCTATTAACTTTCTTGTTCTGCCAGGAATATTTCCTTATTTTCGAAGACCTGCCAAAACCACAGGCTGCGCAGTATCCTTTGGCAACGTTAAATGCATGCCTGCCGCAGCGCCTGCAGACAATATGTGTTTTGCTTCTTCCTCGCTTTCCCATTGAAGGAGTTCCTTTTGCCATAAATTCACCCCAAGCACCGCAGTAAAAATGGAGCTAAGGATTTTATAAAAAGACTCGCGTGGTGCGGGGGGCGGGATTTGAACCCGCGAAGGCACTAAGCCACCGGATCTTGAGTCCGGCCCCTTTGGCCTGGCTCGGGCACCCCCGCACAAGAATAAGATGGCCTGCAGGCCTAAAAGGCTTGGAAGTACTCTCCGAGCAGCGTTACCAGTGCCAGCACGTAGATTACGGCAAGCACACCTCCTAGCACTACTGTACCTAGCACGCAGAGCAGCAGCGAACCCAGCGCGCAGACACCGCAGACTAGCATGCCGACAATGTAGGCTGGCGCCTCGTTGCGGTCAATTCCTATCCACGCGTAGAAAGCTCCTACCGCTAGCAAGAAAAACAGTGCTGCGATAACCTCGTAGACTAGCTGCACTGTTGGTTTCAGCGAGCTGTAGCTCGGCAAGTTCTGCATCAGGTTGCCGTACTTTGAGAGAAGCGAGGTTGCTGACAGAATGAAAGCTACTGCAGCTGCAGCCACACAGTACAGCACTGCTACTATTCCAGTAATGAGCAGCACTGCCCGGGCAAAGCTCCTTGGAAGAAGCGTGCGCATGAATTATTGGTCGAGAACAGAATACAAAAATGCTGGCGCCGGGGCCGGGATTTGAACCCGGGCGGGCCTCGCGGCCCATGGGATCTCCAGTCCCACCCCTTAACCAGGCTCGGGCACCCCGGCTCTACATACCCTTTAATAATTAATGTTTATAATGATTAGTGCCCGAGTCTAAATAGTATGAAAATTCTGCTCGTTTCTGACACGCACATACCAGAAAGAGCCAGTGAGCTTCCCCCAGCCTTTGTTGACTTTGCACTAGTGCAGCAGCCAGACTTAGTGGTCCATTTAGGCGATTATACTAGCCTGGAAGTGTATGACTGGTTCCGTGAACACTTCGGCGAGCGCTTTGTTGGCGTGCTCGGAAACATGGACGATCCAGAACTAGAGCAGCGCGTGCACGAGCTAGAAACTCTGCAGCTCGACAATCTTCGGGTGCTCTGCGCCCACGGACACCAGGTACCGCGGGGCGATCTTGATGCGCTGGCTGCGCTTGCGCGCAGGCACGGAGCCAGCGTGCTCTTTACCGGACACACGCACATTCCTCTAGCCAGGGAGCATGCCGGGATTATTATCATCAATCCAGGAAGTCTAACAAACGGAGCAATCAGAGGAGCTCCTGACTGCTTTGCGGTAATAGAAATTTCTAATGGTAGGCTAGAAGTGCGGCACTATAATTCAGAGAGTCTGGAGCTGCTCAGCTCTGCTGTTTTTCAGCTTTAATTATCCAGTAGCCTGCTTTCTTTTTTACCACTTCCACGCTGCCGAAAGTCTGCTTCAGCAGCTCTAAGTAACTTTTCTGCCCACGGCGAAGCACTAACTGGAAAAGTCCGCCTGGTACAAGATGTTCCCAGGATTCTTTTATTAGCCGCTGCATGAGCTGCTTTCCGGCAGAAATTGGCGGATTAGTAACGATGTTACTGAACTTGTCCTTGACAGCAGAAAAGAGGTCACTGCGGTAGATCAGTACATTACTGCAGGCATTCATTCGTGCGTTTATCCTAGCATAGCGCAGGGCTGTTCTGTCGATGTCTACAAGGTGCACTTCGCGCACGAACTTCGAGGCAACTATGCCTATAGGACCGTAGCCGCAGCCAAGATCGAGCAGCTTGTCTTCTGGGCGCAGCTCCATGTATTCTATCAGCAAGCGAGTACCAGGATCAATGCGCTTAGGAGAAAACAGACCAGAAGAAGTGTAGAACACGAAGTATATTCCGCGCAAAACAGTGCAGATGCGGTATTCCATTACTGGATTATTTTCATCCTGATCTGCAGCTCCTCGGAAATTGGCAGCCTTGTCAGCGAGTTAATTGTTCTTGCATCTGCCTTAAGCTTTATCAGCCTTTTGTGTATCCTGAGCTCCCAGAGCTCGAAGGTAGGAGTGCCTCTGCTGCAAGGTGACTTGCGCACAGATTTTCTTATCCTTCGCGTTGGCAGCATCACTATACTGCAGCGAGCACCTGTACGCTCTGCTATGCGCTTGACGTTCTCGACGTACTTGTTTAAAAGTTCAAGGTTAGGAGAAGCGAGGTGAATAATAACTTCTGCCATGGCTTTACTCCTTCTTTTCTGTGATTTTCTGCACTACGCCTAGACCGATAGTCATGGACATGTCGCGGATAGCGAACCTAGCAAGCTGAGGGAACTGCGCAACTTCCTCGATGCACAGCGGCTTGATAGGCCTGATCCTGACCTCTGCGATGTCTCCAGGCTTGAGCATCTGTGGGTTCTCCTCGATCGTTGTACCTGTACGAGGATCGATCTTCCTGATAAGCTCGACGAACTGGCCAGCCACCGAGGCTTCGTGCGCGTGGATAACCGGAGTGTAGCCAACAGAGATCGCTGTTGGGTGCTGGATAATCATAACGCGCGCGATAAATTCCTTGGCGACTGTTGGCTTGTTGTCAGGATGGCCTACCATGTCTCCGCGCTTCACGTCTTTCTTCTCGATGTCTCCTTTCACGTTGAAGCCAATGTTGTCTCCAGGAACTGCTTGAGGAATGCGCTTGTGGAACATCTCGATGGACTTAACCTGCGCTGTTTTGTCTGCTGGCTCAATTACAATGTTGTCTCCTTCCTTCAAGCAGCCAGTAACCACGCGACCTGCAAGTACTAGACCAACACCTTTAATGTTGTACACTGCCTGCACAGGAATTCTTAGCGGCTTGTCGATCGGTTTTTCAGGAGGCTCTAGCATGTCGATGGCTTCTAGCAGGCAAGGACCAGAATACCAGGGCATCTTGCTGGAACGCTCAGTTAGGTTCTCTCCTTCCCAGGCAGACACAGGTATTGGACCAATAATCTGTTTTTCGATGTTCCAGCCAAACTGGAGAAGCCTGCGCTTGACCATTTCCCAGACTTCCTCGAAGCGCTTCTTGTCGTAATTTACTGTGTCCATCTTGTTGATCACTACAATCATCTGCTTGACGCCGAAAGTCTTGACTAGAAGAATGTGTTCTGTTGTCTGGCCATTGTCTGCAGTTCCGGCTTCTGCCTCTCCTGGCTTAGCAGAAACTACTAGCAGCGCATGGTCTGCCTGCGCAGCTCCTTTTAGCATGTTCTTGACGAAGTCTCTGTGGCCAGGCGCATCAATGATAGTAACATGGTACTTGGGAGTCTCGAACTCGCGCATTGCAATGTCGATCGTAATTCCTCGGTCGCGCTCTTCTTTGTGTGTGTCAAACACGTAGGCCCAGAGGAAAGTGTCCTTGCCCCTGCGCTTTGCTTCTTCTTCTAGCTGCTTGATGATGCGCTCGTCGATAACACCGAGCTTTGCCAAAAACCTTCCCATCAGTGTTGATTTTCCATGATCAATGTGGCCGATCACGACCAGGTTAATATTTGGTTTCTCTGCAGGCATACGATCTCACGCGCAAACCAAGATCGTAAGTTTTAGAACAGTGAAAAATATATAAAGATTTAGTGCCTCGCTTATTCAAGCCCTTTTCTCTGTCTGATCTTTCTTATTGTTTCTTCCATGAGCTCTCTAGGCACTGGCTGGAAGCCGGCAAACACGTAGTACCAGACAACTTTTCCTGAGGCAAGGGAGCGCAAGGCATTCGCTAGACCAAAAGATTCCGAGACAGGCAAGTAAGCTATTATTTTAATGTTTTCTCTTTCTTGCACTACATCTTCTATCTTTCCTCTTCTTCTTTGCAGTTCAGCAGTGATTCCTGACAAATAGTCCATCGAGGTAAGAATTTCAACGCGCTGAATAGGTTCTAGCAGGATCATTCCTGCCTTGAGCAATGCTTCCTGGAGCGCTGGCTTTACTGCCATGATGATCTGGTACTGGCCTCTGTGTGCGGGGTCTTCGTGGATCACTGCGTCTACGATCTTGACCTTCACTCCGGTAACAGGCTCCTTTGCTAGCGGTCCCATGTCCATGACTTCCTTGAATGCCTGGATGATGTAGTCCTTGACCTCGTCGAAGAACTGCTGACCCTTAGTGAGGTTAATTAGCAGGTTGCCCTTGTAGATGTAAATTACTCCGCGCGCCTCTTCCTTATTCTGCATTAAGTCCATCAATAGCTTGATGTCTTTTTTGCTGGGTTCTCCATCGTGCAACTCTCCGCGCTCGAAGGCTTGCTTAACGCTTTCTTCTAGCGGCTCAACAATGATATAGAACTTGTTGTGCTTGTTCGGCGACTTGCCTTCTATAGGACCATAGGAGCCAACAATTGTTTCTTTGTAGACGACTGTTGGCGGCGAGACCTTAACTTTCAGGCCTTTCTTTGTTTCGAGCTCGTAGACAATGCGGTCAATGTGCAGGTCGCCGAGCGCAGAAATAAGATATTCGCCGGTGTCTTCGCGGATCGTCACGCGCACAGTGTTGTCTTCCTTGGCAATGTCGCGCAGCGCCTCTATCAGCTTGGTAAGATCCTGGGGATTCTCTGGCTCGACTGCCACAGTTACGACCGGCTCCGCGTAGTGCCTGATTTCTTCGAACGGCTCAACGTCAGGCAGCTCGGAGATTGTTTCTCCTGTGCTCACGAATTCTGCAAGTCCGACAAGAGCAGCAACGTTGCCTGCAGGTATCTCGTCCATGACTATTCTTTCAGGACCCTTGTAGATGCCTACCTGCTGGACACGCACTTCTTTGCGCTCCGTTAGCAGGTAAACGCGCATTCCTGGTCTTACCTTTCCAGAAAAAATGCGTACAATGCTGACTAGTCCAGCATGCTTATCTAGCCTGTTCTGGCAAACAACAGCCATAAGAGGAGCATCTGTTTCGCAGCGACGCATCTTTTTGCCGATTTCAGACTCTGGATCTCCTCGCCAGATGACAGGAATCCTGTAGTCCTGGGCAGTGCGCGGATCAGGAAGGTGGCGCACGACCATGTCGAGAGTAATAGTGTGCACCGGACAGCGTTCCCTGAGAGTGTCTAGCTGGTCGTGCAGCAGCCAGTCTACAATGTGCTTAAAAGTAATGCCTGTTTTCTGCATCCAGGGAAAACTAATAGCCCACTTCTGCTTAGCAGAGCCAATAGCAACAGAACCAGCTGTTATACTTACTTTCCACTTGTCCTTGAACTCTTCGGGAGCGTAACGCTCAATTAAATCATTCACTTGCTCGATCACTTCCTGCAGCTTTTTCTGCATTTCTTCTGGCTTTAGCCTGAGCTCCTTGATGAGACGGTCTGTTTTGTTGATGAAAAGCACTGGCTTGCAGCGCTCAAGGAGTGCCTGTCGCAGGTTCATTTCTGTCTGTGCCATCACACCCTCGACTGCGTCGACCACGAGGACAACGCCGTCAATGGCACGCAGTGCCCGCGTAACCTCTCCGGAAAAGTCGACGTGGCCTGGTGTGTCGATGAGGTTGATCAGGTACTTCCTGCCCTCGAATTCGTGGACCATTGTTACAAAACCGGACTTGGCAGTGAGCGCGTGCTCGCGCTCGAAGGCTTCATAGTTAAGGTAGAGCTGCTCGCCGGCAAGATCATAAGAAATGATTCCTGCCATTGCCAGCAAGGAGTCAGAAAGTGTTGTTTTTCCGTGGTGAACATGAGCAACTATGCCAATGTTTCTAATAAGTTCTGGCTTATACATTGCTTCTTTTACTGCGCGTATATATTCTTCACGCTTCATGCCCATAAAATCACCTTACCTTGATGCTTCTGCAGCCCTTTCAATTTCTTCTTTTTTCTTTACTGCAAGACTTCTTTCAGGATCATTTCTTGCCGCATAGATGATTTCTTCAGCTAGCGTTTCCCAGATATGCTTTCTGTAGACAAATGCCTTTGCTCTGGCAGCATTGCAGAGAAAGCGAAGTGCCAGGTCTACTCTGCGCTGCGGACTAACATCGACAGAGACAGGCACGATGACTCCGCCTACCTGCACAGAAACTGTTTCTTCGCGCGGAGAAGCATTCTCTATTGCGCGAACCAGGACCTGGAGAGGGTTCTCTCCTGTGCGCTCATGTACCAGCTCGAAGGCTTTCTTGACTATTTTGTACGCGGTTATTTTCATTCCGGTGAAGCTGCGCGAGGTTAGCCTGTGCTTTTTCTCGTAGATGTTTCTTACTCCCTGCTTTTTCCTGACCTTGACGTGGCCAGTTCCCATCAGCCTGTTAATTAGTCGCTCGACTATGTTCACTTCTGCCTTCCCGAAGTGTTTCTTTGCGTGCCTTCCTTCAGCTTCGTGCGCTACAATTGTAGGTTTAAGACAAATGTAGCGCTGGAGACCAGGATCGCGAACAACAATGTTTTTCCAGTCCCAGCGGCCGAAGAGCTTGACGTCGTCCAGTCCCATGTTCTCAGCGCTTTGGCTTCTCCACTTTTCCTTCTAGGATAGCCCTGAGAGAGGCTCCGTTGACCATTATTACCTTGTACTTGACTCCAGGAATGTCTCCCATTGGACCGCCGCGGGGTCCGCCGATGCCTTCAATAATGACTTCATCGTGCGGGTCAATGTACTGCAGTGCACCGTCTCCAGGAACCCAAGCAGTAACGATCCTGCCGTTCTTCACTATCTGCACACGCACAACCTTTCTGCGTGCGTGGTTTGGCTGGCGAGCACCGATCTCGTACTTTTCTAGCACTATTGCTCTTGCCATCGGAGCTCCTTCAAGTGGATCGTACTTTTCCTTAAGTCTAAGCATGCGTGTTTTGTAGTCTATATCTGACCATCTAAACTTCTTCCTTTTTCTTATCAGCTTTCTTGCGGCAAACAATCCATTAGGAGCTTTTTTGCCCGACATTGTTTCCCTCCGAGTGTTCGGCTACAACGATGACTTTGCTTATATTCCTGAAGGTGTTTTTTAATAGTTTCTCTAGCTCTCTGATCCTTGAGCCGTTTTTGCCGATAATCTTGCGGCGAAGGTGTGCAGGAACGCGGATCATTGCTATGCCGCGAGCTACCACTACATCGCTTGGTTTTAGGTTAACAAGGCCTTGAAGATATGCAAGAATGAACTTCTTTGGTGTTGAGGCTGCGGGCACAACATAAATCTTCTTTTTTATTATTCTTTTGTATTGTCTAATGAACTGGCGCAGCAGTCTAGGATTTATTCTTTGTCTAGGATCCACGTAAAATATCACGCTGTCCTCGTTAATCTCTATTCTAGCTACCCTTGCTTTGGTAGTGAGCTCAAACGCCTGCATATATGCAAGTGCTTGGTTGTTGAGCTCGAGTTCCATGCTCTATCAGCCTTTCTTTTCTAGCAGTGCTTCGACCTCTTCCAGGATTCTAGAGTAGCCTGGATCAACTACTGCAAGTGCAGCTACAACGTGAGGTCTTCCGCAAATGATGCCAAGCTGCTTCGAGCTGTAAGGCAGCTCTAGGGCAGGAATGCCTGCAAGCGAGGACAGCTTGCGGATGTCAAGCTTGACGTCGTCCGGAGCATCTTGTGCGTAGAGCACCAACCTGCACTGCCTGTTCGCGAGCAGCTTTAGGGCTTGCCGCGAGCCAAAGACTACTTTGCCTGTTTCTACTGCACGGCGCAGCTCAAACTCGATCGGCATAACTTTCACTCTAGCTGTCTAAGAATTTCCAGCAATTTCTTGTAGTCCATGCGCAGCACTACAGCTCCGGTTCCAACCTCTACTGGTTTTCCTACAATTATGCAAGAAATAACAGAGCGAATTGGATCTTGCTCGCAGGCATATGCTGCATTTGCTAGCTGCTTGGCTGTTTCCTCGAAGGCCATGCGCACAAGAGCATCCTTGTGCTTTACTAGTCCTCGCCGACCTACTGGAATCAATTTTCCGTGCCAGGTCATCATGTCTGCTACTAGCAGGATGTGGCGGATGTCTACATCAATGCCCTGCGCTTTATAAATATTGTAATATAGTTCCTGGATGATGAGCTGCCTGGCAGCCTCTATGCCGAGAACTTTCTCTACCTCGTGCAGGTCATTCGAGTATGTTCTGCAGGGATCGACGAACGGCACGCGCAGAACCTGCTTGAGGTTGCTGCCCTCGGTGCGGATATAGTATTCTCCGGAGCGCTCATCGAGGCAAACCATTACTTTACGGATGCCCTTTACGCCCTTTATGCGCGTCTTGCGGATATCCTGCAGCAAGTCGTAGAGCTCAGAAATGCTGTCAACTGCTGCTTCTACTATTACTTTATAGTTTTCTTCGTCGAGAGTAACTTCCTTGATCCTTTTCTTCTTGCCGCGCAGTCTGTTCATGACATCAGAGAAGCTGACTGCTCTGCGCTGCATTTCTTCTTTATCTAAGTAAAATATGATTATTTTATTATATATATCAATGTCTATATTTTTAGTAATGTCTTTGAGCCGTGTCTCGAGCAGCTTTAGCGCGCACTGCTGCGCAGCAGAGAAGTCCTTGGCATATTCTGGCTGCAGGCGGATGATCATAGAAGGAGCCTTGAGCGTGCGCCTTGCTTCAAGAATTTCTATTACCCTGTCGAGAGCAAGCGTGACCTTGAACTCGCGGATACCTGCATAGTGGAACGTGCGCATGGTGAGCTGGGTCAGCGGCTCTGCGCACGACTCAGCAGTGACCACGCCTACAGGATAGAAGCTGTCGATGCGGGCCTGCTCGTAGCGCCGGCGAATTTCTTGCAGGATTTTTTCCAGTCGCTGCTCATCCAGCTTATCTGCGTGCTGTTTTAGCAGTTCTAGGGAGCGCTGAACAATGTGTTCGGGCAGGCCAGCAAGAACTTCGTGGACACGACGCTCGAGTGTTTGCAGGTCCATCATCCCTCCAGGTTCTTCTTGATAATATATTCTATGTCAATTGTACCATTCTCGGAATATCCTGGCCAGATACCGTCTTCTCCATAAATGAACTGTATAACTTCGCCTTTCTCGTTAATAACTTTGCCTTCCGGATCTGTCTTGAGGTCATACAGCGAGAAGACGGTCTTGCGGTAAGTGTAGCCAGAAATCTGTGTCTTGATCGTCTTGTCCGCGAGCGAGTCTCTGGCAGCAGCGCAGCCAGGAAACATTTCTAGCGGAGTAAAGCCTTCCAAGAATCCGTGAATAATGTATCCACGGCTCACTGGATCCTCGCCTTTCTTTACGTGTGGCAGCACCCTGCCGTGATAGCCTCGCTTGATGCGCTCGCCGCGGAGGTTTACCTGGCCGATAATACCTGCCATTTGCACCAAGTTCTCGATGTTTCCGCGCGCGCCAGAATCGATCATTATGATCATGCGGTTCCTGCTCCTGTCGATGTTCTTCGCCACCAGCTCAGCTATCCTTGACTTGGCTTCAGCAGTTATTTCATTAATTTTATTTTCTAGGTAGTCATATTTAGGTACTCCTAGAGGAATTTCTTCTTCGCCTTTTTCTACTCTTTCTACCAGTTCTTTTATTTTCTTGAGCGATTCCTGCACTACGGCGCGCACCTGCTGGCGGAGCTCTTCTGGTAGTTCTATGTCATCAGTGCTGAACGAATAGCCAAGGTAGCGCTCGAAGCGGAGTGCTAGGCGCGTAGCCTGCTCGATGAACTGCCTGCACCTTTCTGGTCCGTAATAATAGTATAGTTTCTCGATAATAATGCCTTTTTCTGGAGCAACATACTTCTTTCTTATTCTTCCAGAAATCAACCTTCCTTGTTTAATTATAAGATTGACATCACTTTCGGGCGGAGCATTCGGATCTTCAATGACTTCTAAGTTAAAATCTCTAGGTAGGAGCTGACTAAAAATCAGCTTGCCTGACCAGTATTTCTTGCCATCCTTTTCTACGTCAGGCTCAGGCAGCTCGGTGATGCCAACAGCGCCTAGCAGGTCAGCTGCAGTTTCCTTGTCAAGTAAAGTATCGCGGGAAGTTAGAATGTACAAGTATGTAATAATGTCTAGCCGTAAGCCAATGATAGGAGCACCGTACCTGGGAGAGATTATGTTGTGCGTGAGTGCTAGAATTTCGCGGAGCTCTGCCTGAGCCTCTAGATTCTGCAGCACGTGTATCTGCATCTCGTCGCCGTCGAAGTCTGCGTTGTAGGGCACACAGACGTTGACGTGCATGCGGAGCGTCTTGCTGTCGAAGATCCTGACACGGTGTCCAAGCACGTTGAGCCTGTGCAGGGTAGGATAGCGGTGGAAAATTACATAGTCGCCTTCGATTAGCTGGCGCTCTATTTTGTAGCCAGGAGCTAACTCTTCTGCTAGGCGCTGCTTGTTTGCTTCGTTTACCTTGATCCTAAATCCATCCTTGTCGACTACGTAGAGAGCGCAGGGATACTGTGGGTAGCGGAGAATGTACTGCCTGCACTCTTCTATATTATAGCGCGTGACTGGCACGGTGATCGTGAGCTTCTCTGCGATGATGCGCGGCACACCTACTTCGTCCAGGGCTATGTAATTATCGGGCGAGATAACGCAGCGTGCAGTGAAGTTCACGCGCTTACCGATCAAGTTGTACCTGAACAAGCCTTCCTTGCCACCAAGACGCTGAATAATGCCCTTGATCAGCACATTAGTGCTTCTGTGCTTGGAGAGCGGAACACCGGAGAGTCTGTTGTGCATGTATGTAGCCACATGGTACTGCAGGCCCATCCAGGTCGAGAAAATCGTGGCTTTGGGCACGCCCTTTTCTAATTTATCTTTTAGATCATTATTTATCCTAATTATATCTACTAGCTTGTGCGTGAGATCGTCTTCTGAACGCCTGCCTGTTTCTAGGACAATCGAGGGCCTAACTGTTACAGGAGGTACAGGCAGGACAGTAATAATCATCCATTCCGGTCTGTTTTCTGGACCAAAACCAAGAGCGCGGGCATCTTCGTCAGGAATCCTTTCTAGCCAGGACTTTATCTGTTCAGGATCAAGCATTTCCCTTTCTCCTTCGCGCTCAATGTAGTAGTAGTAGGGTTTCTCGAAGACTATGCGCGTATTAGGATGACCGCAGTGCGGACATTTTTCTACTTTTGCTGCTTTTTGGGCTATCTTGTTTAGCAGCTTGTACTTTTCGTTTCCGTTCTTTATTTTTTCCTGCACCTTTACTAGTTTCTTTATTGTTTTTTCAGAAAGCTTTATCCTGCCACATTTCTCGCACGTAGCCTGCAGCACTTTGTAGATATGCTCGGCAAAGAGCACATTGACTACAGGCTTCACTAACTCGATGTAGCCGAAGTGACCAGGACAAATACCCGCGCGGGCGCCGCAGGTCCTGCAGGTAAGTCCTGGATCTACCACGCCTAGGCGCTGGTCCATTACTCCGCCAGCAACAGGATATCCGTCTTCGTCGTAGGTTCTTGCCTTATTTATTTCAACTACAGCGAGCTGCTTTATGAGCCAAGGAGGCAGCAGCCTAAATTCTATGCCGCAAATGTACGGCTTCATTTGTTCTCACCTATGTCGCTGACCTTGAGTCTTGGCCAGATTCCCAAAGCTATTAACTCATCGAGCAAGAGCTTGAAAGCATAAGGCACGACAACTTTTACTGGCTGAGCATCTTTCGAGGGACAGATAACTTTGTTCTGGTTATAGTCGTAGTAGCAGACAAGACCGGTGTTCTTGTCTACCCAGATCTCGTAGGCATCGGAGTTTTCTAGGTAGCGGTCAACCAGCGAAGCCGCTGCACCGTAACCTAGCAGGGCATCTTTTTCCATTTCGCCGAACTTTATGCCGCCTTCTTTGGACTTACCCTCTGTTGGCTGCTTCGTGAGTACCTGCACTGGACCACGAGCGCGCACATGGTACTTTGTTGCTGCCATGTAGCTGAGCTTCTGGTAGTAGACTACTCCAGTAAAGACCTCCATTTTTAGTTTTTCTCCAGTTATTCCATCGTAGAATACTTCTGTTCCGTTACTCTTGAAACCGTAGTGCGCGAGAATTTTCTTTATGTGCTCGTACATCTCTCTTTTCTCCTCTTCTTTGTACCTGAAAGGTGTAGCATCGAGCGGGTAACCTTTAAGTGCTGCAGCCTTTCCCGTGAGCATTTCTAGCAGGTAACTGACTGTCATGCGTGAAGGAATAGAGTGCGGGTCGAAGAGCAGGTCAGGCACAATACCTGTTTCTGCAGAAAACGGCAAGTCTTCTTGCGGCGCAATGTAGCCGATGACTCCTTTCTGCCCGTGCCAGGTATTGAACTTGTCGCCAATTTCTGGAACCATCTCGTTGCGCACGCGGACCTTGATTTTCTTCAGCCCTGCTTCCTTGTAAATTATAAAAACAGAGTCGACTATGCCTTCCTCTTCTGGTCGCACTGTCAGCGAAGAGTCGCGCCTAAATTCTGCCAGGCTGTGCGTAGGGATAAGCTCCTGCAAGAACCTAGGAGGGCTGATCCTGCCCACAAGCACGTCGTACTCGCGCACTTTCTCTTCTGGGCGAGCAAGTCCGTCCTCGTCTATCGCATGGTATTTTTCTTCTCCCCTATATCCCTGAACGTACTTATCAGGGATGCCAAATTCGTCCTTCGTGCCTCCTGGGTAAAGGTTCTGCTCGATCTTGTAAGTCCTTATCCAAACAGAGCGGAAAAGTCCACGCTCTATGCTAGCCTTGTTGAACACAATAGCGTCTTCCATGTTGTAGCCTTCATAGGAGAGCAGGGCAACGACCACGTTGAAGCCGTAAGGCCGCTTGTCTATGCCAGAAATTTTCTGGTACTTCGTAGTAACTAGCGGGCTCTGCACATAGTACTGGAGGTGCAGCTCTGTATCTACGCGGTAGAACCAGTTAGAGAATGTATAACCTAGTGCACGTTTCGCCTTAGAGACAGCAATAGTGATGCGCTGGAAAGGTAGATGCTCGAGGAACGGAATGTTGCCGGTAAACAGACAAAGAAAGATGTATGGCAGAATTTCTAGGTGCGTGTGCTCTTCTGTCAACTCATCAGGATAGAGAGCAATGTAGGCATTCTCTTCTTCGCAGGCATCCAAGTATTCTATAACGCCTTGACGCACAAGATCGTTCCAGGTAAGCTTACCCTGCAAGAGCTGCTCGAGGTGTTTCTTTGTCAGCAACGGCTTGCCGTTTTTTACTACGATTAAAGGTCTGCGGAGGCGAGAATCATCCGTGTATATGTGAACCTCGTTTGTTTCAGGAATATAGGCAATGTTAAGCTCTAACGGCAGCTTTCCGTGCCTGCGCAGTTTTTTAACTTCTTCCACGAAAGCAGCAGGATTTTCTACTTTGCCGATATATTTTCCATTATAAATGACGTCGGCTGGTCTCATTGTTTCACGCCTAGCCTGCGCAGCAGTTCCACTATCTTCTTGTCTTCTTCAGGGTGCAACCCTTCAGTGATCTGGGCAAGCAGTGCCAGCTGGAGCACGAGTCCAAGGTTCTGGCTTTCAGGCGTTGCTGCAGGATCTAGCCTACCAAAATGAGTACCGTGCAGGTCGCGCACCTCAAAGTGAGCAAGCTTCCTGCTAATGTGCGCTGCCTTTGCTCTGCGCAGGTATGAAAGAATAATTGACCTGTTATAAATATGCATAAACTGGCAGACTCCGGTAGCACTGTCTGGCCAGAGACCAAGCGCGAACCTTGACTGCACGGCGTTAGTAAAGATATAATTCCGCAGCACTGTTTTTATCCTAATGTTCTTCACGCTACCATGTCTGCGAAGGTAGTTAGTGAGCTGGTTGTCTAGGTCAACCAGCAACTGGCGCAAGGCATCCTCTAGTACCATTTCTAGTAGCTTCGAGACAGACTTCACTTTCTTGTTCATTAAGTGGTCTTTGTCGTCTGGCTCTCTGAGACCATAGCGTAGCTCCAGCGTTTTTCTGGCAAGGAACAGCAGCATTCTAGCCTTGTCTTCTCGCACGTCTGGTGTAGTGCCAATATGCGGTAGCAAGAACCTATCTAGAATAGCGTCTACGCGCGCTTTTATATCTTCTATTGTCCTAAATTTTATTATATATTTGCCTATTTCTGCGTACAGTTCTTTTTCTGGTTTAAGAGGGTATTTCTCTATGTTTTTAAGAATGATAAGAGCAGCATCGCCCGCACCAATGTTCAGCTCATCGAAAATTTCTTTGTCCGAAGAGATGCCGAGAAGACGCACCAAAGGAATTAGAGGTACTGGAGCAATGATCCGTGGAAATTCTACTACAAAGATTCCGTTACTCCTCAGTCTCACAGAAACCTTTCCTCTAGGACTTAGCTCGTTGATAGGAAGCAGCGGTGTTTTGTAGGTGATGCCTTGAGAGAAAATTTCAGCAATATACTCTTTCTTCTCTTCTTTGCCTTCTTCCTTACAAATTATTCTATTATCGCCTATATCTATACAGTGCACTATGCAGCGCTGGTTGCCGTTAATAATGAAGTATCCACCTGGATCTTCCGGATCTTCGCCTAATTTTATTATATCTTCTCTTGACATCTCTGAAAGCCAGCATGCACAGGAACGCACCATTACAGGGAACTTGCCTAAAGTGATTGTTTCTGTGTGCTCTTTTCCTTCTGCGACCACATCAATGACTGCCTGCACATCGCCTGCATACGTTTGGTCTGTTAGTCTAGCATAAAGAGGATAGAGCGGAGAGCCTGAAGGCTGCTTTGGCTTTTCTAGCTTAACTTCTCTGAAGTAGATCTTTACGTCTGCAACCTTTGCCTCGAACTTTCCTACTTTTTCCAGGAGAACATAAGGAAGTCTACGCTCCACGAAATGATTAAAAGAAGCAAGCTGGTTTTCTATCAATCGTTCTGGAGCAGAAAAGTACTGCTCCAGAAATTTTTCCATGTCCTCTAAGCTATATTCCATCATTTCACAACCCGGTAATATATTGAGGTGCCACCAAACGGATTCTTGCGGATTATTTTAATTATGTCGCCTGGCTTCGCGCCAAGCTCCTTTACTACAGGGTCATCTCTAGAAATTTTTGGCAGCTTTGCCTTAGATACACCTAGCTGGCGCAGGAGCTGTTCGGCCTCTTCGCGAGGGAGCACGACGTGTTTTGGCACGAGCTCGTGCTCCAGGACAGAAAACCTTTTTATTTTAGTCATGCGCTCGAGTTTTATCATCGCGGGTATTATAAAAAGGTTACCCGTGGGGTAATGGCTAAGATCACGGCGTACGAGGTTAGTGGTGCAGTTGACTACTCCAAGATAATAAAAGAGTTTGGCGTGAAGCAGCTGGAGACAGGTCCAGATTTCTACATGTTCAGGCGCAGGATAGCCTTCGCGCACAGAGACTTCGACCTGTTCTTTTCTAGGCTGGCTGGACCCTCGGCTATTGTTTGCGGCAGGGGACCATCAGAGAACGTGCATCTCGGGCACTTAGTTCCATATTTATTAGTAAAATATTTTCATGATAAATATAATACTAAAGTGTATATTCCATTCTCTGACGACGAGAAATATTTTGCGCGGAAGCTGGAGCTTGAACAAGTAGAGAAGTACGCGCTAGAAAATGCGCTCGACATTCTTGCTCTAGGCTTTTCTCCAGAAAAAACAAAAATTGTGCTAGATTTCAAGCATATTGGACACTACTACAAGTATGCTGCACTGTTTGCGAAGCGCACTACTTTTAGTACAGTAAAAGGTATCTTTGGCTTTTCTGAAAGCACAAACATCGGTCTTATATTCTATCCTGCGCTCCAGACAACACACATCATGCTACCATTCCTGGAAGAAAAAATCGAAAATATCTTAGTTATAGTGGGCATAGACCAGGATCCATACATGCGGCTAGTAAGAGACCTAGCAGCAGAACTTTCCATGCCGAAGCCAGCCTCGCTGTATGTTAAGTACTTGCCTCCGCTCACTGGACTAGAAGGCAAGATGAGCGCTTCCAATCCTAGTTCTGCAATTTACTTAACAGACAACGAAGAAACAGTAAAGAGAAAGCTAAAAAATGCTGTAACTGGAGGAGCAAAATCGCTAGAAGAGCAAAAGAAATATGGAGGTAACCCAGAGAAGTGCACTGTGTATTTCTATTTTTATTTTCTCTGTCCAGATGATTCAAGAATAGAAAAAATTTACCAAGAGTGCAGGACGGGAGAAAGAACGTGTAAGGAGTGTAAGGAAGAGCTCGCAGAGTTCCTGTTGCAGTTTCTCAGCGAGCATCGACAGCGGAAAGAAGAGATCAAGGAACGCTTAAAAGAATACTTTTTATATAAAGAATCATAGCATATCTCATATGCACATTGACAAAGCACTTGTCATAGGAGGTACTGGCGTGCAGGGGAAGCGCTGGGTAAATAACATCCGCGAGGTCTTTGGAATCAATCCTTTCAGCTACGGAAGAAATTACTACCTGATAAAAGAACAGGTCAAGGACAGGTACTTTGACTTAATTATTGTTTCTGTTCCATATCACGCATTTTATTCTGTTGCTTGTGCGCTAAGAGACCTGAAAATAAGGTGCAGGTACTGCATTCTAGAAAAGCCAGCTGCAGACAACTACAAAACATACATGGACGTGCTGAATGTTTTGCGCGAGCACGTTACCGACAACATTTACGTTTTCTTGCCAACGCGGCTGATGGTGGAAGAAGCAGGAAACTTCGAGCCCCAGCTCTTAGTCTGGTCTGTGCCTCTTCCAGAGCCTGCTACAATCGAAGGAAAATCGTTCAAGGTTCCAGTAAATAAAAGAATAAGGGAAATAGACGCAAACATTGTCAGAGATCTAGCATGGCATCCGCTTGCACTGTTGCCAAGAAATAAATTAGCAATAAAGAAATATGTAGTCCTTGAAACAATTAACAGAGGAATTCCCGTTTCCTGTAAGCTAGAACTTGTAAATGGCTGTACAATTGTGCTTTCAAGAAAAGCTGGAAGAAGGCAAGAAATTTGCTTTGATGCAGCGGAAACAAAGTGCTTACAGCTAACTAAATTGCTGAAGCACGTTAACTGGATGAAAATCGTGCTCGAGGCAATAAAAACAGACAACCAAGAAGTTCTCGGAGAGCTCGATGCTTATGATTTACCTAAGAAAATTTGGCGAGCCATAGACAAGATAGTGCTAGAAATTGATGCTCAAATAGAAAATGCTGTGCTGCTGCACTAAACTGGCGGGCCCGGCGGGATTTGAACCCGCGACCTTCCGGTTAAGAGCCGGACGCTCTGCCTGGCTGAGCTACGGGCCCACTAATTTGCATCTTTTTCTGCGAGTTTTTAAATATTCTACCGAGCAAGAAATATAGCAGAGAAAGCAAAGAAGCTTACTCCGCGAATTCCTCTTCTTCGTCGAACCAAAGTTCTTCCTCTTCTTCAGCCTGTGCTGCCAGGAAAGGTCGTCGTAGAGGAATCATTCTTCTCCACCTTTTCCCCATAACTTCCTTTGAGCAACTTTATAAATTTTTCTAGCTTTCATTTCCGGTATTTTTATCTAATAGCTCCTGAGCTTCACTCTGGAACCTTGCATTTATCCATTGCGGAAAGCTTGCTATAGCAATTGCTAGAAGCTTTGCTAATTTTTCCAGCTTTTCGTCCTTCTGAAATTCAATTATAAATCTTATCTTGTTTTGTCCTTCTTCTATTTTAAGGTTTATTCCATTTATAGAGTTCACTAGCTCTGCTATATCTTTGATATCATAATATGCCATGTTGAGAATGATTCTAGAAAGAACTTCTGCAGCCTGCTCTGGATTAGAAGCTTTTTCAACTAGCTGAGAAATTTGTGCATCAATCTGATCTTCTGGAACTGGTTGACACTGGTACTCAACAATTATTTTTCCCTCTTCTACAATAAGATTTACAAAACTCTGCATTGGAACTTTTTACCGTCTATTTATATTAATTGCTTGGTAAGAAGAAAGATGGTGCAGAAGAAGGAAATGTTTTAAGAGCTTAGAGCTTCTCGATGTCGACTTCCTGGCCAACCTCGATCTTCATTTTTTCGAATTTTTTGATTTTGTCTTCTGGAACGCCCATTTTTCTGAGCTCCTCGATGACTGCTTTTTTGCCGCGACCTGCTACAGGCTTTCCATTGATGGACCACTTGAACTTAGATTCTCGTTTTACCTTTATGGCCATTTATCTCCACCTCACCTCTTTTTTCAATTACTCTACTCCGCGAGGGTTTAATTATTTTTCGCCACGTCAAGCTACGACTAGCAATGTCTAAATATTTATATTATGAATTAATAATTCAAGTATATAAAATGAAGAAAGAAAGGATTATTCTAGGATTAGCAGGAAAAATGGCCTCTGGTAAATCAACCCTTGCAAGAATGCTAGCCGAAAACATGGGCTTTAAAGTGTTGGCTTTCTCTGAGCCAGTAACTTTTTTGTGCGAAAGACTAGGATTTCTTCCTACCAGAGAAAACCTTGACAAGATTGCTTTTGCTGGACTAGAATATGACAAGCATTTCTGGGACTGGATAATTCTAGGCAAGTTAAGAGAAACAAGAGCAGAAAAAGTAGTTATTGATGGGGTCCGCAGTCCAGGAACTGCAAGATTGCTAAAAAAGCTAGGAGCGAAAATAGTGCTGCTCAAGGTATCGCCCGAAGTTGCTTACAGGAGAAGTCAGCAGCGCGGAGCAGAAAAAGACAGGGTCAGCAGCTTCGCGGAATTCTTGCAGCTCTTCAACCATCCAACAGAAAAAGGAGTAGACGAAATAGAAAGAAAAGGTTTATTTGATCTGCTACTAGACACAGACAATCTAGGAATAGAGCAAGTGTTTGTCTTAGTTAAGGCATTTGTAGAGGCTCTCCAAAGCAGTTCTCGTAGCGCTCAGCTGCGCGCCTGATGTCTGGCAAGTTTGTCTGAGCTCCTCTTGCTTCTACGACAAACGAAGCTACAGCAGAGGCTAAGCGTGCAGCTTTAGCAACATCTAGTCCAGCAAGTAAGGCAAAAAGAAACGCTCCTCTGTGAGCGTCTCCGCAGCCCGTAGGATCCTCGACCCGTGCAGGCCTGCAGGCAGGCACAGCAAGTTCCTTGCCCTGCCAGTAAATTACGGCTCCCTGTTCTCCCCGGGAAACTACTACCAGTTCTTTGCCGAGCTGGCCAGGATGCTCTACACCAAAGTATTCTGCAAGTCTTTTCCACTCGTGCTCGTTCATGAACACGTAGTCTGCCAGCTGCACTAAGCGAGCTGCTAGTGCTGTTTCCGAGAATGTTTGCTGACCTGGGTCAACAGAAATCTTTTGTCCTGGCAGCTTCGTGTAGCTCTCGAGAAACTGGAGGTATACCTCAAAATCGCCAGTAGAGAAGTGCAGAATCTTGTAGTGCTTTGCGAGTTCCCTGAGCATACCAAGGTTTTCTAGCAGCACTTCTTTCACCTTTTGCCTTTCCTCGTAGTAGAAAATCATCTGGTCGTCGCCGCGCGAGACAAGGAAGCAGCGCGGCATGTACATGTCGTCGCGCTCGAGCACTCCGCGCAGGTCGATGCCTAGAGAAAACAGGTAGTGCCTGTAACCGCTCGACATAAAGTCCTTGCCTGCTGCTGCCACTAGGCCAGCGCTGCCTCCAAGCTTTGCTACTGTAACTGCTACGTTGGCTGCTGCGCCACCAAAAGTCACCGAAAGTTCCTGCACGTCAACTGCTTCGTTCTTTCCGGGAAGACGCGGCACCAGCAAAATGTAGTCTAGCGCGAGTCCGCCAAAGCAGAGCACTCCGCGCTTCATTTATTAAATAATAATATATGCAATATAATAATTAATAATATAGGATAGAGCACAAACTGCAGGTCTACCAGCTTGCCGAGCGCTGCAGTGACTAGCGGAGTAACACAAAACGCAAGCTCTGAGCCCATTGTAACAAATACACCGATTTCTCCTGAATGACAGAGTGCAGGAAACTTGCCATTCATTTCTTCGAACCATTCATTGTAGGCTAGCATGAAAATAGCTGCGGCAGCAAGTGTGCAGACGAAAATAAAGTAAATATTCTTTGCCAGCAATGCTGCTGCAGTGAATGCTCCGCATGCAGCCAGAAAATAGGCAAGTTTGTACGAACTCCTAAACTTTTTCGGTAGATGTCTAATTATTCTGGCATAAACTAGTCCAGCGAGTGCACGTGAAAGGTTGAAGCCTGCAAAGATCAGTGCCGAAACAAGAAAAGAAATGCCCAGCAACTTAAGTATTGATGGTAAAATAATGAAGTATGTAGATAACCAGCAAAAGAAAAGGAAGGCTGACAAGAAAACGAGCACATACTTCTTCAAGTTCTTCCTGTTCAGAGTAACTTGCTGGCACGTGACTAGCTTGTCAGGAACAAGCAGTCTGCCAAGCACTATCAGCGCTCCAACAATACCAAACAAGACCAAGAAAACTAGCTTGTGGAAGAAAAGGTAGAATAAAAGATTAATAATAGAAAGAAAATAGCCCAGCAAAGTGAAAAAAGAAAAGAGCTCGAGGTCTTTTTCGAGGTTATCTGTCATTCGTTCTAGGTAGCCTGTAGCTGCAGACCAGAAAGTTATGTCTACAATGCCATAAAGTACTAAAGAAAGCAGAATAAAGAGTAGGCTACCTGGAAGCAAGAAAAGCAAAGAGAGGAAAAGTGCAAGAAACGCTACCATTAGTACGCTCTTACAGCGCTCAGTGCAGAATTTCCTGAAAATCAGTAAGTCTGTAAAGAAGCCTGTAAAATATCGGGCAGACATTAGTCCAATGTCTTGTCTAGAAATCGAGACCAGCTTTCTCGGTAGTATAAACGAAACGAAACCATCAATTGTAGGATAAAGCAAAGAAATTAAGTAGAATTTCTTTCCGTCTTTCATAGCTTGCTTTTCAGCACTTCAGCTATATAACGGCTCACTGTAGGGGGCACTGCTTCTCCTACCATGTCATATTGCTGGTCCTTGCTCCCAAGAAACACGTGCTCATCAGGAAAGCCCATCAGCCTCGCCTGTTCCCTTACAGTGAGGAGCCTGTCATCGTAAGGATGCACGAACCTGCTCTGGCCCTTGATTGATGGGGCTACATCGTAAGGGTACAGTCGCTCGTAGTTGCCTAGGCTGCGACCAAGAGCATCCTTGTAGTAGCGCAGTGCCTGGCCCCAGCGCAGCCTGCAAAGCTCACGCTGCTGTCTGCGTGAGAGCGGTACGTAGACATGGTTCGGCAAAGAATTTGGTAGTCTAGGATCTGGCAAGCCACTGAGTGCTTGCTCGACAGTAATTCGCGGCAAAGGCTTGGGCTGAGGAAGCTTGAAGTTGGCAACAAAGAGCCTAGTTCTCCGAGAAGGCGTGCCCAGCAGCTCGGCGCGCAAAATGTTATAATATACGCGGTAGCCTGCGCGCTCGAACTCTCTAGCAAGTGCCTTTCCCAGCGGACCTTCCACCAGCTGGGGCACGTTTTCCAGCACAAAGTACTGGGGTCGAAGATTTGCTACTAGCCGAATGTATTCGAGCGTGAGCCTGCCGCGCTCGTCGACGTACAGCCTGTCCAGTGGTCTGCGCAGGCGCTTAGCGCTCGCAGCAGTGAACGGTTCACAGGGAGGACTGCCAATGATAATGTCTACTTCTCCGACAATTTCGCGCACTTTTCTCGCTGAGAGCTCGCGGATGTCCTTGCAGAGACAAATTGTGGCTGGAAAGTTTTGGCTGTAGGTAAGGCAGCAGTACCAGGCACAGTCAACAGCCAAGCACACAGGTAGTCCTGCCTGATGAAAGCCTCGCGAAAATCCTCCGCCTCCACAAAAAAGATCTATGATACGTACATCCATTTTATTGTCCTACCTCAATATTTGGCAGTAATTCTTTTTCCTTTTTGTAAACTTCTATTTTAGTTATTTTTATTTTCTTGATCAGGCCATTATCTTCTAGTTCTATAGTGGCAAAAATTCTAACGGGATCGGCTATTCCTTGCGAAGCCAAGAACTGGTAAAGCCTTGAATTTGCCTCAGAAATTATTTCGTTGTTCTGCCGTGCAACTTCAGGAGAAAGCTTGCCGAATCGAGCATAGATGGCTCCAAGCACGGTTTGCCTAAAAATGAGTCCAAACTTTCGGCTTATTCTAGTCTGTATTTCAAGCACTGCCGCCAAATTTTCCAGCCCTAAATAATACTAAATTACTAATAATTGTTTGCACGCAGCTCATTAAATAAATTATTAATTTAATAATAGCAGTGTAACAGAGAAAATGGCAGGAGAAAAGATCTTCCTGAGAAAACTGCGCAGAATAGAAAGACTTGTAAATAAAAGGATAAACAGGATAGTCAAGCAAATAAAAAACAAGAAATTACTAGTAGCTGTTTCAGGAGGAAAAGATTCTATGTTTTTACTTTATAAATTACATGAATTTGGCTTCGAATTTTCTGTGCTGCACCTTTTCCTAGGTTACGGAGAGTTCTCGCAGGCCCAACTAGAAACAGTAAAGCGTGCTTGCAGCGAGCTTGGCATCGAGCTGCACATAGAAGATCTTAGCTGGCTAAGAATACCAGAGGCTGCAAAGCTTCGCGGAAGAAAGGTCTGTTCTGTGTGCGGCGTGGCCAAACGGTACTATTTTAATAAAGTGACACGTGAGCTAGGCTTTGAGGTACTTGTAACTGCGCATAATCTCAGCGACATTTATAGGTTCTTGCTGATTAACCTCTCTACTGGCACACTAGAATATTCTGCTAGGAACCTTCCTTGCAAGCTTCCCGCGCATCCCAAACAAATAATAATGGCAAAGCCGCTGTATTTTGTTCCAGAATCATGGATAGAACTACTTGTTCAGCGCTACAAAATACCACACGTAACTCTGCGCTGTCCTTATATAGAAAGGAATTACTGGAAGGAAATAGTGCGGCAAATAGAGCAGCAAGATCCTACCATTCTCTACACTTCTGTGAAGTTTTTCCTCGAAAAGTATGCTCCGCTCATTCCGGTAGGAGAAGAGCACCTCAAAGACTGCAAGCTGTGTGGCGAACCAACAAGCTCAAAGGATGGAATTTGTACTTTCTGCAGGATTTTTAAGCTGAACAGAGGAGAAAAGAAATGAGGAAAATGTGGAGCATATTATATTACTTGCGCGTAGATCCTGCTAAGCTTAAGAATTCTTTGCGCAAGCGGGGACTCGATCCAAGCATTGTTGACAAAGCCGTAGAGCTCGACAAGCGTTGGAGAGAGACCGTTACAGAGCTGAACAAATTAAGGGCAGAACACAATAAACTTAGTGCAGAAATTGCAAAGTTGCCTCCAGAAGAAAGGAAAAAGAAAATTGAGGAAGCTAAAAAGTTGCTGGAAAAAATAAAAGAGGTGGAAGAACAAGAAAAGCGCTACAAACAAGAAAGAGACAATATTTTGCTCAGCTTACCAAACACTGTAGACGAGGATGTGCCAGAGGGACCAGACGAAAATTATAATGTGCCAGTAAAGTTTTTCGGCAAGCCAAAGGTCTACAAGGAGTATTTACAGCAGTTCTTTGAGCAGCTGAAAGGCTGGCAAGTAGAGTACGAGGTAGTAGAGCAGCGTCCAAGACACCACTACGAGATGGAAGAGCTGGGCTACGTGGACACTAGGCAAGCAGGCAAAGTTGCAGGCTCGCGCTTTTACTACATGCTAGGCGACATCCTTTGGCTCGAGCTAGCTCTAGTGCTGTATGCTATAGATTTCCTTAAGCGCAAGGGCTACGTGCCCGTGTTGCCACCGTACATGCTTAAGCGGCAATATTATTTAGGAGCAGAGGATCTGCAGGCGTTCAAGGACGCTATTTACGAAGTAGTCGAAGAAGAGCTCTGCCTAATTGCTACTGCAGAGCATCCTATTGCTGCCATGATGGCAGGAAAAGTATTCGAGGAAGGTGAGCTACCACTAAAAATTGTAGGCTTCTCTCCTTGTTTCAGGAAAGAAGCAGGAGCTCACGGAAAAGACACTAAAGGTATTTTCCGTGTTCACCAATTCGAAAAAGTCGAGCAGTTTATTTTCTGTAAACCAGAAGATTCTAGAAAATTTCTCGAAGAGCTGAAAGATAACATGTGCGAGCTGGCAGAAGGTCTAGGAATACCTTATCGCTTAGTTTTGCTGTGCAGCGGAGACATGGGAAGAAGAGCGGTGAAGCAGTACGATCTAGAGGGCTGGTTTCCTGGACAAGGTCGCTACCGCGAGCTCGGTTCTTGCAGCAACTGCACTGACTGGCAGAGCTACAGGCTAGATATCAGATATAGGCTGCCTGACGGTAGCACAGACTACGTGCACACGCTCAACTGCACTGCAATTGCAGTACAGCGCACAATTGCTTGCATTTTCGAGAACTACGTGCAGGAAGACGGAACTATCGAAATACCAAGAGTGCTGAGAAAATACTTGGAGCCAGCAGAAACAGCGCCAAAAGACTACATCAGGCCAGCAAATATCAGGCTTCCTTAGGCTTCTTCAGCACCATTTCTAGCGCTACCTGAAAGAAACCAAAGATAGCAGGTACTGCCAGAAATCCTATCGGTCCAAACACAAATGGGCCAATGAGATAGGCGACAAAAATAAGACCTCCATGCACGCGCGCCTTCTTCTGCGCAAGCTTTGGCCTGATTATATATCCGGGCACAACGGAAAGCAAGAACGAGCCGAGCGTGGAAATGAGCAGTGCCTTGAGCAGCTGACCTTTAAGGAAGGCAAACATGGAGACTAGCAAGCACACCATCCAAGCATCAAAGATTGGTATAAGGGCAAAGATAAAACAAGCTGCAGAATATATTAGCACATATTTTGCTCCTACCAGGTAAAAGAAAATTAAGGCAAGCACAAAAACTATTAGAGCAACGTAAAATTGTACAACAAAAATATTGTAGTAAACTTCATCCAGGCGCTTGATGAACTTGAGCAGGGTTATGCGCTTTTCTTTTGGCAGTGATTTAAGCAGGGCCTTCCTCCACGAAGAACCTTCTAGCAGAACAAAGAAGCTGATAACAACTACAAGAACAAAATCTATTAGTAGTTTTAGTACAGTAGAAGGCGAATAAATCGTGAACTTGCTGAAAAATTCAGAAATTTTCTTTAGTACAGACCAGACAATTGCTGCTGGATTGAAGAGAGAAAAGAGCCCGCCAAGCTTAGGAAAATGAAGAGAAGCTAGCTGAAGGTACATGCTGACAAGTTCTTGGATGAACCAGTTGAATATTTGCCAGGCCATGAAGAGTAGAGGCAAGTAGAACAGTGCAAGCGTGATGCAGGCAGCAGCAACACGCTTCTTTACTAGCTTATTTATTTTATTATAAATAGGTAATAGTATATATCCTATTATAAAGCCGAGAAAAATTGGCCCGAGAAAGCCTCTAATGCAGTAAAGCAGCAGTCCAAGCGCGACTAGTACTAGCAGCACTTCCCAGAGCTTGTAGCCATAAATTCTGCGCTCAAGGAACTTCTCCATTTTCTTCTACCCTGAACTTTCTGCTGAGGTCCACGAATGGCAGGAAGTATTCTGCCAGCTCTGGCAAGGAAGCGAGCACGTCCACCACAGTAACAACTCCTACCGGTATTTCGGTGTACTTGTCGAGCACGACTGCGTACAGTTTCTTGTGCTGGCGAAATGCCCTGAGAACTGCTACAAGGTTGTCGTCGGAATATACTTTCGGGAAGCTTGCCTGCATGCACGAAGTTATGCTTGCCTTGCTGTCTTTTGCCGAGAGCAAGTCCAGAGGTTCTACAACACCCAGCACACGTTTCTTGTCCTCGCTGAGTACAGGCAAGAAGCTAGGCTTGTGCTGCAAGAAAAGCTGCACGGCTTGCTCAACAGTAGCAGTAGCAGGAAGCCAAAGAAAATTAATGCTCATTACAGCACTTACAGGTTTCTCGAGCTGCATAGTCTCCGCGAAGACTTAAAGGTATGCGGCTGGCTTATTTTATCAAGCTTGCCGGGGTGCCCGAGCCAGGGTAAGGGGTCGGACTTGAGATCCGATGGGCCGCGAGGCCCGCCCGGGTTCAAATCCCGGCCCCGGCGCTAATTAATTCTTTATTTAATTAAGAAATGAATTTAGCAATTCATCAATAAATGAAACAAACATAATTTATTTCATTAATTAATGTGTTAATTAACACATTAATTAATGAAATAAAGAAGTCGGCTCGCCCGCGATCGCACATCACCGCTCAGCGTTCACCTCCTTCCCCACTGCTAAGCTTTTAAAAACGAAAGCTATTTAATTCTACGAGTGCGGGGGTAGTCTAGCCTGGCAGGACGTCGGCCTTCCAAGCCGAAGGCTCGGGTTCGAATCCCGACCCCCGCACCAGTGCCGCCGTGGTGTAGCCCGGCTATCATGCGGGGCTTTCAATCCCGTGACCCGGGTTCAAATCCCGGCGGCGGCACTACAAGTTTATCTTTCTTGCAGAATACTCGAAGAACATGAAAATCGTGAAAGATCCTATCCATGACTTTATTGAGCTGCAAGCAGAGGAGCTGCAAGTTGTGGATTCCTGGGAGTTCCAGCGGCTGCGCTACATCAAGCAGCTAGGAACAGCCTACTTCGTCTATCCAGGAGCAACGCACACACGCTTCGAGCACAGTCTCGGCACAATGCACCTCGCAGGCCTCATTTACAGGCAGCTCTGCAGGCACGGACTAGAGTTCTCGAAAGAGCAGTACCTTCGGGTACGGCTAGCTGCCCTGCTGCACGACATAGGCCACCTTGCCTTCTCTCATGCACTGGAGGGTCTGCTTGCAGAGAAGCGGCACGAGGAAGTAGGCAAGGAAATAATCAAGTCCAGCAGCTTGCGCGAAAAGCTCGAGCAGCTAGGCTTCCACTGCAGAGACATCATTAATTTAATTGAAGGAAAGGGCGAGTTGGGGAAGATCATCAGCTCGCAGATAGACGCAGACAGGCTAGACTACTTGGTACGAGACAGCTACTATGCTGGCGTAAACTATGGTCTAGTTTCAGTTAAGCGGATTATTTATACTATGCAGTTACTTGATGGCAGAATAGTTTTCAGCAAAAAAGCAGTTACTTGTCTAGAAAACTTGCTGTTTGCTCGCTACCAAATGTACTACAATGTTTACTTGCACCATACCACAGAATGTTTTGCCATACTGCTCAGAAGAATTACTGAGCTCATGAAAGAGCTAGGATTACTCGCAGAGCCAGCAAGCATAGAGGAGTTGCTAGAAATCACAGACTTTTGGCTACTAGAAAAACTCCACAGAGCTCTACGAGAAGAAAAACATCCTAAGCTGCAAGAACTGCTATATCGGTTCTTTTACAGGAGACCGTACAAGCTAGTTTACGAGAAGTTTTTCGCCAAAGATGTGCTAGAAAAAGTAAAAGAAATTGAGCAACAAATTTATTCTGTATATGATAAATATGATGTTTTAGTTTCTTACCCTAACATCCAAATTTACAGCTATAATCCTAAAATAAAAAAGAAAAGTATCCTTATTTTAGTCAATGGTAAGCTAAAAGATATCTTCAATGTTTCTAAAATAATTAATCGATTAGCAACAACACCGTATTTTATCTTTCGCATTTATGTTAACAAAGAAAAGCTAAACCAAGGACAGCTCGAACAACTACTTAGGCTAGCAAAGAAAGTATGATAATCTACGTGCGGTCTTACAAGGACTACAAAGCGCTGCAGCATGCTCTAGATACATTTTATAGACTAGGACATGACATAGAAGTGCGTACACTGGGAGGGAAAGACAAAGAAAAACTGGAAGAAAAAATAGCAGAAATAAAAGAAAAAGATTTTGTGTTAGTACTTCTTGGCAGAGAGGACAAAAAGTACGTGAAGCACGAACTAAACACAGCCTGCAAGAAAGTGCACTTTTTGCGCACTGCAAGGCTAAGAAATGCTCGGTTAGAGGAAATCTTCCAAGAAGTAGAGACTGCCAAGCACCGGCTGTTCCTGGATGTACGCTACGAGCAAGAATACATTCTCGGCAAGCCCAGCAACTTCTTTGCCCCGGAACCTGGCACCGATGTCTACAGAATTTTGTGGCCCGAATTTCTTGCAGCCTGCGAGAAAAAAATCTATGGCTGTTTTGTGGTTCATAAAGGTACAGAAGAAAAGCTGTACTGCGGAACACTAGAAATAGGGAAAATCTACAGAGATTTAGGAACATGGAACGTTTTTACAGATTCTTGCTTCGAGGAAAATGACATAAAAAGATTCTTTGATCTAAACAGAGCATACCTAGAAGAAAAAGTACAGGTGACACTAGCAAAGCTGCGCCAGTGGATAGAGCAGCTAGAGCACGACCAAGTAGTGGTTCCCTGGTCTGGCGGCAAGGACAGCACTGCAGTACTGCTCTTGCTGAAACAGCTAGGCACAGACTTCCTTGCAGTGCATGTGTGCAGCGGAGCAGAGCTGCCCGGGGTAGAAGAGTACATCGAGCAGACAGCTTCCAGGCTAGGTATCCGCTACGAGACAGTAGAAGCTCCGATAGCAAAAAAGTTTGCAGAACTAGGAGAGCTGTACTTGCAGAACAGGCAGTGCACTGCAGACAAGATAAGAGCACTTTACAGCTTCCTAGAACAGCACTTTGAGCAGCCACTGCTGGTTGTGGGTGACAGAATAGCTGAGTCCAGGATCAGGTCTCTGCGGCCAGAAGTCTCGCGCGACAAGTACTGGGTCGTTTATCCGCTGAAGTACTGGTCGTACCTCGATCTCCAGCTCCTCTACTATTTTACTGGCGCAGACTTCTGCAGGTTGTATAGGCTAGGATTTTACCGCCTAGGCTGCAGGTTCTGTCCTTACCTTGACGCGCTGGAGCAGCGGCTGCTAGGATGAAGGCTAGCTCGCACATTCTCTGCACGCTGGCGCTGTTCTACCTGTTCGTGCAGCTTCTCGGTACCAGCCTAGTAGCAGTGATGCCAGCAGCCATTTTCCTTACTCCATTTGTTATACTTGGAGCTGCGGCCCCTGACGCAGACCATCCACAGTCCTGGATAAGCAGGAACTTTCGCGGCCTTGCACGAGGACTACGGCTTCTCGTGCGCTGCTCCGCAGGAAAAAAGAACGCAGAACATCGAGGAATGAGCCACTCGCTGGTGTTTTTTGGTTTATTATTTATTATTTTATATTTCCTATGTATAATTATTATAAAATGTAGACTGTGCTGGCTCTGCAGCCTTGCCTTCCTTTTTGGCTACCTAGCCCACCTGCTGGAGGACACGCTAACTGTGCAGGGTATTCCTGCGCTGCTGCCCTTCTCCCGCAAGCGCTACTCGCTGAAACTCTTTTCCACTGGTTCGAGAGCGGAACAAGTCTTTGTGGTCGTAGTATTTATTTTGCTGCTGCTCGAGCTTTATTATAAATGGCAGCTCCCGAGCTTAACCCTGCAGAAATTGCTGCTGCAGCTAAAAAACTTGGCTGGAAAAGAGTGCTTTTGGAGGCTCCAGATGGGCTGAAACCAAAACTAAAAGAAGTTGCTGCTGCGCTGAAAGCTGCAGGAATTAAAGTTTACGTTTCTGCGAGCAGCTGCTACGGACCGTGCGACATAGATTACTTAGCGGCCGAATACTGTAAAGTAGACGGAATAATTCATCTAGGCGAGCCACTAGCAGGCTACAGAGACTTTAGATTACGACGCTGAGATATTCTACAGAGCAGCTGTTGTGGCAGTAGTGCTGCTCTGCGTACTTTATTGCAGTGAAGATTGTTCCTGTGCTGTCAGCAAGACCGTACTTTATCGCCTGCGCGCCTGTAATTACTCCTGATTCGCGTACATAGAGAGGCAGCTTGCTAAAATTAATGTGCCTGTTGTGCTCGACAATTTGTACCATCTCTCTGTAAGCACTGCGTACAAGTTCCTCTATTTCTTTCCTTGCTGCTGGCTTTAGTGGCTCGAAGGGATTTACGGCATCCTTGTATTTTCCTTGTCTGATAACAACATAGGTCACGTTGAATTTTTTGAGCAAACCAGCAAAATCTAAGTATGAAAAAATCACACCTATACTTCCTGTAAGAGTATAATTGCTGACAAATATCTTTCTTGCTGCAGAAGCTATAAGGTAAGCTCCCGAAGTGCAGAGCTCATCGCAGACTGCAAGCACAGGTTTTTTCATCTCTTGCAGAGCTTGCTCCACGTCCATGCAGGCAACAACAGTTCCTCCAGGACTATTTATGTCGAGGATCACCGCAGCAACGCTCGGATTCTTGTCGAGACTATGAAGTATTCGCAGCAGCTCTAGGGCAGGAACACTGCCAGGTTCAGGAGAATAAGTTATTGGACCATAGATTTCAAGCACAACTATTTTCTTGCCAAACACAAAGCTATTAGCAGAACTTTTCAGTGCGAGTAAAGCTACCAGCAGCAAAAAAGCAGAAAAGAAGAATGCTAGCAGCAGGAGCACTATTAATTTAGCTTTTTTCATGCTTTCATCAAAAATATACAATTTTTATAAATTTTTTACCTGGCTTTACCAAGATTGCTGCGCTCTTTTTCAGCACTTCAGGATATACATTTTTGCAGGACATGATAGAATATATTTTCTTGCCGAAAAGTTTCACTGCAGGTTTGTTAAATAGTTGGTGACCTCTAAATATTACAGAAATTTTATTTTCGCGGAAAAATTGCCGCACTGGCTGCCATCCTACCACGTAGCCAGCTCCTCGCGGCGAAGGAGCGATGTTCTCGAGCATCTCGCTGAAGTCGTTGTAGAGCACCTGCACAACTACATTTTCTTGCTCCGTCAAGCAGCCAGTTCGGAGCTCTGCGAGCGTGGCTGCTCGGGAATCTATTACAGGAAAACCTCCGTGCAGGCAGAGACAGCTCTCGAGCATGCAGGCTAGCGGAAGCTCCGCAAAGCAGGCTAGCAGCAAGCCATAAACAGTTTTCCAGCCTTCTCCCAGCCTAGCTTGCAGCTCTAGCGGCAGTGTGTGAGGCCAGACAGGCAGCCTGTAAATATATTCATGGTTGCCGCGCAATAATACATAATTCATTTTTTCATTAACTAATCTATTAAATAATTCATTAATTACTAGCAATGAAGCGCCGCCACGATCAATGTAGTCTCCTAAAAAAATCGCCGCACCCGGTCTTTCGTGCTCCAACCACTCAAGAATTTGCTTTAATGAAAGGTAGTCCCCGTGAAGATCGCCAATTACTGCAAAGCTGCCAGCTTCAAGCTCTAAAAATTTCGGTAATTTATGCAGCTTTTCTTTTGCTGCTATAATTAAATCAGCCAGCTCTCTTATTGATACCATGCTTGTCATCGATGGCTCCTACGGCGAAGGAGGAGGGCAAATTCTGCGCACAGCGCTGCCGCTTTCTATTATTACTAACATTCCTGTTAAAATATATAATATAAGAGCAAGGCGACCAGAGCCTGGCCTGAAGCGCCAGCATCTTGTTGTTGTTCGCCTGCTCAAGAAGCTAGCAGACGCAGAAGTAGAAGGAGCCTATCTTGGCTCTACAGAACTTGTGTTCAGACCAAGAAGGTTAGTCTACAAAGAGCTCGAGCTCGACGTTGGTTCTGCTGGCTCGCTTCCCTTAATTATACAGGCGCTGGCACCGCTTGTAACAGTACTTGAACGACCAGTAACTGTTAAGCTAACAGGAGGCACAGATGTACCACATTCTCCTTCATTTGATTACATGCGTTATATTTTCTGCAAAGCAGTAGGAGTACTTGGAGCCAGGCTTGAACTACTGCTCGAAAAGCGTGGTTTTTATCCACGAGGCGGCGGCAAAGTCACGGTTAAGCTCTATCCTTCAACCTTGCAACCAGCCGAATTTCTAGGGAAAGAGCAGCCAAAAAAGTTCTGGCTCTGGGCAGCTGCAAGCGAAGAATTAAAGAAAAGGAATGTTCTAGGAAGAATTGCTTCCAGCGCCAAAAAATTACTAGGCGAGGTTAATTCGCAGCTCGAGTACTGCAAAACGCTTTCTGTAGGAGTTGTAGCTACTCTTGGCTGCTGGACAGAAGGAAGGGTGCTTGGAGCTGACATGCTAGGAGAAAAAGGGCTGCCATCTGAAGAGCTAGGAAGGCAGCTTGCAGAAAAACTGCTAAAAGAGATCCAGAGTGGAGCAAGCGTGGATAAGCACTTAGCAGATATGCTGGTTCCGTTCGGTTTTCTGGCAGGGAGACTTGTTTTCAGAACTTCAGAACTCACGCAGCACCTGCTAACAAACATTTGGGTCTGTAGGCAATTTATTAAACGTGAAGTAAGAATAGACGAAACAACAAAGAAGGTTGAAATTTTATAGTAGCTCCTTTAGCTTTTCCAGTACTGCGTCTGAGCGGAGCTTTTCTATGCCTGCTTTACCTAATATTTTATATAATTTATAGTATAAGTCAACAGCTTCCTCGATTATTCTGCTTTGTCTCCCCCCTTCTTTCGCGTAAATCTCCATTATTTTCGCGATGGTGCTCTCGCTCAAGTAGAATGTTTTGACTTTCTTTGTCTCCTTTTTCTTACCTATTAATTTTTCAATATCTTTAGAGAAAAAGTTATTTTGCATATTTTATCACCTCTTCAATAAATTTTTCAATTGCTTTTTTCACATGTTTATTTCTTTTATCTATTAAATCAAATATTGATTTTCTTGCAGCATGTGATTTTTCAAAGATCACTGAATTAGGAAGTATTCCTAAGATTTTCGTATTGTCGTACTTTTTTCTAAATTCCACGAGCATCGCTTCAGGAATACTACTTCTTTTTGAGTATTTATTTATTACTACACCGAGTAGCTCGAGCGAAGGGTTTATTTCTGCGCGGATGAACTTCAGCAAGCCAAGCATGAGTTCCATGCCTACTACAGCAAAGTAGCTCGGTTCTAGCGGTACCAGCAAGTAGTTACTTGCCACGAGGCTGTTCACAAGAAAGATGCTAAGACTAGGAGGATTGTCGATAATAACATACTCGAACTGGTCTAGCAGCGGCTCAAGAGCTCTGCGTAGCTTTCTTTCTCTGTTGTAGCTACTGACTAGCTCGAGCTCGCGGACAGAAAGGTTAAGATAAGAAGGTAGGAGCCAAAGATTACTACTAAGCTCAACGAGCACTTCTTCTACTGGAAGCTTGCCAAGCAATACATGCCCCACGTTCTTTTCTTCGTGCTCGATTACTCTGTCGCCTAAATAAAAATAGGAAAGGTTAAACTGCGGATCAAGGTCGACAAGCAGTACCCGTTTCCCTAAACGTGCAAGACCCTCAGCAAGCAGCAAGCAAACTGTAGTCTTACCTACGCCGCCTTTCTGGTTAGCCACTGAAATTACCGGCATCGCTTTACTCTAGTTAAGCGGCTGTATAAACTATTTATTTAATTAATTAATGAACTAATCAATAGTAAAATTTTTATAGAAGTGCTGGCCTACTTAGTTTAGAGAAAAAATATTATGCAAGCGGTGAGGAAATGCCTGCAGAGCAGCCTGTCTATCAGCCATTGATTATATTGCCTGCAAACTGGAGAAGAATTCTAGGAAAAGAAGCCCTCCGATGGAATATAGCGGCAGCCGTGCAAGTAGCAGAAACTGTAAAGTCTACACTAGGTCCTAAGGGTATGGACAAAATGCTAGTAGATGAGCTAGGAGAAATAACTATCACTAATGATGGTGTAACAATACTAAAAGAAATGGAAGTCGCTCATCCAGCGGCAAAAATAATGGTAGAAATTGCAAAGACGCAAGAAGAAGAAGTTGGTGATGGCACAACTTCTGTAGTTGTTATTGCTGGCGAACTGCTCAAGAAAGCAGAGAAGCTGCTAGACGAAGGACTGCATCCTACAGTCATTATCAAGGGCTACATGCTTGCAAGAGACTACGCACTCAAGGTACTAGAAGAAATAGCAGAAAAAGTGCCGGCAGACGAGCAGCAGCTCAGAGACATTCTGCTAAAGGTAGCACGCACAGCTTTGTACAGCAAAGTCTCGGAGGTAGAACGCGAGTATCTGGCAAAGCTGGCAGTTGACGCAGTGCTAAAAGTAGCAGAAAAGAGAGACGGCAAATGGTACGTTGACAAGGACAGGATCAAGATAGAAAAGAAAGTCGGTGGAGGACTAGCAGACTCACAGCTCATTGAAGGAATTGTAATTGACAAGGAAAAAGTACATCCTAACATGCCTGAAAGAGTAGAGAATGCAAAAATTGCATTAATTGCAGCTCCGCTAGAAGTAAAATCGACAGAAATTGACATGAAAATTCAGGTAACCTCTCCAGAAGATGTTAGAAGATTCATTGAGCAAGAAAAAGAGATGCTAAAAGAAATGGTTGAAAAGATCAAGTCGACAGGAGCAAACGTGGTGTTTTGCCAGAAGGGCATCGACGACGTAGCGCAGTACTATTTAGCTAAGGCAGGAATCCTTGCAGTGAGGCGGGTGAAGAAGTCAGACATGGAGAAGCTTGCCCAGGCCACAGGAGCAAAGATAGTTAACAGAATCGAGGAACTAACTCCTGAAGACCTAGGAACTGCTAAGCTCGTCGAGGAGCGCAGAGTAGGCAAGGACAAGATGATCTTTGTTGAAGGAGCTCCAGGAAAGGCAGTGACCATACTGCTACGCGGCGGCTCAGAGAAGGCCCTGGACGAAGCAGAGCGAGCACTGGACGACGCAATTGGTGTGCTGATCACGATACTCAAGGATGGCAGGTACGTCGCAGGAGGCGGAGCCACAGAAATGGAGCTGGCCAAGCGCATCGAGGAGTACGCCAAGAACATCAAGGGCAAGGAGCAGCTGGCAGTGAAGGCATTCGCAGAAGCACTTAAGGTTATTCCTAAGACACTGGCAGAGAACGCTGGCATGGACGCCATTGACGTGCTAGTCACCCTCGAAACCGAGCACGCTAACGGCAACAAGTGGGCTGGCGTAGACGTCATCGAGGAGAAGGTAGCCAACATGCTCGAGAAGGGCGTGATCGAGCCATACGGCGTCAAGGCGCAGATGCTCAAGTCTGCACACGAAGCTGCAGAACTAATACTCAGGATCGATGACATCATTGCAGCAGAGAAGAAAGAAGAAAAGGGCAAAGGAGGAAAAGAAGAGACTGAAACAGAAGAAGAATAAAGCCGCTTCTATTTTCTAACTTTTCTTTGTTTTTCTTTTCTTGTTTTACTTACTTCTTTGAGTTTACTTTTGCATAGGTAGATGTACGATAGCTTAGCCCGTTCTATTTAACTTTTGTATATAAAAATTTTGCTTGACGCTACTTGATCCTACATTTTAAGTTATGTCAATTGTCGTCAAGTCATATATTGTGCACACGAACGTCAATGGTAACGGGG
>JAADDD010000001.1 GCA_013154095.1 bacterium | reverse complement strand
TGCTCTTTCAATTCTTTTTACATTAAACTATTCTTGAATAATAATGATAGGATAGCTGGCGTAGTAGTCTTTCAATTCTTTTTACATTAAACTAACCCCGGTCAAGGAAAATCATACATATTGAAGAATTTCCTTTCAATTCTTTTTACATTAAACGGTCAGATTACATTGACTTCATCATTAATGTAAAAAGAAGCTTTCAATTCTTTTTACATTAAACTCGCGACTTTTTCGCTGCGCGGCCAGCGTATCACAGCAAACCCTTTCAATTCTTTTTACATTAAACTATGTGCTGCATGTGCTGACTCGCGATGAAGCACTGCGATCTTTCAATTCTTTTTACATTAAACAAGGTACGATGAGAGATGAGTGGTGTCTAGAAGCAGGAAACTTTCAATTCTTTTTACATTAAACGAACGTTAATAGCGATTCTTTTTGGCAACAGAATTTCCTCACTTTCAATTCTTTTTACATTAAACTGTAATACGATGTTATATATGGAAATACAATGAAACGATTATCTTTCAATTCTTTTTACATTAAACCTGTCTCTCCTGAACCTAAGTACTCTGCTCTACTCCAAAACTTTCAATTCTTTTTACATTAAACTTGATAGATATTATATCATTGCATTAAAAAATCCGTGGCCAAGCTTTCAATTCTTTTTACATTAAACCTTGCTTGGTTCTTCCTCGGCTTTGCGGTGTTTTACTTGCTCTTTCAATTCTTTTTACATTAAACTTCAGTTCTTTTTACATTAACCTAAATGAGAAAGAATGCATCTTTCAATTCTTTTTACATTAAACTCTAGAAAACATTTCGATGACAGTCTTTCCTTCTTTTGCAATGCTTTCAATTCTTTTTACATTAAACTGAATTATCATTAATATGGTATATGATATATTGTATAGATCCTTTCAATTCTTTTTACATTAAACCTTATAAATTGTTTATTAGTAAAAACAAATTACCAAAATACTTTCAATTCTTTTTACATTAAACAAGGAGTACTGGAAGTGTGAGATAGAAAGAAATAATGAGACTTTCAATTCTTTTTACATTAAACCAGCAGTGCGCCGCGTGCCGCAGAACATATTTGAGTTGGCGACTTTCAATTCTTTTTACATTAAACACGCGTTTTACGAAGCTTACGAAACCGTCTGACCCCCCTTTCAATTCTTTTTACATTAAACTCTATCTGCGCACCTTTCTTCGCGACGAAGCAGGCAGCGCTCTTTCAATTCTTTTTACATTAAACCTATCTCTCGAACGGAGCGCTTTGCATGCATGTTTCATCGGTCTTTCAATTCTTTTTACATTAAACAGTCAAATCTACGGAGAATTTCTTGCTCCCACTTTTCGAGCTTTCAATTCTTTTTACATTAAACTAACGAAAGCAGCTCCTGCATCTCTATCACCGAATTTTTTGTCTTTCAATTCTTTTTACATTAAACATAAATTTCCACCGCCGCCCAGCAACCATCTCCTCGCCTTTCTTTCAATTCTTTTTACATTAAACTAAACACTACGTTGGTGCAATCCTCTTCATCGGCGCATTCCTTTCAATTCTTTTTACATTAAACTTGGCGGTGTGGAATAAATTCCGGGTGTTACTTCTCCTCCTTTCAATTCTTTTTACATTAAACTGCGCGTTAGCGCGACGTACAGCAACTTTGCCTGCGCGTCCTTTCAATTCTTTTTACATTAAACGAAGTACTGATAATTTCGCGGCGTGTCCGGAGCGATAGGTGCTTTCAATTCTTTTTACATTAAACGTGCCAGCAACTACTTCAACAAAATCAAGATCTTTTTTCTCTTTCAATTCTTTTTACATTAAACTATTAATATTGTATGAGATAGAACCAGAATTGATACCAATCTTTCAATTCTTTTTACATTAAACTAACAATAACAGCAAAAGATAGAAATTTCTTAGAGCAAGTTAGCTTTCAATTCTTTTTACATTAAACTTTATAAAATTGGCTCAGTTGGGCAAATTGAAACTAGTAATCGCTTTCAATTCTTTTTACATTAAACGCGCACGAAATGCGGATCTAGCGCAGGGTCTAATGCTATACTTTCAATTCTTTTTACATTAAACAGGTGCGCTACAAGAGCATGGACCCCGGCGATGTTAAGCCGGTCTAATGCTATACTTTCAATTCTTTTTACATTAAACTCTACATAATATCGAACATTCTTCGGCAATCCGTACATATTAGCCCTTCTTTGCACAATCTTCCTCTAACACCTTTCTCTTTCTTGCCAACATTCACAAAAACTTTACTTTCTTTTACTAAAAACACAAACTTTAAATAGAAGTTTAGGTTCTTCTGCAAACAAAGCAGGATATATAAAGTCGTTCGGGAACAGGTTTCCGCTAGTTTTATATCAATCAAGCAAAAAGTATTATGTATTGCAGGCACTGTTTTTAGGAAAAAATGTAATAAATTGCGCCAACGCGAAAATTGCACTATGGTTAGAATTTAAAATACGGTTTTTAGAAAACGCTGTTTTGCCAAAATGGAAAGGAAACATTGTTCGTGGTTCGATTGGCTATGTTCTAAGAAAGCTGTCTTGTCGTAATAAAGCATGCAACGACTGCTATTCTTGCCAGTTTAATTCAATCTGCGCTTTTGGTTACCTTTACAAGAACGCCCAGCGTCGACCTCCTGGGTTTCTCTCAAAGTACCGATACTTTCCTAACCCATACGCGCTCAAGCCTCCACTAACAAGGAAAGAAGAATTTAGAAAGGATGATACGCTGACTTTTGGCATAGTATTATTTGGCACTGCAATAACTTTCTCCGATAGAATAGTTACTGCTGTGCAGGAGCTTGGTAAACTTGGACTAGGCAGAAAAAATTGCAGAGGAAGGTTTGAGGTAGAACAGCTCTGCGCAGTGCAGCCTTTTAGGCGAACAAAGTACGTGCTGTTAGAAGATGGACAGCAGTTTTCGTGGCCAAGCAGCGAGTGCTTTATTTATTTGCAGGACTTAGGCAAAAGAATAAATAAGCAGTTTGCTCTTGAATTTATTAGTCCTGCAAGAATTGTGCAGCAAGGAAAGTTCACGCTGCCGCAAAAGTTCTACGACATTTTTGGCTTTGCCATGCGTAAATATAGTAATATAGTACGTGCTTATTGTTGCGGTCAAGAAATGCTTAACTACAAGGCACTCAAAAAATTTGCCTTAAATGAGGTTGAACTTGTAAAAAAAGAAAGAGAAAAAATAGTTAAAATTACTTATACCAAGCACGGCAAGCCAAGAAAAGAGCTGTACTTTGTTGGCCGCTACATTTTTAGGAGCAGTTCTGCGCTGCCAAAAGACTGCAGAAAAGTGCTAAATTTCTGCTTACTTAGCAACGTGGGCAAGCGCACAACGTACGGCCACGGCTGGTACAGGATTGTGCCGGCGTGAAGAATGTATTACTTTTCTGAAGTAGAGTTCATGAAGCTGAGAAAACTGATCCAGGAGAGCTACACTTTCCAGATAGATGAGCAGTTCAGGGGATGGAACTGGGACAAGCCAGACCTTTCTCCTCCATTTTCTAATATTTACATTTCTGCGTGGGAACTGGCTAGTCCTTGCCCAGTCTACCGGGACGTTGTGCTGCGAAGAGTTTATGGCGTGAAGCTGCCGACAACGCAGCAGCAAGTACTGGGTTTCTTTGTGCACAAGCTGCTCCAGAAAATTTTCGGCACGGCAAAGCGAGAACTGTACAATGGAGCAGATAACCTTTACTCGAGGCTGCGGCAGCAAGTAAATAGCATTATTTCTGCGAGCATTCAGGAACTGAAAACTTTCATTGAACAAGCAAAACTCAACCAAGAACAGCTACATTCGCTTGGAAGAAACATTTTATTGTATGAAATAGCAAGAATAAACGCTAAAGTAGAAGAAATAAAGGTAAACTATCCAACTGCAACACTTGAAACTTTAGTCTTCAGGGCAGTACCAGTAAATACTGAAATAGTTGTAGACGGCAGCCTGCTAGGATTTTCTCGGCTGCTGCGCGTTGACGCACTTGGCTCTTACGGAAACATTGTTTTTGAGGTGAAACTGGGCAGACCAACCAAGCGGCACAGGTTACAGGTAGCAGCCTACGCGCTCTGCATCGAGGCAAACTACTTTGTGCCGATAAACGTTGGAGTAATAGTCTACGTGAACATTAACGGAGAAAAATTTACTGCAGAAAAGGACATTTTTGCCGTCGACGAGAATCTCCGTGCAGAGGTAGTGAGCGTTCGCGATGAGCTGCTCAAGCTGCTGCACGACCGAGAGCTGCCTCCGCCTCCTTCCCGCTGTCCTAGTAATTGCTTGCTGCGAGAGCAGTGTGCCGCGCATTAATTTTAAACACTACTAATTACATATATAATAAATGAATTATATTGAATATATACTTGGGCTGTGCTGTCTTGGAGGAAAAGAAGTGCTAGACAGCAAGGAGCTGGAAGCATTTCTGGAGTACCTGTTTGTGCAGTATAGGGTTGCTGTAGGTGGTTGGCGCAGCAAGCTTGAATTGTTGGCTAGGCTAGGAATCATTGAACTAAAAGATGGAAAAATAAGGATAAAAGAAAAAGAGCTGTTCCATAAATTAGTCAAGGTTGCAGAGAATTCTTACATTGCAAAAGTCGATGAACTTTACAGAGAAACCCTTAAGAGGATCAAGCTAGCAGTGCAGCAGTTCTTTAAGCGAGCAGTGGTAGTGCAAGAATGAAGTATTATTTAAGACCAACAGACGTGAAAAATTTTATCTTTTGCCCTTATCGATTTTACTATTCTTATGTAAATAATATAGGATACACGAAAAGTAACTGGGACAGATTAGGAAAGCTCGCAGAACACGCAAGAAGAGAAGAGATTCTTGCAAAAGTAGAGAAAGAATTCGAGAACGTTTTTTCTTCTAAGCAGCTGCTAGCAAGCGAGAAGTATGGACTAAGAGGCATTCCTGATATGGTTCTAAGGCACAAGAAGTTCAGCTACTATGCAGTGCTGGAAATTAAATACAGCAAACGGCTAAGAGCTGAACAAGTATATTCCTTGGCTAGCTATGCATTGCTGCTAGAAGATAATGGATACTATCCAGTAAAAGAGTTGCTACTATTTTTAACTAGGACTAACAAACTTTACAGGTTCCATTTTAGTCCTGAACTGCGCAAGAAAACAGAAAACATTCTTGCGCTAATGCGCAAAATTATTGACGGCAAGCTAGAGCCATGGCCAAATTCTGCGCACTGCCACAGCTGCGATTTCCAGAACTACTGTCCCTGGTGGAAGCATCGAGCTGATAGGTAATGTGCTGATTCTGGACGACTTTGGCTGCCACGTGTACAAGAAGCACAAGCGCTTGGTAGTAGTGAACAAGAAAGCCGGATACAAGAAAGAAGTAGCACTGAAGAAGCTGAGAACAGTGCTGGTGCTCACGCGGCTCAGCCTAACTTCTGAGCTGCTAAAAGAGCTGGCCGATAATGGCATTACTGTGCTGCTAGCAGGTTATCTTGGCAGACCAGTAGCAAAGATACAAGGAGCTCGGGTTGGAGGTACTCCTGCAAACAGAAAGCTACAGTATGAAGCGCTCAAGAACTACAGGAGCGTTGAGCTGGTAAAGGAACTAATAAAGGCAAAAATTGAGAACCAGCTAACAAACATCAAATACTACGCTAAATCAAAAAGAATTTATGGAAGCGCAGAAGTTCATGAAATTATCCATAAAATTCTTGCTTTAATTGATAGATTACTAACTATAAGTTGTCCAGAAGGCATAGAAAAGGTGCGGCAAGAAATCCTTAACATCGAAGGACTAGCAGCCAACGAGTACTTTTCTTTTCTTGCTAAGCTCTACGGGGGCTTACTTGGATTTACTGGGAGAGACCAGGAAGGCAAGGATATGTTTAACTTGCTGCTAAATGTTGGGTATAACCTACTAGCCCTCTGGACATGGAATTTCGTGGACCATTTCAGCCTTGATGCATTCGAGGGTTTCCTGCACGTAGAAAGACCAGGAAGACTGAGTCTTGTTTACGATTTAATGGAACCGCTGCGACCGTTCGTTGACAGGTTCGTGCTTTCCTTTATGCTGCAGCGACAGCTGCACGGAGAGCTGCCAGAGAAGCGCAAGTACGAGGAAGTTGCTCAGTTCAAGAAATACTTTGTGCAGTGCTTGCTGGACTACAGGGTGCAGTATGGTCGAAGGAAAGTTAGTCTAAGGCATGCGCTGTTTCTGGAGATTGAGTCAGTGGTTTCTTTCCTGCAAGGTAAAGGCAGGATATACACGCCAAGACTTGTGTGGTAGGTTATGCTCACGCTTGTTGTCTACGACATCAGCGACGACGATAAAAGGAACAAGCTAGCAGAAAGGCTGAAAGATCTAGGCATGGAGCGCATCCAGCGCTCAGCGTTTGTCGGTGACCTTAACCCGCAAGAGCGCGAGCTGCTGCCAGAAATTCTGCGCTGCTTCATTTCCTCTAAAAACGACAGAATAGACGTGTTTGTTATCTGCGAGCGCGACCTGAAGCTGCACAGAAGAATAACATACAAGGGAATAAGCACAGAAATTCTAGGAGATGAGGGACAGCAAAAACTGTTCTAGAGGCTAGAATATATTTCTAGCCATTGATCTAGTACTTGCTGGAACCTTGTTTTTTGCTGCTTGCTTTTTACTTTCCTGGCTATCAGCACACTTTTGCTCTGCTCGCATGGCTGCAGCCCGTACCAGACAGAGAGGTTGTCGCAGACTAAGAGAATCTGCAGCATGACATGGTAAATTTTGGCTTCATTGTTGCCGCGCTTTATCCAGTCTTGTGCCCGCTGCTTTGCTGTGTTTTTGCACTGTGTTTTCAGCAACTCGCGGTTCTGCAGCAAGTTTTGCAAATATTTATATTCAATGGCAGTGGTCAGTGCTTTTTCATTGTAGAGCACAGGACAGTACTGCTGCAAGAACTTCTCTAGAAGCTGCCGCAAGGCGCTAGAACGCAGAGCTACTGTGCTTGTGTCCGAAACTACTGCCTTTAAGAGCTGCCTAGAGCGTCTTTCTGGATCCATTGCATGGTGGTGGAAAAGTACAGCAAAGATTACTGCTTCTTGCAGTACAGAGTTCAGCAATGGGCCACCTTGCCGCGAGCGCTCAACTGAAAGCTGCCAAAGATATTTATCTAGCAGCAAAGTAGAGAGGTACTCGTGGCCAGGGAAAGAATAGCCTCGGTATAATGCCTTGCCAGCGTCGTGGAAGATTACTGCGAGCGCGCACCACTCCTCTACGTTCTGCTCTCCTGTAAGAGCTTCCAGGTACCTGAGCGGCTTCTTGCCGCGCAGCCTGTCCAGTATCTTTAGGGCTCCTTCTATGTGGGCTTCGAGCGGCTGGTAAGGCATAGAATCACCAGGTAAGGCCGCGATCACTGCTGTATTGCAGCTTGTTGGAGACAACAACTAGGTAATCTACCTGCAGCTTGAACAGCGTCTTCACGAGCTGGATGCACCAGTCTTTCCTTTGGAAGATCTGCAGCACAGACTGGCTTTCACGCTGTCCTACAGCAGCTATCACATCGCTAACAAGCTGCTGGGCAACTAAGCTATGGAGCGTGCCTGCGTCTAGCGGTACTAGCTCGTCTTTGCTTTCCGGTCTACCGTTTGAAGTATTAGTAACATAAATTGGAAGAATGAGCGTGTCGCGCACAAAGCTACCTCCGCAACTAATCAATAGCTTCAGCGCCTTTTTGCTAGCCTCGAACAGGTCAAGAAATGTGCTAAAGAAGTTGCGGACTTTGTTAATGTCTAGATTAAATGCCCGCCGCACTGCCTGCTGGTCGTACACGTAGTCAAGCAAGTCTTTGTAGCCTTTCTTCGTGGGATGCTCGGGCAAGTGGAAGAATACCTGGTTGTTCTGGAGATACTCGAGCGTGCGCTCGACTAGCAGGCTGCTGTACACTCCGTAGAGGCCGTTATGGCTTGCTGGTTTACCGCTGCTATCTGCGCGGTACCATACTACCAGCTCTCCGTTCAGCTCGTTGCTGCTTCGCAGAAAGCGTCCAGCGCGCTGCACGAGCGTGGCTGCAGGACAGAGCTCGCAGAGAAGAAGATCGCTGGTAAGGTTTACGCCTACCTCCACTACCTGTGTCGCGACCACGATGTACCTGTCTCCTAGCTGCGCTAGCCTATTAGCATGCTGCTGCCTGTCTTTTTCCTTGAAGCGGCTGTGCAGCAAGAGCACGCTGTGCCTGCCACCTATTTTATTAATTATGCTGTTGTTGGCGAGTATTGCGTCGTAAACTAGCACTGCCTGCTTGACAGTGTTGCAGATGACCAGCACTTTATGGTAGCGGTCAAGCTTTTGCTCTAATACTTTGACCAGCGCATTTGCAGCCTTTTCTTCGTCTGCAGGTAACGGCAGGAGCAGTATGTTGTACTGCTTCTTTAGCCGCTCCTGAACAAATGGATCGTTTGACTGCGAATAGCTAACCGCATCCACACCTAGTCTGACGCGAATTTGTTGTTCGCTGTAGCTGAAAGAAATCACAAGTATTTTGTCTTTTTCGTTTTTCGTGAGCGCGCTAAAGATTAGCTCGAGCAGTCCTAGAGGAAGAGTGGCGCTTATTAGTACTAGCGGCACGTTCAGGTCTACTGCTAGCTTAATGAGCAGGACCAAGAACGCGAGCGAGTTTGTTTGCTCTGCCAGCAGGTGCGCCTCGTCCATGACGTGCAGCGCGAGCCCAGCAGAAGACCAGGCAAAGAGGTAGTGACCACGAGTTACGCCCCTGGCGATGGCAGGGAGCTCTTCTGGCGGCAGGCCAAGCAGCGTGAGCGAGAGCGTGTCGATGGTGGTAAGGGTAACTGGCTTAATGAGGTAGAGCGAGTAAGGGTGCCTGAGATACCTGCAGTCCAGCAGCTCCTTGCTCTTGTTACTAAAAACAGCAGCGAATGCTCTGTACTGGTCTTCTAGCAGTGTTCGCAGAGGATAGGCAACAATTGCCTTGAGCTGGTCATCGTCCTGCAGCGCTTTCAGTGCAAGTGCAATAGAAAGCGTTGTCTTTCCGTAGCCAGTGGGTGCTTCAACAAAAAAGATAAGTTTCTTTTTCCAGTATTTTTCTATTTGATCTGCGGCAAAAGAAATGAACGGTCTAGGAGAGGAATTATATAGCTGCCGCGCTACTTGTTCGACTAGCTGCGGTAGGCTAGAGCACATAGTCTTTCTTTTCAGCAATCCTGTTTGCGTGCTCCAGCTCGCGCACAAACTGGTACAAATATTCTATCCTTGCAGTAGTGAGCAGGGCGTGCAGGTAGTAGACTGCTCTAAGCAGCGTCATTGATTCTGGGCGCTCGTTCCGAGAAAGCTTTATTCTGCCAAGAATTTTCTTCTTTAGCAGTGTTTCTGCGCGCTCAAGAAAGGTTTCTGTGTTACTAAAATATTTCTGCAGCTCTGCCAGAAAGCGTGGCTCGGAGAACAGCGTAGTGTTAAACACGTAAAGCAAGGAAATGTCTGTCTGTGAACGCTTTATTAAGTAGAATATCATTGAAATGCAGCTGAATCCATGATTGCGCAGCAGGTTAGTAATGTCTAGCAGCATGCACGTAAGATTAAGCAGTTCAAGGTTAGGTCGCTTGAAGTATTCAGCAAGTCTGTCTGTAAGGTCCTTTTTCAGCTCGAACATGCGCTGGAGCTGTTGGATAGAGCTGCTGTTTTTTCCGCTTGCTAGCCGGAGCACATATTCTAGAATCTCAGCAGGATCGAAGAAAACATAGAGATAATAACTGGAAATTTTGCCTGCATAAGCACTCAGAGCAGCTGCAAGCATCCAGCGATATAGTTCTGTGGAGCAAATCTCTGTCCTTACCTGCAATGCTACAGGAACGAGCGAGGTAAACCTGTCTACGTTGAAGAGCTTGATCGCCGAATACCTGTTAGTAGTGTCTCCTGCCAGCGTATAGTATATATTGCTTTTGCTAATGATTTTCTTTATATTTAAGGTTGGCAGCCTAGCATTTTCCAATGCAGGAAGTATTTCTTTTGCGGTAATGTTAGAACCTGCTTGCTGCAAGTTTAGTACTTGCTTGATTACTTTTTTGTCGTTGCTCGTGAGAGGAACTACCCTGTTCTCCATACCCTGAAAATATGCACTAGGATTATCTTCGTAGATTTTGGCAAGAGCTATGCCTTCCAGCAGCACGAGGTCCAGAAAGCAAGGAGTTACTGGGAGCATGGCCTGCCCACCACGACCTCGTTCTCTACTTTGTATGCAGCGCCTTTCTCGAGCTCGACAATACATTGAGGTTCTTTTCCTGGCTCGAGCACAGGCAGCTTGTAGGCAATGAATTGCTCGCTGGTGAAGCACTGGTAGCAGGCACTGAGAGTGCGCCTGTAGTTCAGGCTTGCCGGATCAAGGTAGACTTCGGTGAGCCACCTGCCATATTCTTGCTTTACATCTACTCCCATTAGAGGAAAACTTGCACGCAGGACAAGGTTTTTCTGCTGCACAATTTCTGCTTCTTTTTCTTTTACTTCTAGAACACTTACTCTGCTTTCCTTGCTTCCTATTCTATGGATGCGCCAGAAGTACTCTTCCTCTAGCAGAATTTCTCTCTTGTCAACTACTATTTTTTCCGTGTCAAAGACAAGAACAATGCACAGTAGTGGAGCTTTCTCGTCTACAGTAACAGGAGAAAGCATTGTTTTTGCTATTGCAGGAGCATCAAAGCTGTGCAGTTCTGGATGCGGAAAGCGCTGACCACTAGTTATTTTCACTGTTATTATTCGAGAAATGTCGGAAAACTTGATTGGCATACAGTTGACTGGTCTTATTCCAAGAGCAAGCAAGTGCTTGCCCAGCTCGTCTAATACAGCAAGTCCTTGCTTTTCTCCTAGTCCTTCTTTTCTGGCAATGCTTTCTGCCAGCGCGCCAAGAATAGAAGTAGGTGGAGGATAAAGATAGGCGGCAGAGCCGCGACTGAGACCAGCCACCTTGCACTGGTATCCCCAGTCAAACTCTACTTCTACCAGGAAGCCCAGAGACATGGCTCACTCCTTGATGTGCTCCTGCAGCGCTGCAAGGAATTCAGAGTAGTCAGTGTAGACAGGAACACCGCTCTTCTCCAGCTTTTCTTTTGCCTCGGCGTACTTTCTAGCCACACACGAAGCATATCTTAGGTCTCTGGAGTTAGCTAGCTCGTCTAGTCTGCGCTTAACAAAGCTTTCTAACCATTCTTTCTTTATCTTGTCTATGTCTAGCTTGTCTGCATCTCCCTTAGACTTCAGCAATTCAATGAATTCTTCTAGCGCTTTATAGAACTGTGCTAGCAGCTCTTTTGTTGTTTGCTGCACATACTGACTTGTATCCTCTAGCATTAGCTGATCAACATACGCAAGGAGCTTCACTTCCTTCCCGAACCTTTCTCTCTTCTTCAGCGTTTCCTCGAAGTAGCTCGCAGTGAACGCGCTCGGCACAGTCCAGGCAGCAGGGCTGATTGCTGCCATCATGGATTCTGGCTTGAGCACTGGCAAGAACCTGGTGCGCTTCGCGCCGAAGTCAAGTTCCCTGAGCAGCTGGAGCAGTGCACTGCAGGCCAGCTCCACGCGTCGCTGCCTGTCGGCTAGCTCTTCGACTTTCTCGAAAGCAGTCTTGCCGATGTACTGCGTGTCCAGATCAAAGCTGAAGCGATATATTGCGCTGGCAACTTCAACGTAGTAGATCATCTGCGACTCTTTCATTAGTTCGCCTAGACCAAGAGCATAGCGCATGTGCAGCTGTGGCTCGGTGATGCTGTCCTCTAGAATTTCATAGACAGGAATCATGTAGCCAGTGTAGAAATTGCTGGTGCGCTTAACATTCTCTATGTTCTTTCCTAGATTTTCTGCAACGAGAAAACCGCCAATGTCTTCGACTACACAGTTCTCTATGATGAATTTTTCTACTTCATGACAACTAGAAAATGCAGGTACATTGCCGAAACTGGCTGAAATTATCTGCTTGTTGGTTGATTTCAGGAATCTTTTCTTTCCGCAGAGCTTGCAGACAGGCAGTCCTCTCTTTTTTGCTTCGTCTACTAGTATTTCCTGGTAGCGGTGCGCGATAGATTCGCCAGAGATCGCAGGCACGAAGTGCACAGTGTAGGTTCTTGGATTAATTACAGGCACTTTCCTGTGCTTCACGTAGTTTCCTACAGATTCTGCCATATTTAGCGCATCTACATTCACTATGAGCCTAGCCCTTATGCTCACAAACATCATTTCACCTCACGCATCGCATACATCAATGCTTTAGCTGCTATGTAAGCAAGCAACTGACGCATTTCTTTTGGATCAGCAGCAGCAAGTTCGTCGAGCAATCTAGTATCTTCTTCTCTGAGTTCAACAATGCTTTTACCCTCTTTTCTGATTTTTGCAGCATAGTCTCTTAGTGCTTCGTAGAGGTAGTAGAGCGCAACGTGCTTCGCGGGAGCATGCGCCAGCCTGTCAAGGTAGCCGAGATTGCACAGCTCAACTTCGTTGTCTTCTCTCTTCAGTGCGGCTTCTGCCAGAATCTTTGCCAGCTTCTCGCAGAGCGAGCGGTTCACCGGCATTTCGATGAATAATTGCTGAATGATACTTAAAACTTTTCATACCACGTGAATAATTTATAAATCATACAGAACGCTTGAATAAGATAAAAATAGCTTTAAATATCATTCAGAGAAACAGTTGCAAAATGCTCGTGCTCTGTCCTCTGGGCTTCGATGAGCGCTTCGTGGTCCGCGCTCTCAGCGATGGTCTCCTGCGCGGAGCAGAACACGTACTACTCCTGCTCTGCAGGCTAGATGACCAGGGCTACATGCGCAGCAAAAAGGTCTGCGAAAACCTCCAGAATATATTACGCATTGCCGGCATAAAAACAGTGCCTGTAGAGCTAGGCCAAGAAGAGCTGGCCTGCTTCGAGCGCTGTGCCTGCAGGCTGCTCGACGAACTAGAAGCCCGCCAGGCAAGATCAGTAGAGGTCATTCTCGGCGGCGGTATTAGATTATTAAATATATATTTGTCATTATTTTCCTATTTATTATATATAAGTGGAAAGTTTGATGTGCGCGCTTATGCATATCTAGAAATACTCGATGTGCCCAGCTTTTTCGTGGAGCTGCCGCTCGCAGAGCTGGCGCAGCTTGTTGGCGGACTGAGAAAGGTTTCGCCGAAATTGCTCGAGGTGCTGCTAGCCGGAGAGATCCATCTCCAAGAACTGGCAAGAAGGACTGGCTTGCCTGCCTCGAGCGTGCTTGCCCAGGTAAAGTTCTTGGAGCAGCTCGGCGCGGTAAGGCTGGAGCTGCGCGGCAGAAAAAGGTACGCTGTGCCAGCAAGACTAGAGCTGCTGCGGCTGCTTAAAAGACTGCAAAGTTAATAAATAGTAGTGCAAGCGATTTTACTATGACCGTTTATCCGCTAGAGCAGTACCTGCAAGTAGAGGTTCTTGACCACTTGCCCAAAGACGAGAAAGTGCTGGCTGCTGCCACGATGAGCACTGCCTCGCAGAAGTTCTTAGAAGAGAGAGAAGAGTACGTTAAAACGCTGCTATACCTGATTCGCCGAGGCTTTGCTTCCTTGCAAACAACTCCTCATGTATTAGTGAAGCTGCAAGGAAGCCGAGTGCTTGATTTCTTCTTCACTGCCATTCCTTATGGCAGCTACTTAGTTCGTTCACAACGATTTACGCTAACAGACATATCAGTGCTACCAAAAGAGCTTAGAAGAGAAGATATAGAGAAAAACGTGCGCAGGCGCTTCGAGTTCTACAAAAAGGTAGTAGAAATTGGTGGTGTGCGCGGCTTCGAGATGGGCAGACGCATCCTTCCGCTGGGCACGCCCACGCACCTAGTAATGGCGCTCTCGCTGGACGCGCTGGCGCATGCACTCAAGCTAGCAGAGCAGGAACCTGTGCCGCGCGAGGTGAAGCAGGTGCTAGAAGAAATAGACAGGCGCATTCCAGAATCGCTGCGCGCTGTTTGGGAGGCCTGCAAGCAAAGCCCGCAGATAAATTACTTGATTCCGCAGATATTCAACGAAAGAGAATTGCCGCAAGAACCTAGACTAGAAGTGCTGGAAAAGTGCAGCTACGAGCTGGACGAAGCGCTCGCAGAAATTTCTCAGCTACTGCGCAGCTTCAGGCCTTGTGGAGAAGAAGAGTTCCGCAAGAATGCTAGGCAGCTGGGCAGGCTCTGCGCTGAGCATGCCGAGAAATACATAGTCGAGCTGAACTTCCCTTGCTCTATATCGTGCCAGAACGAGCTGAAGAGGCACCGATCAGTGCTGCAAAAACCCGAGAGCATTTACAAGGCTGCAGAGAAAGCGCTGAAGGACGAGAACAGGATCCACATTCCTCCTGTAGTCCAGCAGAAAGAAGAGCTGCTGAAAGAATACATAGATCTAACCTACGAGTCTCTCGAGCTGTACGAGAAATACAAAGAAGAGGTGGGCAAGGAGCTGGCGATCTATCTTATTCCGCAGAACATTATTATTAATAACAGGATAGTGCTCAACTTGAACCACCTGCGCGGACCCTTCATGTTCTACTCTATCCGTGCCTGCAGCGTCGCAGAGCACGAAATCCAGGCAAGAGTAAGGCAGCTGCCAAAGGTGCTGCCAGAAGTGAGAGAAATTCTAGAAATTGAAGGCATGCCGCTGCCGAAGTGTGTTTGTGGGTTCTGTCCAGAACCTAAAGAAAGGAGAGAAAAGTACGGCTGCAAGATATACGAAAGAATTTGGCAAAAACTTTTTACCTAAATCTTTAAGTTTTATACTTTTAGCTGAATTTTAGTTTATGACTGCGCAGTCCTGGTATTTCCTGCTCAATTAATGAAATTTCTGAAAAATTCCGGCTTTCTCGCGCTACTTCCAGTAGCTAAAAACTTGCTGCAAAATGTTAGGCAGATTAAACGAATGTCTGTAGCGTATAGCTAGACAAGCCAAGAGCAGCAGTTTAGTGGAATCAACGTTGAGCTCCCGAGAAAGCTTTGCCAGCAGCACGTTCAGTTTCGTCCTGCTCTGGCGCTGCCTGAGCACGTAGCGGGTAAAGTAGCAGTCAGCAATTCTTTCTGCGAGCTCGCCGTAGCTGTTCCAGGAGGCCAGTATCTTGTGCATAATAAAGCACACTTCTTCGACTACGTGGATGTTCCTGTACGCGATAAACGGCAAGGCCAGGAGGAGCGGATCCTGGACAAGCAGCACGTCGAGCGGCAGGTTTTCTTCGTCCGTTAGCCTTGCTGCGCCTGCCAGCACTTCCGCAACATCTTTGCCTTCCAGCAGTTCTAGCACAATCTTGGGTAATCTGTCAGCGTAGCTTAAAGCTAGGAGCTTGCAGGCAAACCTGTAGTCTTTGTTGAATACTTCTTTTGCCAAGTACATCGCAGCGCCCCCTTTCTTGAAGTAGGCAAGCACCTTTATTGGCTTTAGCGATCTTTTTGTAGCATCGAGCAGCTCTCTGCACTTCTCTGCAAGATGTAGCAGCTCTCGTACATCCTTATTTATCAGCTCAGCGATTTCTTTCTTGCTAAAAATTTCTTCTGCTCTTACATTACTTGTAAGAGCTTCTAGGAATTCTGAAGCTGTGGCCTTCAGTATATATAAGGAGTAGAGAGTGTGCTGCTTGCGCGGAATTATAGTAAGTATGTACAGGCCACGCGAGCGAAGAAAGCGCTGAACTTGCTCGTAAGAAATTTTCTTAGCTTCTAGCACTGGTGCAGGCAAGTAAAGCGTAAGCTTGGAGCCTTCTTCGGTGTAGTCGCCTTGCTGCAAGACCTGGAGCAGGAATGCTTTTAGGTGTGCATCGCTCTTTTTGTACTGCTGCCTGTACTTCGGCAGCCAGAGTGCAGGCAGCAACCAGAGACCTGCATCTAGTTGCTGCAGAAACTCTACGTTTAGCCAGTTTCTTGGGTCTTCCAGCAACTTATCCAGGCTTGGCTGCTCGCAGTATATCCAGAGCAGGATAAGCTGCCACGCGAGCAGCTCTTCTGGAGCAAGGTTAGCGTCGATAAGCGAGCCAAGCAGCGGCAGTCCTGGAAGTTCATCTAGCTTCTGCATGAACTTTTCTGGATCCTTGAGCGAAGCATAGAGCTCTCTTGCTTGCCGATCATACAAAGATAAATAGGCAAAGACAAGCGAAGCATTGGCTAAGAAGTCCATCCCAAGCAAGAAATAGAACAACGAAGAAAAGAAAAGGTAGTCCTTGACTGTTTTTCTGAGCAGAGCAATTCCTGGCAGACGAGAAAAGAACAGCAGGGAAAGCTGCCAGCTGAACGTCTTACCCTTCACTGGTCTGCGCTGCACCTGTTCCTTGTTCCAGTAATAAGTAATTCTGAGCAGCTTCGCGCAGCATTCTGCTACCTGCCTGTCTACCCGCGCGCCAAAGTTGAGTCTTAGCCGAGCGTAGAGCCTCTCTGCGCTACAGAATTTCTTCATCCCTATGCGCTCAACGTGCTCGAGGCCAAGTTCTCTTTCTAGCTCGCGCAGCCTTCGCAGCAGCAAAACCCCAGAGCAAGACAGTGGAGGGGTTAGCTGCAAGAACAACAGACGTAGAGCTTGCCTGCGCAGCAGTCGCTGCTCATTACCAGCAACTTTATCTACCAGCGAGTAAATTTCTGGAAAGCTCTGCTTTAGTTGGCCGCTAATTTGGTCTAGCAGGGCTAGCAGCTTGCTCCTTTCTAGGTTCAGCAATTCCTCGAATGAGCGTACAGGCAACTTTAGCAGAACTTGCTGCATTCTAGAAATTATCAATAAATTAAATAAATGTTTTACCTCACGTGGCGCAGAAACTCCAAGACAAACTCGCAGAAGAGGCGCTTGCTGCCTTTCAGGTGCTCCAGCTCTAGCATGCAGAAGCGCCGTGTAGTGCCTGAAATATAGTCGTGCAGGATCTTCCTGTCTAGCAGCAGCTCTAGCAGCACTTTCTGTTTGCTTGTCCGGAGCGCTAGCTGTACAGCGTTTCTCGGCGAAGTAGTAATCTTAGAAGCAATGACTAGCTCTTCTGGTCTAGCACGTTGCAGGATTGCCTGCCGGAGCTCTCTTGCGAGAAAGTCGAGCACAGCTGACGGACGCGCAAGTACCTGCTCTGCTTCTTGGTGCGTGAGCCTGCTGCTGTATTCTACAGACTCCTTGAGCGCACCGTTGCTAAAAATGCGGACCTTTGCAGTAAGAATACGAGAAACAGTATCTAACCGCAAAGAAATGAAACTTGCCTTGAGTCTGCGATCCTTGGTATCAAAATATAGCTCCTCTTTTTCCGTTTTATAAAATTTTAAGAATTGCGGCTCTGCATTGATGGCTTTAGCCGCACTAGTAAGCAAGTCTTTTAGCTTCTCGTAGTTCGATAATTCTTGCAGTGTTTTTTCGTTTATTTTTACCTTGTACTCGCTTTCCAGCTTTATTTTCATTGTTTTCAGCTGTAACGAGTGTCATCACATTTTCAGGAACGGCGAGGTTCATCACTGCTCAGCTGAAGCCTAGGGCTCATCACTGTTTAGTAGATTTTCGAGCCTTTAGCAGTGTCTACTACTCTGTAGCCTAACTTTATAAGTTCTGCTCTTATAGCATCAGAAAGCTCGTACAGCTTTCGTTCTCGAAGCTGGTCACGTACAGCAGCAATTATTTGTAGCAGCTTTCGTTCTAGATATGCTCCTGGAAGCAAGAAACCAAAAACACGAGCAATTCTGGTATAGTGGTGCAGGAGCAGGACTTTTTGTTCATTTTCCAGGTTTTCTGCCTGCTTTTCTGCTTCAGTGAGAAGCGAATAGAAGTTGGCTAGAGCAACAGGGGTATCGAAGTCGTTGGCTAGAGCAGAATAAATTTTTTCTAGGAGCTCCTGCAAGCTTTCTGGCAAAGGTTTTCTAGGAATCTCTGCGTCCACGTCTGACAGTAATTGCTCTACTGCTCTTAGACGCTGGACAAGTTTCTTGTACTTGTCTACTTCGTCCCAAGAAAAGTCTAGGGGCTTGCGGTAGTGGGCAGAGAGCAGGTACCAGCGGGCAGCAACCGTGCCAGCTTCTTTGACTAGCTGCCTGAGCGGCACAATATTTCCGAGCGACTTGCTCATCTTTTCTCCTTCTACCTTTACCATGGCAACGTGCATCCAGTAACGGGCAATTTCCTTGCCTGTAAGCGCCAGCATTTCTGCGCGCTCGTTTTCGTGGTGAGGAAAGATTAGATCTGCTCCTCCGCCATGGATGTCTACTTGCCCGCCCAAGTACCTGAGAATCATCGCGGCGCACTCGATGTGCCAGCCAGGCCTGCCTTCTCCCCAAGGAGCCTGCCAGCTCGGCTCTCCAGGTTTCTTGAACTTCCAGAGAGCAAAGTCTGCGGGATGCTTCTTGTAGGGGCTTGGCTCAATCCTGTGGTGCGTGAGCTCTTCTAGCCGCACGCCTGCTAGCCTACCGTAGTCGCTGAGCTGGGATACCTCGAGGTATACTCCGTCCGAAGTAACGTAGGCTATGCCCTTGTCGAGCAGCTGCTGGACAAACGATATTATTTCAGGAATCACGTCTGTTGCGCGCACGTAGAGCGAGACTGCGTGAACGTTGAGCAGCTCCATATCGTAGAAGAACTCCCTTGTCATGTATTCCTTGAACTCTTCCCAGGAAATGCCTAGTTCGGCGCTCCTTTTTATCATCTTGTCGTCAATGTCAGTAATGTTCATTACGTAGAGCACAGTGTAGCCCGACTCTCTTAGCCACCGGATTGCTGTGTCGAAGAAAGCAAACGTTCTTCCGTGACCTATATGAGAGAAATCGTAGGGTGTTGGTCCGCAAACATATACTTTTACTAGCCGCGGATCTGCAGGAACAAACTCTTCGTAGCTGCGCGAAAAAGTGTTATAGATCAGCTGGCGCACAATCTTCCCACGGAAAACTAGACGAGCCTGAAATATAAAAACATTGCCAGCACAACGCACGCGTCGTAGAAAAAGTGGCAAGCGGCAGAAACTGCGAGGCTGCCAGTTCTCAGACGTGCCCAGGCAAGGATAATGCCGAGCGCCGCTAGCTCAAGCACGACTGAGAGCACTACAGGCCAGTACTGCTTGCCGAGCGCCGCGAGGTTCCAGCAGGCAAGGTGCAGCACTGCAAAGAGCGCTGCCTGGAAAACAACCGCTACTGCTAAGGCCGTGCGCTCAGAGACAAGCACGCTTGCAAGCTGCTTAACAGCATCTAGAATCACTCCGCGAAAAACAATTTCTTCTACAAGTGCAACGACAGCTAAAATAGCAAAAATGAACATAAGTCCGAGCATTCCGAGCGAAGAAAGCAGTCGCTTGAAAACGTAAAAAATAATATAATTGTTGCTGTGAACTTTAGGAGAAAAGAGGACCCTGTGGCTGAACTGCTCAAAGAGCTGGGCTCCAGTAAGTGCGCGGAAAAGCAAGCCGAGCAGAACAATGATAAACAGCGAAAGCAAGAAGTAGCCAAAACCGAGCAGAATATATCTGGCTTTTAGTTTCAGCTCGTAGCGTTCGCTGAAGCTGCCGTGCACTAGTCCAGCCAAGTATATTATGCAAATGGCTGCAAGCATAGGAGAGAAGGCAAAACTGCCCGTATAACAGAAAACAAGAAATTCTTGCACTGCTACATAAACTAGCAGCAAAAACAACCAGAGCAGCCGGTCGTCGTGCGGCATTGCAGTATATTTTTGCTGCTGCCTAATAACCTGAACTTCAGCAATGATGACTCTGCCATGGGCTGAGAACGGGGGATGATGAACTCCACGTCCCTGCGCTGAAAACTGTTTTTCATCACGCGCTCAGCTTGGAATCGAGTCATCACTGTTCAGCAAAGCATTTTAAACCTGTAATTAAATAAAGTTAGTGCGGGGGTAGGGCAGCCAGGTAGCCCGCCGGGCTCATAACCCGGAGGTCCCCGGTTCGAATCCGGGCCCCCGCCCCAGCTAGTTTAAGAATTTGTGTGCGCTAGCCACTTCAGAGTATTCCAATAATAGTAAAGTTTGGGAAAACTATTATTTCCATAAATTAATAAAAGTGCCCTAAACAGTACTGCAAGCAGTGCGGCAAAGGCACGGTCTTTTTCTGCAACAGGCAGCAGTTGTTCATATTTCTTGTTTACTGCTTCTATACCGCTCTCGTGATCTAATGTTTGTTTGCCTAGATAGAATTCTTGCACAACATCTAGGAGAGAGTCAAGTTCAACGAGCAGGCTAAACAAGTCTCTGCTAGGGTTTTCTCTTTTTATTTCTACTATAGCAAGCAATTGCTCTCCTAGAAGGCGCACAGCTTTGCGCGCAGCTTTAATTTGTTTTCTAGAACAGCGAAATATGACCTGCTTTTTTAAACGTTTTCTTCCTGGTTTAAAGGTTACATTAAAATAAGTGCCAAGAGCTGGTTGGTTGAGGAACAATTTTAGCTCATACTCGGCGTCTTCTTTTATACCTAAGAAATTTTCTACTTTTAGACGCTTGTCCAGTAGTATTAATTTCTTAAAGCTTATGCACGGCTTTATCCACCATGTATCATCTGAAGAAAGAGCAAGGTAGAGCAGCGAAACGTGCGAAAATAGTAGCAGCCAGTATATATTTTTGCAGCGCTGCTCTAATTCTTCTACTATTTTTTCTGGTGCTGGAAGCTGCTCAAGATCCAGTAAGCGAGCATTCCAGGCAAGAAAAACAGAAGACGGCGATGGGCGAGAAGCAGGTGAGTACAGCCAGCCTTCCCAGGCGCGCTGCTCTGTTTCGGCGAGTGCTAGGTAAGTGCAGAGAACAGCTGTCTTAGCGAAGAACAGCGGATCAGAGCAGTAGACTCCGAACGGACTAGAAAATTTGCCGAGCAGCATATTTTCTAGTTTCTTGCCAAGGTAGGCAGCGGTCACAAGATATCTGGAGTCTAGCCTGCGCTCGAAAAGAATCAGTAAGCGAGCAAGTTTATCAATGGAATAAATCTGCTCTTTTTCTGCGCGCAGGAAGTAGATTGCTGCATCTGCCAGCGCTTCTGCTGCGCGCAGGTCTAGCCTGCTAGAAGCAAGCAAAAGTGCAGCTGCTATTACTAGCACGTTGAGTTCATGGTCGCCAAAAAATTTCAGTTCACTGGCGGCTCTTTCTATTTCTTTGTCATGCAAGCTAGACTTTATTTTTACAAAGAGCTGGTAGTAGCTTCTCGCAGAGTACTGTTTGCAGGTCTGAGGATGTAAATACTCTAGAAAGTAGAGAGCAGCTATCTTGTATGCCAGTCTTCTTTTTTCTATTCCTGCTCTTTTTAGCAGCTTTTCAGCTCCAAAGAAAATAGGATTAAAGCGAATATAACTAGGACTAAACTTATATTCTTCCGGATCATCAAATTTTTCCATCTCTTTTTCTACTAGCTCGCGCAGGTTTCTACGAAGTGTAAAGTCGGCAGCTAGCTCCGCGAGACTTTTCCTTGAGAGCTGTAAGAGCAGCTCTTTGTTTATTTCTTTTATCATCTTTTTCACCATGTAAGGCGTCTACTGAGCACAAAGCGCAGCAAAGCATAGGCGAGCAAGAGTCCTCCTAGCAAGAACAAGAGCAGAGGCACGAACTGTTTGCCAGGAGACTGCAAGTGCAGCACAACCTTTTCGTTTCCAGTAACGGCAAAAGAGAATTGTTGACCGTTAATTGTTGCAGTGTACTTTCCTGGAACAAGCTGCACTTCTGCGCAGCCATTCTTTCCTGTGCGTAGCATTGCTATGAATTTAGAGCCTGCAAAAAGTCTTATAGTTGCTTGTACAGGTTTGCTGTCTTTTACTACACAAAGCTGCACAGCAAAGAGCTCTCGAGCATGGGCATGCTTAGAGTAGTGCCGCTCCTTTGTCGGTTTTTGCTGCTTCTTTGGCAGCAGTATAATGCCGGTGGTGTGCTGCAGCTTCACTACCTGAGACATGTTTCCTGCCTTTACCAAGTATATTCCTGCTGGCAGCCTAAAAACTGCCATGCCGCTAGAGTTTGTTCTTGCTTGGGCTACTTGCTTGCCTGCCGGCCAAGAATAAACAACAACTAGCGTGTGCGGTCGCGCAAGCACGTATAGCCTGTAAAGCTGCGCCGGTCTTTTTACCGTGAGCGGCTGCAAATATACTACCTTGCTTGCTGGACCAGCAAGCAGGTCAACGAAGAACTGCGCTGCCCTGTGCCCCTGCGAGTACACTGTTACCATGTACGGTGCTGCCTGCAAGTAGAGTGCAGCAGTGCCGTTTCCTTGCAGGACAGTGCAGTTGCCTCCTATTCTGCATATAAGAGCACGGAAGTGCAGCGGCTGCCTCGAGGCAGCGTCCAGCACTGTTAGCCTGAGCAGCTCAAGGCGCAGCCTACCAGTCCAGTAGTAATATTTCGCGCGTATTATAGTAGTCTTGTTTGGCCTGATCTCGAAGTAGCACTTGTTGGTGCCTTCCTGCTTGCTGCAACCCTCGAGGCTGCTAAGAGTATAATTACCGTAGCGGAGCAACGCGAGCAGCAAGTACTTTCCTGGCTTAAGCCGCAATATTCCTTTGCCGTCGACCACGTCTATTTTTGCTACTAGCTGCATGCTAGGAGTAAACACGAAAAATGCCAGCGTTGCCGGCCTGCCGTACTGGTCGTAGGCAAGCACCTCTAGCGTGCCGAGAGCAGGTCCAGAGACAGGCTTAGGGCGTGGAGCGCTCCTGAAATAGACAAAGTTGACTGTTTGTGGATAGTTTACGCGGAGCTCGACGGTGCTGTCAGGAGTAGTGGCTCCAGAGTACTTCTTGGGCACAGAAATCAGCACCGTACTGCCTGCAGGAATCCATAAACTAACCTCGCCGCTCGCATTAGTATAATATACTTGGCCGCTGACATTCACCGGCAAGCCAGGAATAGGGCCGTCGTTGTAGAAATAGCAATGTATTACAAGTAAATATGATACATTATATATTTTATAGATTGTAATGTTTGAGTGGAGCTCTAGCCTGAGCACTGGCTGACGGTACAGTTGTCCGTCTATCTTCCAGCCAACAAAATAGAAATGGGTGTAGGGCTCGAAGGTTCTCGCAGCCGTGAAAAGGTAGTAAGTACCGGAAGGCAGGCAAACCCTTGAATTTCCTAGCAGCACAGCAACAACAGTTCCGTTAGCAGCCTTTATTATTGTGCGATCTGTGCTAAAAGCTGTAAAGATATAGAGGCAGTACTTTGCCTTGCTGACAGGTTTAGAGTAGGCTAGGTAAACCTCACCGAATCCATTAACTACCAGAGTGTTGTTTTCTAGTCTAACGTTGCCGTATGTCTTGGCGCTGCTGAAGCTGTAGCCGTCTACGTGCAGAGGATAGACTAGCCTGTAGTTTCCAGGAGAAAGGTTGAGCGTGCACGGCGTGGTGCACTGACCTACTAGCCTGCTGCCAGAATATACTTGCACGTTTACGCTAACAGGATACGAGTAGAACTTAACAGGATAGCTGACGTTAGCGTACACTGCAGTGGCTACGCTGTCGTAGTAGAGATAGAACTTTACCTTGCTGGTATAATAATATATACCGTTAATGTTCCAGTACTCGAAGTACCTACTCTGGAACTGCTTAGGAGCTTCTAGCACGTACCAGCCCTGAGGCAACTGCAGCACTGCCGGCGTTTTCTTGCAGTATTCTTGACCGGTCGTAAGGCTGAGCACGCAGACACGAGCTCCTGCCGGAGAAGAAAGCAGCACCAGCGAGTACAGCTTACTAGGAACAAGCGAGTAGACTGCACGCAGCGCTGCCAGACTTCCCTGTAAGCGGAAAGTAACTGTACCAGTTTTAGGACTAGCAGCTACCAGCGAAATGTTCTCTCCTGCAAAGGAAACTAGACTGTAGCCTTCTAGAGCCGGAGGAAAGCTGGCAGTGCAAGCAGCATTGCAGGGCACGTGCAGCACTGCTGGAGTTGTACCAGAATAAACCATGCCGCTGCAGTTCAGCGTAAAGCTAGCAGAAATAGGCGAAGAGAGTACTTTGAGCAGGCACTTGCCGTAAAGTTCGTGCTTGTAGACTGCAGTAGCCGTACTATTAAAGTACAGGTAAAACCTGACAGGGTTCTGGAAATAGTAAATGCCGTTGATTATCCAGTACTGCGGTTGCCAGCCATCCTTTGGCAGCGCCTTAAGGTAGTACCAGCCTTGAGGCAGCCGAAGAGTGCACGGAGCCGTGCAGCAGTAGTTTCCAGGAAGCACGCAGACTCGCATACCGCTGGGCTCACTGTAGAGCTGCAGCTGATAGAGCTGTGCGGCTGCCTGTTTTGTGTACTCCGCATATACAGAGGCATTACCTAGGAGTAGCAGCTTGACTCGACCTGCAGAAACGTTCACTGTGCCCGTAGCCGCTCCTCGCAGTTCTAGCTTTTCTAGCCTGTAGCTGTCTACGCTCTTAGGAAACTCGAGCGTGTAGTAGTGGTTGCAGGCAAGGCGAAGAACTGCTGGAGTGTAGTAGCTTTCTAGCTCGCCGCCCGGCAAAACTAAATAGAACTGCACTGGAACCGAGGAGCTGACCGCAAGGTAGCAGTGCCTTACTGGCTTGCGCGGAGGTACTACTGTACGCGAGAACACTGCGGTTGCCTGCGTATCAAAATATAGATAATATGATATTTTCCTTGTATAATAATATATACCGTTAATGTTCCAGTACTTGAAAGTGTAGCCAGCAGAAGCTGCCCGCACTTCTAGCGTGTACCAGCCCTGCGGCAGCCTGAGCACGAGCCGATGGCTGAGATTGTAGCAGGCGCTGTTCACGCAGAGTACTGCCCAGGGAGCAGTGGCAGCAAGCGCTAGCTGGTAGTACTGGCTGCAGGCATAGCTAGCATAAACATTAATGTCTGTGTCGAGCGCGCGGAAGCGCACATAATAATAGCCAGAAAGGTTGCCGCGGCCCAGCAGTTCGTAGTCTCCAGTGAGCTGCACGTTGACGAGCCTGCAGTCCAGGTCTCCGCTAGTATATTCTTGCTGCAGCTCCAGCGTGTAGACATGCTGCGACTGCAGCTCGTAGCTCAGCTGCGTAGTCCTGCCCTTGTAGAGCACGGTCTGGTTGCTCAAGAGTAGAATTTCTGGACCGGTGCTGGCTTGCGTAGAGACGTAGAGATTAAGATAGATTGCCTGCAGGTACTGCAGGTACGCCTCCAGGTCTCCTGGCCCAGCCACCCGAATATATACAGGGTTCTGGTACTTCGAGCAAAGAATCTGCGTGGAACCGCTAGGCTGCCAGAAAAGGAACCTGTAAGGGTAGCTAGGATATACTTGCACGAAATATACTCCTGCAGGAACGTTGACCACCACCTCTCCGCTCGAGTCTGTGTAAACGTTAATGCACTGAAGAGGCGTGCCGTTTACTGGACAAACCTCGAAGCGCACGCCAGCGACCGGTGGCACTGTTTTTAGCTGGAGCACGTATGCCTGCACAAGAGTACAGCAGAGCAGGCAAGCTAGCAAGGTTAATATGGCTCGTTCCATAATCCCTTATATTTAAATGCTTGTTAAAGCTCAAAGAATAAGTGCGCTCGCAGTATTTTAATCCTGCTTGCTGCGCCGCGAAAACTAAATAACGTGCAGCGCACCTACACTCCACAGCCATGGAGAAAGACGTCCTAGGAATGCTCTCAAAAAAAGAGCTGCAAGTTCTCCAAGGAATAAAGCAAGGATTAGATACTTCTGAAAAAATAAAACAGAGTCTTAGTTTATCTGATGTAGAAGTTTCGAAAAGTTTAATGTTTCTAGAAGATAAAGGCATCATAAAAAAAGAAAAACAAATAATATATACTGTTAAATTAACCGAATTTGGGAAGAAGTACCTGCAAATAGGTTTTCCCGAAGAAATAGTAATTAAAGTACTACAGGAGAAACAAGAAATTGCTGTAGAAGAACTGCTGGCAGCCTGTGCTCCGCTGCTTTCTGTGGAAGAAGTGCAAGGAGCTATAGGCAGGCTAAAGCGTGCAGGAATAATTGCTGTGGAGCAAGGAAAAGTAAAGCTGACAGGAAATGTAGAACCGTTTTTGCAAAAACTTAAGGAGCTAAGAGCAGCGCTGGCTCAGCTTGCAGGAGCAACGCTCACTTCTGCAGAACTTGATCAGTATAAGCAAGTGCTAGAACAGCTCAAGGAAAGAAAATGCATTGATGTAGAGCAACGCACATTCTTTGTAATAGTGCTTACGGATCTAGGAAAAGAAATCATCGAAAAGCTAGAGGAACTGCTGGCAGAAGATTTTATCGAGCAGCTGACCCCAGAAATAATTCTTTCTGGCGAGTGGAAAAAGAAGCGCTTCAGAAAGTATGACGTCACGTCACCCGTGCCAAAAATACATGGCGGTTCTTTTCACCACTTCAGGGAACTGATAGACAAAATCAAGGAAATATTTATCTCACTAGGATTTAAGGAAACACACGGTTACTGGATCGAGACAGCTTTCTGGAACTTCGACGTGATGTTCCAGCCACAGGACCATCCTGCCAGAGAGCAGCACGACACATTCTACCTGCAAGGCAAGGGAAGGTTGCCCAGAGTAGAAATAGTGGCTCGGGTAGCAGAAGAACACGAAGTGTCCTATCACTATTCCTGGGACCACGAAGTCGCCAAGCAGCTAGTGTTGCGCACGCACACCACTGCAGTCAGTTTCAGGACGCTGGCAAGAGCGCTGCTCGTGCCTCCTGCACGCTATTTCTGCATAGGCAGGGTTTTCAGGAACGAAGCAACCGACGCAAAGCACTTACCGGAGTTCCACCAAGTAGACGGGATAATTGTCGAGGAAGACGCAAACTTCAGGGAACTACTCGGCATTATCAAGGAGTTTTACATTAAGCTTGGCATAGAAGTGCGGTTCATGCCGTCCTACTTTCCGTTCACTGAACCAAGCGTACAGGTAATGGCCAGGCACGGAACGCTTGGCTGGGTAGAGATGGGCGGAGCGGGAATTTTCCGGAAAGAATGTCTGAGACCACTAGGCATAGATTATCCTGTACTCGCGTTTGGTCTTGGTCTAGAGAGACTGGCAATGTTTGTTTACGGAATAGATGATATTCGGAAGGTATTCGGAAACTACGTAGACCTTGACTACATTAGAAAACATCAGGTGAAGCTATGGTAAGTCTGCAGTTTTCTTATACTTTCTTTTCTCGTTTGGTAGGGAAAACACTCGAGCCAGAAGAGCTTGAGTATATACTCAATTCATTAGGAATTGAGCTGGAGAAGCTAGAAGACAATACAATTAAGGTTTCTCTTGAACCTGGAAGGCCAGATCTTTACTGTGGTGCTGTAGGCATCGCTCGCGCAGTGAAGCTCTACCTGGAGCTAGAGCAGCCAAAAAAATATTCGTGCAGGCCAGCAAGCTACGAGGTGCAAGTGTCTCCCGAGGTAGAAGCTTTCAGGCCGTACACTGCATGGGCAGTAGCAAAAGGAGCAGAAATAGACGAAGAAGTTCTTGAAGAACTAAAGCTCGAACAGGAGCAGCTAGCAAGCTTGCTCGGCAGGAAGCGCAGGAAGTTCTCGATTGGCATTTATCCTCTGCGCTGCATAGCCTGGCCAGTGAAGTTTGTTATGAAGAGACCAGAAGAGATAGTTTTCACTCCTCTCGAATTTTCTACTCAGCTTAACGCAAAAGAAATTCTAACTTATCATCCTAAAGGAAAAGAGTATGGTTACTTGCTTTCTGGATTGTCGAAATATCCTGTATTCGAGGACAGTCTTGGTAGGATTCTTTCACTTGTGCCAATAATAAATTCGGAAGAAGCTGGAAAAGTTGTTCCTGGAGACAGGGATATAGCAATAGAAGTTACAGGCATCAATGAATATTACGTGCAAAAGGCACTTGACATTCTTTGCTGCAACTTGCAGGATCTAGGAGCAGAGATCTACAGCGTAAGAGTAATTTACCAGCGCAGAAAAGTCACAACACCTGTGCTTTCTTGCAGCACAGTACGGTGCAGCAGAGAAGAAATAGAGCGCACTCTCGGACTAGAACTAAGCGTGAAGGAGCTGCTGCAGCTGCTGCGCAAGATGGGACACGAAGTCTTGTTCGAGGACGGCGAGCTCGAGGTCCGCGCACCTCCTTACAGGGTAGACATTTTCGAGGTCCGCGACATTATAGAGGATGTAGCGATCGCGTACGGCTACGACAACTTTGAGCCGCAGCTCCCTAAACACTTTACTGTGGGTGAGCTATCCTTCGTGACAAAGGTGCAGAAAAAAGTAAGAGAGCTGCTAACATTTCTAGGTTACTGCGAAGCTATGACTTTTGCTCTCACTAACCTGGCAGACCAGTACAGCAAGATGCGGCTAGAAGTACCTGCCTGGGCGCCAAAAATAGAAAATGCTGCCGAAAAGCAGCTAAACACAGTGCGCTCTTGGATCTTGCCAGAGCTGCTGAAGTTCTTGTTCTGCAACAAGGCAAAAGAATATCCGATAAAAGTGTTCGATGTAGATTACGTTGTTGTTCCTGCAGACACAGAAACAGGATACACCAACTGTCTGCACGCTGCGCTACTTATTTCAGACTATACGGTAAGCTACACACAGATAAGGCAGGCAGTAGAATATCTGCTGGATAGACTAGGCGTGCAGTATTCTTTGACTGCCTACGAGCATCCCAGCTTCATTGAAGGAAGATGTGCAGCAGTGCTTGTGCGCGAGCAAGTAGTAGGCTTCCTTGGAGAGCTGCACCCAGAAGTGCTAGTAAATTTTGGACTGGAAAAGCCTGTTGCAGCAGCAGAACTTAACCTCAGCAAAATATTCAATCTCTAGAGCTATGCTAGCGCTCGGCATTGAAACAACTGCGCATAATCTTGGCATAGGCATAGTATCAGACAAAGGAGAAATCTTGGCCAATGTTATTTACCGGTACAAAACAGAAAAAGGCGGAATTCATCCACGCGAAGCTGCGCGGTTTATGGTAGAGCACGCACACAGCGCGCTGGCTGAAGCTCTGCAGCAGGCAGGAACTACCATCAAAGAAATAGACTTGATAGCTTTTGCGCGCGCTCCAGGTTTAGGTCCTTGCCTGCGTGTAGGCGCAACGCTTGCGCGCTTCCTGGCATTAAAGTACGGAAAGCCGCTTGTAGGGGTGAACCACTGCATCGCGCACGTAGAGATCGGCAGGCTGGTTACTGGTCTCCAGGACCCGGTCACGCTCTACGTCTCAGGAGGAAACACGCAGGTCATCGCTTACTCAGCAAAGCGCTACCGTGTGTTTGGAGAGACACTAGATGTCGGAGTGGGAAACCTTCTTGACCACGTAGCCATGGAGCTAGGACTAGGATTTCCTGGAGGACCAAAGATAGAGGAACTTGCACGAAAAGGAAAGAAATACATTAAGCTGCCATATCCAGTAAAGGGTCAGGACTTGCAGTTTTCCGGAATATTAACAAAAATAAGAGAGCTGAAGGAATTTTTCCCTCCAGAAGACATAGCATTTTCCGTGCAAGAAACTGTCTTCGCTGCGCTGGTAGAAGTAACAGAGCGCTGCTTGGCGCTGCTAGGAAAGCAAGAAGTGCTGCTTGTCGGTGGTGTTGCCAGGAATAACAGACTAAGAGAGATGCTCAGGATAATGTGCGAGGACCGTGGAGCCAGCTTCGCCGTGCCGCCCCACGATCTCTGCGAAGATAACGGCGCGATGATCGCCTGGACAGGGATACTAAAGTACAAGTACAGCGGTCCAGATAAATTAGAAGACACTGTACCCAAGCAGCGCGAAAGAATAGACGAAGTAGAGGTGCCATGGCGCGCAGACTGATGCCCGGCAATGATGCAGAAAAACCCGAGCCGAGAACGGATGACCGAAGGCTGATGTCGCTGAGCCGGGCACTCCTCGCATTTTTTCTTTTCCTCCAGACAGTCTCTGCAGTACCAGTAGTCTATCCTGGCAGTTCTAATATTCATTGCTATTTTTTTCTGCAAGGAAAGCTGGTGTTGCCGGCAGACATTTCTTCTGGTCAGCAGGTTACTGAAATTTGTTTGCTAGAGAAGAACAACAAGCTGTACGTGTACGCTGAGCAAATTACTGCAGGCAGCATGCTCTTTGTGCGGGTGCCCAACGATTCTTGGCGCTGCGCAAAAGTTAGCCGTTCACTGACAAGGTTCTTGCTGGTTTCTTACGGTGCAGTGCAGGACTTTGCTGTGCCGCTACAATATAATATTAAATATATATGTTATTATTCATATTCTTATTTTAATAGTCTACTCTTGCTGCAGTACTCCCAAGGAAGCCTTTTCCTGCAAGAACTGACAGGAAACTATTCCCAGCAAAACTACAGCCTAGAGTTTCTTGAAAATGTGCCTTACGTGCTAGAACTCTGCAACGTCTATGGCAGGCGCTGCGCAGCACTTTACGGAGAAGGTGCGCTGCAGGTTGATGTAGCAGCGCCGTCAGTACCCTCTACACTACTGCTTAGCATAGAACAGGCCGTTTCTCTTCCTCTAAAATTCTATCTAGGAGCTAGCAGCCTGAAAGAAGTTTACCTAGAGGCAAGCACGGCAGCAACTGTCTGCGTGCAGGGCTACTGTAAAGTCATCGAAGCTCCTGTCGCGCTGCTGGTGCTGCCGAACACAGTAAAATATATTAGCGTGAACGGCAGGTACGTAGTTCTTCAGCGCAGCAGCTGCCAGGTCTACGTCTCGCTGGAAGGAGTTGCAAGCAACTGCGAGAACTACAGCAGGTACAGCGTGCTGGTCAGCAGGCCAGTCTACGGCAACTACGAGTTGCGGTTCTACGTTACGGTAGTGCCTTACTCGATCCTAGAACATGTATACGTATATATTTACAGGAACGGCAAACTCTACCTTAGCTTCTACCGAGCAAGAATAATGAACAGACCATGGAAAATTGCTGTAGTCGTGCCCTATGATGGCAGCGGAGAAAACAACGTCACAGTAACTGTAGTTCCAGCACCTGGACCAGCAAAAACAGTGCGCTTCGAGCTCTATGTACCTTCTCCTGTACCGCAGGTGCGTGCATGCATCGAGGTCCAGAAATCCTACTTGCTGGATATTTTTCTCGTCTGGGCAGTGCTCACGCTGCTCATCATGCTGGCACTCGCTGAGCTGGGCCCGAGGCTGAGACTTTAAGGCAGCAAACAAAATGTTTTAGTGGTGCGGGGGTGCCCGAGCCAGGGCAAAGGGGTCGGACTTAAGATCCGATGGCTTAGTGCCGCCCCGGGTTCAAATCCCGGCCCCCGCACCACGACTTCTCCACGAAAGCTACTCCGGCAAACACGCACAGCCACTGGTTCCGCACGGTGCCCTCCTCGAGAATGTACAGCCTGCGAACTTCCTTTGCCTTTCTTCTTGCTACTAAATCGTCTAGCATTTCTGCAAGCTCTTGCTCGAATTCTGCGCGCTCGCAGTCCTCTGCCTTGTGCTCAATTACTACTCCCCAGCCGTCAGCGAACTGGCTGAGCCCGAGACCAACCAGCAATTTCTTGCCTTCCTTGCACGAGCAAAGCCAATCGAACACGCCAAACACGATGCTGCCCTTAGGCACGGCAGAAAAGTCGAAGCTTTCCAGCAGGACAGCTCCTTGCGGCAAAATGCTGCTCACAGAGACAAGGTTCATGTCCTTGATTCCTGCTGCCTCGAGCGCGCGGTCAAATGCCAGCTTCGCGAACCTTGCCTCGCCCTTTCCACGGAGAGGAACAAAGCCGTATACCTGCATTTCTCTCGCTTTTACGCGAAGCTAGCAAAGTAATGGTTAAGAAGCACCAACTTTTAAAGTTAGCTAAAGCCAGACAAAGGTGGGCGTATTACTATCATAGAGAAAAAAAGGGGCGAGGATCCAGAATGGTACAACGAACTGCTGCTAAAAGCAGAAATTTACGATGATAGGTATCCTGTAAAAGGTTGTGGGGTTTGGCTCCCTTATGGTCTCGCTATAATGGAAAACATTTTCAGAGAGCTCGAAAAAATGCTCGAAGAAGATGGTCATCAAAAGGTTTTGCTGCCGCTACTTATACCGGAAGACATTCTTGCTGTAGAATCCGAGCACATCAAAGGCTTCGAGGAAGAGGTTTTCTGGATAACACAGGGAGGAAATGAACAGCTAGAAAGAAGGCTTGCGCTGCGCCCAACTTCAGAAGTTATATTATACTACATGTTCCGCAGCTGGCTCCGCAGCTACAAAGACTTGCCAGTGAAGCTGTACCAGAGAGCAGAGGTTTTCCGCTACGAGACAAAAGCAACTAGACCCTTGCTCAGAGTAAGGCAAGTTTACTGGAATGAGGCGCACTGCGTGCACCTCACAGAAGAAGAGTGTATGCATCAAGTAATGAAAGCAATAGAGTTCTACGAAAAACTGTTCAGGGAAATTTGTGCTCTGGAAAACCTACTGGTTGTAGAAAGACCTGCATGGGACAGATTTGCAGGAGCAGAGCGCACGTTTGCGCTTGATTGTTACATCGAGCTTACTGGCAGGACAGTACAAGTAGGCACCTCGCACCATCTGGGCCAGAAATTTACTAAAGCGTTTGGTGTGCGCGTGAAGCTGCCAGACGGCAGCGAGGCCTGGCCTTACTCTAACTCGTACGGCATTTCTTGCAGAGTTCTCGGAGCACTAATTCTTACGCACAGCGACGATGTTGGCCTAATACTGCCTCCAAGAATTGCTCCGGTGAAGGCTGTAGTCGTGCCTATACTTTACAAGGGAAAAGAAGAAGAAATACTCGAGTATGCCAAGGAAGTTGTCGGGCAACTTCAGGAACTGCTAGGCAGTGCAGTGCTCGATACGCGCGAAGAGCGTCCTGGCTGGAAGTTCTATTACTGGGAAATGAAAGGTGTGCCACTACGCGCAGAAGTTGGGCCAAAGGACCTAGAAAATCGGACTGTCACTTTAGTGCGCAGAGATACCAGAGAAAAGCTGTGCGTAAAGTTTGAGGAATTAGGTAAAGCAAAGGATATTCTCGAAGATATACAGCGCAACCTTAGAGAGCGCAGCAAGAAAATGCTAGAAAATGCGATTAAACTAGCTAGAACAATGGAAGAGCTAGAAAAAATTCTTGCAGAAAAGAAAGTGGCCCTAGTTCCATTCTGCAGCACAAACCTTGAAGGCAAAGAGTGCGCTGAAAAAATAAAACAGCAACTAGCGGCAGAAGTCCTTGGCGTAGATTTAAGGAATCAAAAAAGTGCTGCAGGCAAGCGATGCATTGTTTGTGGAAAGCCAGCAACTGTTTGGGTATACGTAGCAAAGAAGTACTAGTTCAGACATGGGCTGAAAGCTCATCACTGTTCAGCCCGTGACCTCTTCATCATTCTTTATATTTTATTAATTATATATTTTACATATTAAATAATGATAATTAAATACTGGAAAGACGCAGCAGTGCTCGCTGACCTGCATGTTGGCATAGAGCTAGATACTAGCGTGCTAGGAGCACGGTTGCCTGTGCTCTTGGAGCGCTACGTGCAGGTGCTAGACCAAGTAGACACTCCACGACTTATCATAGTTGGCGATCTCAAGCACGAGATTCTCGGAGCAGGCAAGTACGTGCAGCGATTCTGTAGCTGGCTAGCAGGAAAGTTCGAAGAAGTAATAATAGTCAAGGGAAACCACGACGGCAAAATAGAAGAGGTTGTGCAGGGCTGCAAGAACGTGCGAGTAGTAAAATACTGGCTCGAGGATGGCACGCTCTTTGCGCACGGACACCAGCGGCTACCCGCGGTGCAGTTCTCTAGACTAGTGCTTGGTCATATTCATCCAGCAATTCCGCTAGTTCTAGAAGAAGAAATAACTATCCAGGAAATGATTAAATGCTTACTACGCTATGAAGGAGAACCGGAAATAGAAATACTTCCTGCAGCAAATCCTCTTATTGTAGGAACAAATGTTATTGAATTCTCTTTTGATCTGCCTCCATTAAAACAGCTTAACGTTCAGCCAGAATATTTCACTGTTTATGCTGAAGGAGTAAGACTAGGGAAACTGCAAGACTTGAAAAACTACGTTTATAAAACATAATAAAATATTGTGTATATGCCAGAAGAGCTGCGGCTGCGAGTTGCAGAAGCGTGGCAGAGTGACGTAGACAAAGGCATAGTGCGCATTGACAGAGAAGCGATGCGCAAGCTGGGAATCAAACCAGGAGATGTTGTAGAAATTATCGGAAAGAGAAAAACAGTTGCCATAGCCCATCCTGCTGGTCCAGAAGACGAAGGACTAGGAATAATTCGCATGGATGGAACACTAAGAAAGAACGCAGAAGTTTCTATTGGTGACCACGTAATTGTAAGGAAAGCGCAGGCAGCAGAAGCCGAAAAAGTGGTGCTTGCGCCGGCAGAGAAGGTAGAGTTCGCTCCAGATTTCTTAGAGTACATCAAGAATTATGTCAGCGAGGAGCTGATTGGCAGGGCAGTGATGCGAGGAGACCGTGTCGGTGTGGCTTTCCAGTACAAGGCAAAGCTGTACTTTGTGGTTACTTACACTAAACCAAACGGACCAGTTATTATTACGGAAAACACCGAAATAGAAATTCTGCCAAGGCCAGTTACTGGCATCGATCTTTCTATCCCGCAAATAACTTACGAAGACATTGGAGATCTAGAAGAAGCCAAACAGAGAATAAGAGAAATTGTCGAGCTTCCGCTAAAACATCCTCAGCTCTTCGAAAAGCTAGGCATTGAGCCACCTAAAGGCGTGCTCCTTTATGGACCGCCAGGCTGCGGAAAGACATTGCTGGCGAAGGCGGTGGCAAATGAAGCAGGAGCGCACTTCATCGCGATCAATGGACCAGAAATAATGAGCAAGTACTACGGAGAGTCAGAAAAAAGATTAAGAGAGATATTTGAAGAGGCAAAGAAACATGCGCCGGCAATAATTTTCATTGACGAAATAGATTCCATAGCGCCAAAAAGAGAAGAGGTTTCTGGAGAAGTGGAAAAGCGCGTAGTTGCGCAGCTGCTCACCCTGCTTGACGGTCTAGAAGCCCGAGGACAAGTAATAGTGATCGGCGCGACAAACAGGCCAGACGCGCTAGATCCTGCACTCCGCAGACCAGGAAGGTTCGACGTCGAGATCGAGATTCCTGTGCCCAACAGGCGGGCTAGGCTAGAAATACTCAAGGTCCACACAAGAAACACTCCACTTGCAGCAGACGTCAACCTCGAGGAGCTAGCAGACAAGACCCATGGATTTACTGGAGCCGACATTGCTGCTCTAGTAAAAGAGGCAGCACTCTATGCCATTAGAGATCTGCAAGAAATAATAATGCGGCTTGACCATATCTCAAGCGCTATAGGCACAGGCAACGCAAAAGAAGTAATCAATAATCTAAAGGACCTAAAAACAACGATAGAAACAATTATTGAGACGGCGAAAAAGCTGAAGCAATATCCTGAACTAAGAGAGAAAAAAGACGAAAGGATAATTTACTTAGCAAAAAGAGTACAAAACATTGAAGAACTGCAGCAAGTACTGCAGGACATTGATGAACTAATAGATTTCATCGAAAAGTACGGTCTTTCAATGCCCGACAGCAAGCAGGCAGCAAAAGAAAAATTCTTGAAAAAGATCTACAAGCGGATCACGGACGTGTTTCTTATCGTCACGCGCGAGGACTTCGAGCGAGCGCTGCGCGTAATCAAGCCAAGCGCTCTCAGGGAAGTGATCATCGAGATTCCGCAGGTGCGCTGGGACGATATAGGCGGCTTGCACGAGGTCAAGCAGCAGCTCAGGGAAATGGCAGAGTGGCCACTTAAGTATCCTGAAGCTTTCGAGCGCATGGGAATTGAGCCACCGAAAGGTGTGCTGCTTTTCGGTCCTCCTGGCTGCGGAAAGACATTGCTGGCAAAAGCTGTTGCAACAGAGTCTGGCGCCAACTTCATCGGCGTGAAAGCCTCAGATATTCTAAGCAAGTGGTTCGGAGAGTCAGAAAGAAAAATAGCAGAGATTTTCAGGAAAGCAAAAATGGCTGCTCCTTGTATAATCTTTTTCGATGAGATCGATGCAATTGCTGCTCGTCGAGGAATGGAAGAAGGTACAAGAGCAGGAGAGCGCATTGTGAATGAGCTGCTTGCCCAGATGGATGGTCTTGAAGCTAGAGGCAAGGTAGTAGTGATCGCGGCAACCAACAGACCAGACATTCTTGACCCTGCACTGCTTAGGCCTGGAAGGTTCGACAGACTCGTATATGTGCCACTGCCAGACTACGAGGCCAGGCTAGAAATACTTAAGATACACACAAGGAAGATGCCGCTAGCGCCTGACGTGGATCTTACAGTAATCGCCGAGCGCACAGACGGCTACTCAGGAGCAGACCTGAAAGCGCTGGTAACAGAAGCTGCACTCTGCGCGCTCAGGGAAAACATCAACGCCGAACGGGTAGAGATGCGGCACTTCGAGGAGGCGCTGAAAAAGATCAAGCCGTCCATCTCGGAGCAAGAAAGGCGGTTTTATGAAGAGCTGGCACGCCGCATTCTTAAAAAGTAGGGCTGCGCTAAATAGAAAATTTTTAATATAATGTCTCGCAGTTTATACCAAGCCTATGCACCGTACCGCTGACCTGCACCTGCCAGAAGAGTATAAGCGGCTGCTCCTAGAACGCTTACCCTTGGAGCAGCTGCTCTCCAGGAATGATTTTTGCAGGGAACTGCTCGAGCTGTACAAGCAGTTTCTAGAAACTGTAAGCGAAGAGCTGACAACACAAGATCCTAGAGTAGTTTATAAGCCAACAGAATGGTTTGCTGCACAGGTAGTGCCTCCGCTACTCAAGGAGGCTAAGCTGAGACTTTCTACTACTGAACTGCACCAGCTATACCACAAAGTAGAAGCAGCGCTGTATGCAGCAGTCTTGCCTAAGCGCACAGTAAGGCAGCTACTAGATCTCCTCAATTCTACTCATCACTATGTACAGTTCATACATTCTGCGATGAACCTGCAGTTTGCTGCGCTGCGAGCAGCACGTCAATTGCTGCCTAAATTTTACTACCAAGAGCATGTAGCAAAAGCGCACATTGCAGTACCATTTTACTGGGCAAAGAAAAAAGCAAGAATAAGCGACCCTACACCTATTATTATAGTCTGCGGTCACTTTAGGAAGGAAGCTGCTGCAGAATTAGCAGAACTGCTAGATTATCGCCGCTGGAAAGAATTGCCCAGAAGCGAGCAGTTCAAGACACTAGAAAGGATATATAAAATAATAGAAGAACTGAAAAATTTCTCGAAGAGGCTGTTCTCTACTTATTACCAGAACGTGCTAGAATACTCTGGCGGAAAGTACTTTTCACTGTACTCTATCTTGCTGCAGCACTACAGGCTTTCCTGGCCTGAACTCAGCAAGCGTCTAGCCTCCGGTATTGGCATGTACAGGTTCAGCAGGCAGTACATGGACATTGCTAGGCTGGAGCCGAGAACGCCTGCTGAGCTGGTCTGCAGCTTTGCTGCAGTGTACCTCCAGCGAGCGCTCCAGCACAAGCACGGCAAGATTACCGTGCTGCTCGACGGGGCAAGGAGGTTGGGCAATGTACTAGGAATCTTCGGCTCCAGCTGGGCAAGCTGCTTCAGGCGACTACAGGACTTGCTGGATGCTCTTGGTGTATATTATGTCAAGCTAGTCTATCTAGAAAACAGGCATCCACAAACTTACATGCTCAAGATCAGTGTAAGCGACAAGAAGATGGGAGAAGAGCAGCTCAAGAGATTGCTAGCATACTACGAAGCAGCAAAGAAAGGCAAGCTTGCGCTAACAATAAAGCAACAGCTAATTACACAGTTCAGGCAAGCAGCGAATATGATAAAGAAGTACATGTACAGCTACCAGCTAGCAAGAATTTTAGCTCTTAGACAAATACCCGATTTCCTTAACTTGCTGCAAACCGAGCCAATGCTGCTAGAACGGGCAAAACAGCTCTTCAACGAATCAACGCTGGAAAAGGCAAGAAAAGTTGGAGCCAAGAAACTGCCTGCCTGGTTCTACCAAAAATTGTTCGATATTTATTCGTTTGTAGAAAAATTTGAAGCTGTAAAGCTAGGAGAAAAAGAACTTGTAGAGTGCATGCTGCTGCCGCTGTTTCTCAAGATAAAGCTGCTAGCAGAGCGGGCTCGCGGATGCAAAACAAAAGAAGTAAGGATAGCTGCAAGGCAGTTGCTGTATATCCTAAAATCAGCGATAGTTAAGCTAGCATACTTCTACGAAGACAAAAGACTAATAGAAATGAAAGCAGAAATTAATTCTTTGCTCGAGCACCTTTAACTACTTTTTGCTGCAGCTGTGAGAGCTGCGGTACGTAGACAAGAATTTCTTTGATCCTGTACTTAAGAAAGATTTCACAGAAAAGTTTTGCAGTTGCAGAAAGCAAAGACAATAGATGCTGTTGCTCTTCTCTGCTTAGTCGCACCTGCACCGCAGAATTCACTAGCTCAGTACAGAGTTTGACTATAGCCTGAGCAAACTCTAGCAGATCTTTGTACGTGCAGATTACTGTGTACTGCTTGAACAGATCCTGCAGCTTCCTGGAAAATGCTAAAAGAAGCTGGCTATATTCTTTGCTGCCAGCATACTTTATTGCAGAAAATAGTTCAGCAGCAAACTCTTTAGGGTAAATCAGGAGCTGTAGCTTTGCCTGCATGTTCTTTTTCAGCTGCTCTAGTTCATTGAGTTTTCCTGCAATGCTTACTCCGATTGCTGCAAGCTTCCTAAAAGCTGCAGCACAGCAGTCTATTGCCTGCAAGAAGTGAAAAAGTTTGTCCGTAGGAAGCTCGCTCTCGGCATACACGAACAGAGCAACAATTTCGCTGGCAAGGTCCTGCAGCTCCGAGAACTTCACGCGCCGCAGTTGTGCGCTTTCCAGCACTTTGCCTAAAAGTATAAGTGCGTGCCTGTACTGCTTCACTACTGCTAGCGGCAGAGCATTTTGCTGGGCTTGTTTTCCTGCCCAGCGAAGGACTTGCCTGCAATACTTTGATAATCCTGCTGGAGAGCTGCTCAGTGCTTGCTCGCAGCGAGCCAGGGCAAGCAGGTCACGAACAAGCTGACGAGAGACAGAAAGCTGGACAGAAAAGTAAGGGTAGAGCGCGAAAGATTTTGCTATGTGCGCAAAGGCTGCAAGCAAGTTCTGCAGGGCTGCATTTATCATGTCAGTGTGGCTGCTGCTAAGGTAATATTCTTGGCGCAGCTGCGCAAGTCGCTCGCTGATCTTTTGCTCTAGCTGCTCCACGTTTCCTGTGACAATTACTTTAACAGCACTCCAGCCTCGCTGGCTCGGATCTCTGTGAAAAATTATTCCTGGCAGCTTTATCCTTCGCAGCAACACAGCGCGTTCTCTCGCAGAGAACTTCATGTCTTCGAAGCACTCAAGTTCCTGGAGAGTAAAGCTGCCTAAATTTAGCTTACGCAGGATGAGCAGCAAGATCTTTTCTTCAGGGTAGGTTGTCTGCACGTTCTTGTGGACGAAAAGCACATCTTCCAGGTTTTTGCCGAGCTGCTTTACTTTCTTTGAAAAACCTTTTGGGCAACCATACTTGTACTGGTAAATTTTTACTAGTAAGTAGAGTGCGCGCAATTCTGTGCCTGGTTTTAGCCTGAACCCTACTTGCTCGAGCAAGGAACAGACTGCAGGAAAAAGCGAAACAAGACCAAGCACTCGCAGTTTCCTGTTCTGCGCTACCAGCACTTCCCTCAGCTGTTCTATAATAGCAGTAAAGCGCAGTGGGTGCATTTCTGCTGCGAGCAAGCAAGCATAAGCTAGCAGTAAACTGTCCTTTTCGCTGATCTCTTTGCCACTACGTTTTAGAAGTAAGCAAGAAATGGCAGAAACTCGTACGGCATTCTCAGGAACGCTTCGAGCTGCTGCTCCGGGCAGTTTTTCTAGTCGAAGACCATCGAGAAAATAATAGATTACTAGAGCTGAAGCTGCGTGCATACCGTAAAGCTGCAGTATTCTCAGTATTCTCCTGGCTGTTAGCTCGTCGGAATAGTAAAGTACGTAGCAGAGGAGCAGGTTTTTCCTGAGGTTAAAACTCTTTGAGCCAAGAACTTCGGCTGCCTTAAAGATTGCAGCGCGCAGCTTGCCTTCATATGGTAGTGTTGGTTCAGCTTCGGGAAGGAACTGCTCGACGAACCGCGCAGCTCTTTCTATTACTTGCTTGTTTTTTGGCAGCGAGCAGGTCAACCTGCACAGATACTCTATTTCTTTCTGGCTAAGCCGGAAAAATGAGCAGCACTTATCCATTAATCTTTTGGGACACGCGAGCTACTTAAACTGTTCGCAATATTAATATATACCGTGACATAGCAATTACCAGAGAGCAATGCGGGTTCTAGACATTTCTCGCGCAAACGAGCTGGCAAAGCAGGCTGCTGCTGCCATAGAGAAAAACAGCGTGCTGCGGATGGCAGAAGTGCGCGCAGAGTTGCTCAGCAAAATGTATGCCTGCAGAAGGCTCGACTGCCCTAAGCTGCTGCAGTCTCAGCTCTATTCTAGCATTGCTTTCCTTGGAACGGTAGTAGAGTTATTATTGCCTTTTCTGAAGCTGTATTTTTATGCGGCGAAAGTGGCTCAAGGAAAAGAAAAAAGACAAATGCTAACAGAAGCAGGAGTTCTTGAAGTTATTCCATGCAAGAAAGAGGTTGTACTGGAAGCAAAAACCGGAAAGCTGGCCGGCAGAACAAAAAATGGTTGGCTAATAATTGAAGCTTGCAATTCTAATAAAAGACTGGTGCTGCAAGTAGAGGAAAACAAGGCAGCTGAGCTGCTGCTACAAGCAGCCAAACCACTCATTTTAGTGCAGCAAGGAAAGAAACTTGAAGGAGTAATAATGGATGCGGTAAAAACAGAAGGTGTGCACACAAACGGCAGTTACCTAAAAGTAGGTTTTCGGCTGGCATTCATAGCTCCTATACCATGTTCAGTAAAAGATGAAGTACGTGAAGTTATCGGCGCACGAAAAAGACTAGAAAATAGAATGGCATTTATTCCCAGCATAGATTACAGGAAGCTGAAAAAAGCGCCGCTCAGGCTTTACTCCGTTGCTTGGCGCTAGTCTAGCACCTTGTTTTCTAGAATTTTTTCTGGCAAGTACTCTTTTGCCACGAACTCTAGACCATGAGCAGCCAGTGCCTGCTGCTCGATGCGCTTTTTTATCTGCAGCATTAACATCAGCTGGTGCTGCCATGCAGGTTTCTTGAACCACGGATACTGCAGCTCTTCCTGCAGGCGCTTAATGTCGCGCTTTTTCAGCGGCTCTGTGCGGCTTTCTAGGTGGTACTCGTAGATGTCCGTAGTCAGCATGCCCACAAAGCGCGCGCTGGGCACTGCTAGCTGCTCGCTGAGGTAGGACATGCGCATGGAACCGCGCTTAATTACCGAGTAAATATAGAAGCCCCAGGGATCACCGTCAGTGAAAACGTAAACCTCGAGCCCGAGCTCGGCATGCAGCCTGTGCAGCAGCCTGCGCGTTGCTCTGCTCGGCTGCCCTTCAGTCAGGACAAGAATAATATCCTTGCCTAGCTTGTTGTAGGCTGCTTTCCAGAAGCGTTCCTCCAGCAAGCGTTCGAACATGCCACCAGTTTCTATTGCTAGCACGAGCACGTCCTCCTTGTCTTTCTGCAAGTATATCTCTGTTTCCTCGATAGTAGAAGGGATGGCGATGCCGCCTCTGCCAGCTTTCGTGCAGTCTATTTCCTGCACTTCTCCAGGAATCGACCTATCGATTAAAGTAATAGGACCAACTACAGCTCCTTTGCGCTTCGGCAAGAAGTGCAGCTGCTCGCGGAGCACGCCCAAAGCAACTTCTAGGTCAAACATCACGTTGTCTGTTTCTGCCTGCTTCTGCGCCACAAGAATGTCTGTGCCAGGAATCTCGTACTTGAGCTGGTAGTAGACTTCCCTGATCGTGCTGTGCCTGCCATCTACTAGGTGCCTGTAGGCCAGCTCGAGCACCTTCACTGTCTGCAAGAATTTCCTGGTTTCTCCTAGATCAAGCAGTTTCCTGCGCGTCGTTCTTTCTCCTATAAGTATAAGGTCCCGGCGCTCATCGTACTCGATGTTCCTGGAACCTCTTGTGGCAAACTCTATTTTTGGCGGTCTGCCAGCAAGAATGTCATCAGCTACTCTTTTTGCCAGCTCTTTCACTTTTTCTAGCACTTCTTGTTCCTTCATTCTACCACTCCTAATTTTTTCTTCATTTCTTCTAGCTCTGCAAATTTCTTTTTAATTAAATTTTCTAGCGCAGAACTTAGCTGTTCTTTGGAATAACCTGTAATTGCTGCAAGAGATTCCGACACAAGAGGAGCTATTTTTTCTAGCAGCTGTTTCTGTTTTTCTAGCTTTTCTAGTTTTTTCTTAAGTCTTAAATAATCGCTGAGCTTTCTTGCCAGAGAGGCCAACAGTAGGTGCACTTCCTTCTTTATTTCTGGTACTTCTGCAATTGCTTGTTTACCAGCAGAGGTGTACGGCACGTGCACAGACACTACGTGCAGCATAATGGTAACAGGAAGAGAATCTATCCTAGAAAGACCGTAAGACTTCCAGTTGAATTCTTTGACTTCGCGCGTTAGCAGGCAAGCAGAGCTGTCGAAAAGCAGTGGCACGTTGTTGGCAAAGCGCATGATTTCTAGCTCGCCGCTCCTGCCAGCTCCTCCCCCGTAGGCTATGCCACCTTCTACCAAGAAAGGCACGCCTCCCCAGTAAACTTTTGGCTTGCGGGTCACAGCGTACACAAATTCTGGTTTAAGGATACTGGCGAGGCTGCGCCTGATATAATCTTCTCCTAGCGGCCTCAAGACATTCAGCGGAGGAGCGTAGAATTTCAGCTTTCTGAAAATACTTACAAGTAGTTCTGCTTCCTCGAAAGTCAATTCTTGTGGTTTTTTGTCAAGAATTTCTGCTTTCCCTAGTTTTTTAAGTTCTTCTTCAATTTCTTTTATTTTCTGCGAAGAAATCCTGACAAAGTCATATAAAAACACGGCACGCACAGTTCTTCTGGTACTTGCCTGACAAATGAACAGCAAGTCGTCAGCAGAGACTCCTAAAGGATGCGGTTTAGTTTCTTTTGGTGGCCTAATGACTTCGTGCACGCTGCGCTCAAAGACCTGGAGGCTGCCGTCGGGCTCGCGCAGGAGAATGCGGGCATGCGGGTTGACAATGGCCGTGCGCCGCAAGTACTCGTAGGGTCCCTGTTCTCCGCGCTGGTAGAGCACTTCTCCCACGCAGGCACTCACGCGCACTCCTGTACTGCCTTCCTCGAGCTCGCGCAGCTCTGTCTCGAGCACTTCTGGCTCGTTCCTGCGCACGTCAATCTTTACTTTCATCCTTGCCTCCAGCAGCCGGCCATCAGGAGCACGGTACCTCGAGATAACGTAGACTGGCTCGCCCGTGGTCATCTGGGCGTAGAGGGTGACTGCGCTGGCGCCGAGACCCTGCTGCCCCCGCATCTGCATGTACCTGTGAAACTTTGTGCCGGCAAGCATTTTGCCGTAGACTTTTGGGATGTACTCGTACGGAATTCCCGGTCCGTTGTCCTCTACAGTAACTCGGTAAGTTTCTTGCCGCACCTTTTCTATTTCTACCTTCACTTCTGGCAAAATACCTGCTTCTTCGCAGGCATCCAGAGAATTTGTCACTAATTCATGCACTATCATTGTGAGCGTGCGCACCTTGCCGACAAATCCCAGCATCTGCTTGTTCTTGCGGAAAAATTCAGAGAGCGAGTGTTCCTTGAAGTGCTTGAACAGCTCGTAGCTCGAGATGACCATAATCCCGCGATGAAAATAACACTTTTCTTGATATTATTTTTCATTATATTATAATTAATTAATATTATTTACTTAATTGTCCGTGCTTCACTGGCAGCTCCTCGACAAGAATTCTCGGAGGCAGCCACCGAAGCAGGCGACCTTCCTCTACTAGCTCCCTGTACTTTGGGTGCACGTACCACTTGTCTCCGACACGCACAGCTCCTGGCGGCACTTCCCGGAGCTTGCTGGCCTCGAGCTCGAGCAAGGTACCGTCGTAGTCTATTGCTTGCCAGGACTGCAGGCGAGCGAGCCAGTAGTATATATTCCTGTGCGCGAGCTGCACGAAGTCCTTCGCGTACACAGGACAGAAGTGCACGCGCAGGCCGCGCGCTCGCTCAAGCACGAGCCTTGCTGCTAGCCTACTGCCTTTCACTGCTCCAGGAAACTTGAAGCTGGGCTTAAAGCCTTGTGCCAGCAGCCTAGCAGCATTTTCCTGCGTGAACTCTAGCTCGTTGAGGTTAACGAACAGTCCGAGCTCTCTGGCACAGGGCAGCACTTCTTCCAGGCACCACCTGATCCAGGCACGCGCAGGCAGTGCAGGCAGCTCGAGGCCAACAGCAGGAAAGTACTCGCGGAGACCAGCAAGGTAGTCCTGCGGCAGCCGTTCATACACTGGAGGATGCACGCGCAGCTCGTCTACCAGGCCAGCGAGCTGCTCTAGCTCCTCCTTGCGCAGGTCAAGCCTGCCAGTGTAGAGGTGCACGTGGAACTGCTCGCCGAAGGCCTGCTTGAGCGCGCGGAGAACCTTTAACGTGCGCCTGAAGACCAGCAGCGGTTCGCCGCCTGTAATGCCTGCTCCCAGGGCAAGAAAGTCCTGGCAGCGGCGCACGAGGGCGCGCAATGACTGCACAGGCAGACCGTTAACGTAGACCCTGTCCTCGCGGCTAACAGGACAGTAGAAGCAGTTCCGCGTGCAGCGTCCAGTAACAAACACCGTGGCCTTGCGGCCAGCAAGGCAGAGCCTGCAGCCTGCAGGCAGCTCTCCGGTGCAGAGCGGCTCGTAGCCAAGAAAAGAGGTGGCTGGGCAGTAACCCGCCTTCTGTTTTCGCGGCATTCTACTCAGCGGCCTCGCGGCCTTGCTCCGCAGCGGCTGGCCCGGCGCGTTTCACCGGTTACTCCAGGAATTGTCTCCGGAGCCAGGCCCCGGTTCATGCTCATCTCCTGGAGGCGTCCCGTTGCTGTGCCGGGCCAGACGGGAAGCTCTCCCGTGACCTTGCGGTCCCGCAGAAGCGGAGGGCGGGTTTCCTCCGGAGCCGGCCTCCGCCAAGGCCCGGTAGCCGCTCGCCCAGCCACCGCTTTGGTGTTTTCGACCGCCTCCAGGGTCCTTTAGGCAGGGACCGTGCCGCAGGAACGCTCGGGCTATTGGGAGCGGCCGGCTGAACGCCTCGGGTTGTCCCCTCGGCGCTTACACCGCCGCCCCATCAACCGGGTCTTCTAGCCCGTGCCCTCGTCCCCGTCCATGTCCCTGCCGGTCACCCAGCAGGGACGGGCCAAGAAGGCCCTGGACGGGGAACGGCCGCCTCTTTTCGGGGAGGGCTTCGGGCTTAGATGCTTTCAGCCCTTATCCCCGCACGGCGTAGCTGCCCGGCGCGCCCTGTCGGACGGCCGGTCGACCAGAGGCCGCGGGAGCCCGTTCCTCTCGTACTAAGGCTCCCTTCCCCTCAGGCGGCCAGCACCCCCGGCGGCTAGAGACCGACCTGTCTCGCGACGATCTAAACCCAGCTCACGTTCCCCTTTAACGGGTGGGCACCCCCACCCTTGGGCGGTACTGCCCGCCCAGGATGGGAAGAGCCGACAACGATGCGGCAAGCCTCGGGGTCGATGGGGACTCTCGCCCGAGACCACTCTGTTATCCCCGGGGTAACTTCTCTGCCATGGTGGACCCCCACCTGTGGGGGTCCACCGTTCGCTAGGCCCGGGTTTCCCCCCTGCGCCCCTTTCTGTTCGGGGCGCAGTCAGGCCGGCTTTTGCCCTTGCACTCTACGGCGGGTTTCTGACCCGCCTGAGCCGACCTTTGGGCGCCCCCGATACCTTTTCGGGGGCATGCCGCCCCAGCTAAACCGCCCACCTGGCGCTGTCCCCGCACGCGGCGGGTTAGGGCTGGTGAAGCGGACGGGCGGTGTCTCATGGGCGGCTCCACCCGCCCCGAAGGGCGGGCTTCACTGCCTCCCGCCTACGCTGCGCGCCCGCCCCACCAGCCCAACGCCAGGCTGCGGTGAAGCTCCACGGGGTCTTTTCTGCCTACCGGGGGTCCCCCGTCCCTGCGCGGGGATGACGCTTTCACGGGGTCGGGGCCGGGGACAGTGGGGGACTCGTTACGCCGTTCATGCGGGCCGGCAATTAACCGGCAAGGAATTTCGCTACCTTAAGGAGGTCAGAGTACCCCCGCCGTTTACCGGGGCTTAACCGGGTTGTACCCCGGCTTCACGCACCGGCACTGGGCAGGCGTCGGCCCCCGTACAAAGCCTTGCGGCCTAGCGGGGACCTGCGTTTTTATTAAACAGTCGGTCCCCCCTTGTCACTGCGACCCGCGGTCCCTCCCCGGCAGCCGCGGGCTGGAGCCCGCGACCACCGGTTCAGGACCACGGGCACCCCTTCTCCCGAAGTTACGGGGCCAATTTGCCGAGTTCCCTCGGCCCCGTTAGCCCCCGCACGCCTTAGGCTGCTCACCCAGGGACACCTGTGTCGGTTCTCGGTACGGTCGCCCGGGATCGTTCCCGCTCCCCTTTTCACGGGCCCCAGGCCTCGGCCGAAGCGGCACAAGGCCGCCCCATCTCCGGTTTGAGCCGCTTCTCGCCATTACGGCACTCCGCGGCCCTATCCGGATTGGCCGGGGCGACGACCCCGGTCGGCCTAGCCCGAGGCGTCAGGGAGCGGGCTTGCGTTGCCGCGCCTACCCGGGCGGTAGGGGAATATTAACCCCTTTCCCTTTCCCCGGCACCGAGTTACGGGCCGGGTTAGGACCGACTAACCCTCCGTTGACAAACAGCGCGGAGGAACCCTGGCCCTTTCGGCGGCGGGGGTTTTCACCCCGCTTTGCTGCTACTTACGGCGGGATTCTCGTTCCCGACGGCTCCAGCGGACCTCGCGGCCCGCCTTCTGCGCCATCGGGACGCCCGCCTACCGGATGACGGGCCAAACGGCCCGTCCCCCGGGGTCTCGGCGGCCGGCTTAGCCCCGTCAATTTGCGGGCCCCGCTCCCTAGGCGGGTGAGCTGTTACGCACTCCTTAGAGGATGGCTGCTTCTAAGCCTACCTCCCCGCTGTCTTCGGGAGCGGAGACCCTTCGGGTTTAGCACTTAGCCGGCACTTTGGGGCCTTAACCCCGGTCTGGGTTGTTCCCCTCTCGGGCCTGCGGCTTACCCGCAGGACCCTCACTCCCGCCATCTACGGCGCCACGGCCTTCGGAGTTGGACTGGGAGGCTGGGGCATTAGCGCCCCTTGGCCTCCCAATCCGTAGCTCTACAGCCGCGGCTGCCTCCGGCGGGGCTCACCTGTGGGTGATTTCGGCGGGAACCAGCTATCACCCGGCTCGATTGGCCTTTCACCCCTAGCCCGCGGTCAGGGGAGCGGTCTGCATCCCGCACCCTTGCGGGCCTCCACCGCCCAAACGGGCGGCTTCACCCTGCCGCGGGCTAGATCGCCGGGTTTCGGGTCTCACGGGCGTGCCTCGGGCCCTTTGGGACCCGGCCCCTCGCCGGAGGAACCGGCTGCGGGCCCTTCGGTTTCCCTGCGCCTGCGGGGCTGACCCCCTTAGACTCGGCACGCCCGTGAACTCCCCGCCTCGTTTTTCTAAACGCGCGGTGCGACCCCGGTCCTCTCCCCTCGTACTCCCGGGTTTCCCCGGTTTCCTTCGGGGAGAATCACTCCTTTCGGGCCGCACCAGACTATCCCCGCCCGGTTTCAGGCTCTTTTCACCCCCCTCTTCGGGGCACTTTTCAGCTTTCCCTCACGGTACTAGTGCGCTATCGGTCTCGGGACGTGTTTAGCCTTGGCGGCAGGTGTCCGCCAGATTCCCGCCGGCAAACCAGCCGACGGTACTCAGGGACGGACCCTACTCCCTGCACGGTTACGCCTACGGGGCTATCACCCTCTACGGCGGGGCATTCCAGCCCACTTCGGCTTCCCGTGCAGGGAACTGGGTCCGCCCTGCCACCCCACATTCTCCTCGGGTTGACCCCGAGGAGTTCAGTTTGGGCTGTGCCGCTTTCGGTCGCCCCTACTCACGGCATCCCTTTTTGGTTTCTCTTCCTCCCCCTACTGAGATGCTTCACTTCGGGGGGTTCCCCTCCCGGAGGCAAGAAACCTCCGGGATGCCAGGGAGCTTGCACTCCCTGGCAGGAGGTCCCATTCGGCGATCCCCGGTTCAACGGCCGCGTGCGCCTACCCGGGGCTTTTCGCAGCTTGCCACGGCCTTCCTCGGCGTCCCGAGCCGAGCCATCCACCGGGCGGGTTGGGACCGTTCCTGCGGCACGGTCCCCTTTGCCCGGACCCTGGAGGCGGTCTCATCTGTGCATCGACCGGCTTAGCCCCCTCGAGAGTGGCAGCTCCCGAGGAGGCAGCACGGAACTATACGCGATAATCATACTAGAATATAAAAACCCTGCGACTATTCTAGCAGCTGCGCGAGCCTGGCAGGCAGCTGGCCAGCAGGCAGGCGTTCCTGCTGCATGGTGTCCCTGAAGCGGAGCGTGACTGTGCCGTCCTGCAAGGTCTGGTAGTCTACTGTCACGCAGAAAGGAGTACCTATCTCGTCCATTCTTCTGTACCTCTTGCCTATAGATCCTTTTTCGTCGTAGAAAATTCTATATTTTGTTTTTTGCTTAAGCATTCTATAGATTTCTCTTGCTTTAGCAACTATTTCTTCTTTGTTGCTCACAAGAGGAAAAACTGCTACTTGAATTGCAGATAGCTTTGGGGGAATGGCAAGAACTGTTCTTTCTCCAGATGGGAGTTTTTCCTTGCGCAAGAAAATATCTATTAGCGCCAGCAAGTTTCTGTCTACGCCAAAGGAGAGCTCGAGCACGTGCGGCACTGGCCTGAGCTCCTTTCCTGCAAGCCTGCAGTGGCCAGAAAGGTCGTGGTCTGTGCGGTAGTGTACGCCAGCAACTTCTTTCCAGGCACTGAAGCACTCAAAGTATATTTCTATATCTACATGATATTTATTATAGAAAGCGCGCTCTTCTGGGCCAAGTTCCCTGAAACGAACACGCGCAGGAGGCACGCCAAGCACTTCTGTGTAGAATTTCCAGGCGACTGCAAGGAAGTAGCAGTAAAACTCGGGAAAGTGGCCGAGCAAGTCCTTGACTGCCAGTTCTTTTTCTTGCCTCTCACCGTGCAGCAGCATGCGGAGCCGGGTGTTTTCTACTTGGGAGAAATCGAAATCCTCGCCGAACTCTTTTTCCCAGGCAGCAGGATCGAAGAATATTTGCAGCTCTGCCTGGGTAAATTCTCGGAGACGAATAAGAAGCTGGCGCGGAGAAATCTCGTTCCTGAAAACTTTTCCTATTACCGCTAGACCCAGCGGTAGCCTACGTCGGTGCACCTCGAACTCGCGGAAAAAGAGCACGTAGGCTCCTTGTGCTGTTTCAGGACGGAGGTAGGCAACAGAATCCTTGAAATCTTTAGCGAGTCGCCTGAGCTGCTCTATTTTGCCGTGCTCGAGCAGCCTGAACAGCTGGCCACCTGCAGGACCTAAAATTACAGGGAACATGAGATTAAACCAGCGCACATCGCCTAGCTCTCCCCCGCACTGAGGGCAGCGTACACCATGCTCGCGCAAGAGCCTAGTGAGCTCGTCTGGCAGCTTGCCCTCTGCAGGAATTCCTAGATCTTCGAGCAGCTTGTCTGCCCTGAAGATCTCTCCGCAGCGGGTGCACTGCACTACTGGATCATTGAAGTGCTCGAGGTGCCCAGAAGCAAGGAAGACTCTTCTGTGCATTACTATGCTTGGCTCAACTTCCCAGAAATTGTCGTGCAGAGACAAAAAGTACTCGCGCCAGAGCTGCTCGAAGGCATGCTTGAGTGCCTTGCCGAGGTAGCCGTAGTCGTAGAATCCGCGCAGACCACCGTATATCTCGCAGGCAGGATAGACCACGCCATTCTTTAGCAAGTATTGCTGGATCTCTTCAAGCGAGGCCGATGTTCTGCACCTAAACAATGATTTAAATAATAGCCGCGCACGTAAATTTAAATTTTCGTGATGAGAGGGGTAACTGCTGAACAGTGATGATTTTCGCCGAGTGCTGAACCATGCAGCTGCCAGAAGATCCAAGGAAAATAGTTGTGTTTGCTCACTGGGACGCGGACGGGATAGCCTCAGCAGTGATGTTTGCAGAGTTTCTTTCTTGGAAATACAGAATTCCTGCAGAAAAGGTACGTGTAGTGTTTCCTGCTCATGGAAGAATTTCTATAATTGATTATGTAGAAGATTTGCCCAGAGATTTCTGCGTCGTGTGCCTTGATCTAGCGCTGGCAGAAAAAGAACTAGAAAAATTGGAAAGAAAATTCTCTAGTATTATATTTATTGACCATCACCGAAACGTCGACAAGCCGTATGCTATTACTGATAGTAGCTGCAAGAGCAACGCAGAACTAGTTTATAAATTACTGCGTGAAGAAGGCTACGAGCCAAGAAAGCTCCTGCTGCAAGTAGGAATGCTAGGAGACATGGGAGAAGTAAAGCCAGAAGATCCTTTGCTGCTCGGTAAGCTGCACGACACCCAGAAATCTGTGCTAGAAGATGTTGTCACGCTGATAAACTCTGACTACAGGGCAAGATGGGACGCGCGCACAGCTTTTCAGGCACTCCTGCGTCTAGAACCGCTCGACCTAGTTTTTGCCAGGCACCCGCTAGCGCAGCGCCTGCACGAGGCCAGGAAAGCCGTGAACGACGAGCTGCGCGAGCTCAGACGCAAATTAAGAATAATAGATTATGATATGATATTATATACTGAAATAAGCTCGAGGCTATATATTCAAGGCCTGCTAGCCACTGTCCTGATGCTTGAGCACGGAAAACCTGTGCTCTGCGTGAACCGACTAGGCGCTGCCTGCTACGCTGAGCTGCGGGCAAGGCAGCCAGAGATCGATTTTGGCAGCCTGTTCTTTGAGCTGGCGCAGCGACTAGGAATAGAGGCTGGCGGCCACAGAGATGCTGCCGGAGCATACTACCACGTGCGCGAGGCAGACAGGTTCCTGCGTGAGCTGCTGCGGCTGGTAGGCCATGAAGCCAAGGGCGAAACTAGTGGGTGACTACGCTGTTGTTTCGCAGGGCTACGAGCGTCTGCTAGCCAGATATTTTGGCAGGCTGGAGAACGGAGTACTGGTGCTCGACCTCCTCGAGCTCTGGTACTTGCTAGAAAAAGGTATGGTTGAGCTAGAAGGTACAGACAAAGAGCAAGTGTACAAGAACTTGTGCGAGCAAGTGCCTAACTTTATTGTTAAGTACAAAGTTTTCAAGTATTTCAGGGACAGAAATTACATTGTAAAAACTGGAACCAAGTACGGCTTCGATTTTAGAATATATGAAGGTGATCCAGAAAAAACACATGCACGGTTTGTGGTAAAGCTTGTTTTCGAAGAAGCTTTGCTTGAGCCAAGAGAGCTGGTAGCACTCTGCAGGATAGCCCACACTGTAAAGAAAGAGGTGATTCTGGCCATATATACAAGAGAGGCGGATGTAGTGTTTTTGTACTTGTCGCCGCTGCTTTAATTTATTAATGCACTGGCAGCTAGACTGCAGGCCAGCATATACAGTTCTTCAGGTATTTCTCGAGCCAGGCGAGCAGATCACTGCAGTTCCAGGAACACTGCTCTATTTAAAGGGAGAAATCGACACAAAGACCAGCAGTCTCGGAATAATTAAAGGATTGAAGAGACTGCTGGCTGGGTCAAGCTTCTTTCTCAACACATACATAGCGCAGACCGAAGCCGAGCTCTGGCTGGCTCCTTTTCTGCCCGGAGATGTTGAGCACCTGCAGCTCGAGGGCTGCTACTACGCAAAACAAGGCGCATACTTGGCACATTCAGGAGAAATAGAGGTTTCTGCAAAGTTCCTTGGATTTAAAGGTTTGTTTGCAGAAGGCGAGTTCTTCTGGCTAAAACTAGAAGGAAAAGGCGATGTTTGGCTGAACAGCTATGGAGGTATAAGGAAGATTGAGCTGAAAGAAGGAGAGAAAATTGTTGTGAACAACGATTATATAGTGGCTTTTGATGCTAGCATGAAGTTTGACATTCGCTGGTTCGGTAAATCGCTTAAGACAAAAATTTTTGGTGCAGAATACCTTGTGGTCGAGTTCACCGGCCCTGGTACTGTCTACGTGCAGACAAGGAACCTGTCACCGCTGGTTTGCTTGCTCGCAGAAAAAATAGAAGAATAGGTTTTTATACAACGTTCTATAGTTTGTAAGCCTAATGCTCACCCTCGAGGCAAGGAGCAGGGCAAGCACAAAGGAATTTTTGCTCACTGCGCAGGAAGCCCTGCGCGTGGCTTCTATCTTTTTCTGCAGGGAACTTGCCAGGCACGTGCTAGAAGAACGGGTGAGCCTGCAGGCTGCAGCGCAGTTCCTGCTCACTGAGCACCTGTACTGGCAGAGACTGGTGCAGCAAGCTTGCAAGATAGCTGCTACTGGCGAGCAGGAACTGAGCTTCACAGCAATGCACGCACGGTTTTCTAGGGCTAGCTCGAAGTGGCTGGAACTTTTTGGAGCAGAAGTAGACTATGGCAGCAAGAGCCTTGAAGTAGGCATCGCGCTCAAAAAGAAAGAAAGTCTGGACGAAGAAATGCAGGAACTAGAAGAAAGAATCTGCAAGCTTGCAAGCGCTGTAAAGTATGCTCAGGCACAGCTACAGCACCACAAGAACCTGGACATGGTTGCAGCTATAGTTTCAACTGGAAATGTTTTAGGGGCTTTCAGGAAGAGCCTGGAGCATTCTGAAGACGCAAAAACGATAGAGTGGAAAGCCTGCATATTGTTGGAAGATGCTGTGCCAGAGTACAGGAAAGAGCTGGAACAGAAATGTCTGGAAGTTGCGTGGAGCAGAGAGCTTAGGCTGCGCCTGCTGCAGTCTTTCTCGTACTACAGGCCAGTTATTATTAGAATAAAACTAGACATATATTATTATTAGATATAATGTATGGCTGGCAGCCTCTCGAGCACACCTCCGACATTGGCCTAGAGTGTTGGGGAGACAGCCTGCAAGAGCTAGTTAGGGCCGTGGTAGAAGGCTTCCTCTGTCTTTCTTTCGAGCAGCTACCTGCAGTTATTCCTGAAAAAGAAATAGAGCTGGAGTTCAGCAAGCAGGATGAATTTTGGCTGCTTGATTTTCTGCGCGAACTAATTTATTATTGGTCTGCTCATCGTTTTGTCCCATGCATTGACAGCATAAAAGTGGAAGAAAACGGCGAAAAAATTAGGGTGCGGATGAAACTTGGAAGACCTGCTGTCCAGCCTGTAAAGGAGATTAAAGCTGCGACACTGCATGGATATGCACTAGCAAAGGAAAACGAAAGGTGGAAGGCAAGGATTATTTTCGATGTATAGTTTAAAATTCGGAGCGCTTTGACTCATTCATGCGAGGAAGGTCACGTGCGCTCTTTATCTTTCTTTTCTTTCTCGTAATTGTAGTAGCGCTACTGCTGCTGAAAAATTTCCACCACAAGAAAAAGGTGCAGCACTTTTACGTGCCTCCTAAAATACCTTATGAATATAAGTTAAGCTATAAGATAATTGGTGCAGGAAAAGTAGAAATTATAGTAAACGTTACAAGAAGAGGAAATGTGCCAGAAGAGCTGGAAGTTTACGTGTATAAAATTATTTATCCTAACATTACCAAAGAATACACGCACTTTACTTTGCCACTAAAAACCGAAACTAAAACAATTTACTTATATTATTCTTTGCAGCGAGATGTTGGATTCCTGGTAAAGATTTACGACACCTTTAGGCACCGCTATGTTGCACAGTGGTTCTTCAAGCTAGAGCCGCACAAGTACAAAATTTCTGCAGCACTACTTAGCAACTACTCTGCTCAGGTTAACCTCACAGTGCTCAACTATAGCATTGTCCGCGACTACATTATCGTGGCTGCGAAGCTTGTTACCAGCTTCGGCAACCGCACAATTGCCTCGGTGACGCTCTATCCTGAGGCATACACTGTGCCTCCGCTCGGGCACTACTACGGCTCACACTACTCGCTAGCAGTAAACGGCTCGCACTACCAGATAAACTTCAGCTGGAACATTATCGGCGATATTTCTGCGCAAGTAGTAATAACTGTGTACGATGAGCTGTTCGGAAAAGTGCTGGCGCAGTACAGGTTCAACGTTACGCCACCAATTATACCGGCAAATAAGGAGAGCGAAGTAGATAAGACAGGAATATACGTTGATCCTGTGCCAGTAAACATCAATTTTGACGGCAACTTTGTGTTCAGCTACAAGTACTACGGACATGTCAGGAAGATCAACTTCATGTGCAAGCAGCTAGAAAATATAATGATGTGCTACGGTCTTGTTGACCTTAAAGTACAGAACAAGGCAAAAGTCGGAAGGAACGTGTACATTGTGCCTGGCTCGATTATCTGCGAGAACAACCTCGGTGCGGAATACAGCTGGCCTTCACTCAAGGGAATACTCACGCCCACATCCTACCACCTTGAGCCAATGCAAGGAGCAGACAACTACATCTACTGCATGCTGCCTAGAGGCACAAAGCTAGAGAAGCTGTACGTAGAGCTGTACATCGACAATAAACCTTACGAGCTAGTAATAGCGTTCTAAAAATAATTTTGCAGCTATACCTCTATTACTTCTTTCATGTCCGCAAAGAAAATCTTGATCTCTCTTTCTGCTGCTTCTATCGAATCAGAAGCATGCACTACGTTCATGAGCGCAATGCCTGTTACTGCACAGTAAGCTCTGCTGAGGCAGCTGTAGTCTCCACGAATGGTTCCTGGAGCTGCTGTTGCTGGTTCTGTGCTGCCGACAAGCTTGCGCACTACATGCACCGCTGCAGGACCTTGGAGTACAAGAGCGACTATCGGCCCAGAGCTCATGTACTCGATTAGCTTGCTCCTCGCAATCGTGCCAATGACATAAGGATCGTCTGTGCCAAAAACCGATGCAGGATTGATGCCGTGCTCTTTCAGGCTCTCGCTGATTTTCTCGCCAATTTTTATCAGCCATTCCTTGTTAGAAGGATAGAGCTGCTCTAGCTGCTCCTTGCTCGCGCGCAGCATGCGCAGGGCAACAATCTCTAGCCCAGCACGCTCAAAGCGAGAAATTATTTCGCCTACAAGTCCACGCTTCACTGCGTCTGGCTTAATAATAACAAGGGTGCGCTGGATGAGTGGCTTCATGCTATGAGATAAACCATAAACTATATTACTTTATCTTTTTGCTAAGGCGGAGATATTCTTTCCGCGCGACTATAATCTTGCTTGGCTTGAGCCGCGCAAGCACTGCAGGCAGCTCTGCTGGCTCTACCAGCAGCACTTCGTCTACCCAGCGCAGGCAACGTGCCCAGGCAGCCTCTTTTCTGCTTAATACTATTACATATACAATGTATTTATTATATAATGAGCTGAGACGGGAAGGCTTCTTTGGGCAGCCAAGCACGGCTGCTCGCGGCATGGCAGTGCGCGGACTACTCCATTCCAGCTTTTCTTTTTCCAGCAATCTTAGCGCGTCTAGCAAACCTTCAGCGTAGGCAATGCAGGCAAGTGCAGCGAAAATGTCTCCGCGCTGTAAATAGTGTTGCGCATCGTAAGCGTAGAGCCTAGCATTCTCGTAGAGCTGAGGATACTTTGACCACAAATCTCTGCGCTGCTCAAGCAGCTCTAGCACTGCCTGGATATATTTACGCACGCGTTCCCTTGGCAGCATTATTAAATACAGGGTCTATAAGGTATTGAGTTAATGGTATATAGCATAGACCATCAACTAAAATTTAAGGAAATCCTGCGGAGATACGACGAGTATCTCTACGAGCTTGGTATAAGGAGCAAGCTAAGGACTAGGTATCTCGCGAAAATAGAGCTGCTGTTACAGCTAGCAACAGCATATTCTGCTAGGATAGATGAAGAATTTCTGGAATTTTTCGTATTTTATTACCTGTATTTTAGCAAGGCGTGGTCAGGAGTGCTCAAGAAGCGTGCACTACGAGTAGCTGCAGCGGCGATAGATGCGTGCCGGTACTTTGCAGAGCTGCAAGGAAAGAAGACTGCGGCTGCTAGACTGCTTAGGCTCGAGAGGCTGCTCTGCAGACTAGGCCAGCAGGTAGGCGAGCACTGGCTGCAGGAACTGCGCGGAGTATACCAGCGCCAGGTGCTCAGGCTGCTCTGCTTTGCTGCATACTGTGGCAAGGAGCTAGACCAGCTAGAAGAAGATGACATAAAGCGGTTCTACCTTCTAGAGCTGAATACCGGTCACTACGTCCATGTTGAGACCAGCAACAGCCTTGCAGTGCAGCTGGGCTACATGTGCGCTAAGGCACTAGAACGCGCAGGCAACCAGGAGCTGGCAAGGCAGCTCAAGAAAATTTCAGTCTGGAAGTATTACTTGCTCGGAGCGGCCGCGCACAGAAGTATCAGAGAGCAGCTGGACGATGCAGCCGCAGCTGTACTGCTGCTAGCACATGCAGACAGGAACTTGTCGCTGCTAGAGCTGACTCAACTAAGACCGGCGCATGTAGATGCAGAACTTAAATTGCTTACTGTTGGGACAAAGAAAATTCCGCTTAGCACGCAGCTGCTAGAGTTTTTCTCTGCAAGAATTGGTCGCGAATATTTATTTTTGCCAGAAGAAAGAAATAAAAGAGTGCTTGCTCTAGTAGACGTTGTGCTCAAGAAAATTGAGGAGAAACCATGAAAATTTGCCATGACATTAACAAGTGCATTCGCTGTGGCCGCTGCATTGTTTTCTTTCCTGAGCTGTTCACGATAAAAGAAGGTGTAGTAGTGCTGAAAAACGCAGAATACTCGAACGGAAGGGCATGCATTGAGGTGCAGCTAGACGAGCAAAAAGCTAGAATGCTCGAGAAAATCTGTCCTACAGGAGCAATCAGGATTGAGCGCTAGTCTTCTAGCTCGTGCACAATTTTGCCTTCCTGCAAGAAAGCTCTGCGCACGCGCCTGTTGTTGATAAATCCTGTGTCTGCTGGCTGTCCTCCTCCTTCGGGATAGAATATTGTGCGATCTAGCACAACGTACTTCTCGTTCTCGGAAACCCAGAGTATACGTGCCCTGGTTTCCGTGCAGTAGGGATCAGTATAATATTCTTGCTGTGTAGGCGGCAGCTCTTTTGGCAGCGGCAGCAGCTTTTTTTCTTGCTTAATCTTTTTCACCCCTCCAGTTAACTTGCTGCCTGCAAGCAGCTCAAAGACCTGGTCAACCTCGCAAGGCAGTCTGTCCTCGTAGTAAAATATTGGCAGTCCCTGCGTCTCGTAGAGTTTTGCCACATCCTCAGGGGTTTTCAGTCGAGAAAAGTCAAAGTTCCTGAACTGCTCTACTAATTTTTTGAACCTTTCTTTTTCTATTTCTAGTACTTCAAGGATGTATTCTAGCCTGCGCTGGTCAAAGGCTGGATCAATGTTTTCCTTTATCCAGTAGAACATCTGCTTTGCTTCTTCTTTTAGATCTTCTTTTTCTGTGTATTTCCAGAGCAAAGAGTATGCTTGGCGAATAGCGAGGCGCAGCAAGTACCCGTCTTTTTTGTTGGAAGGTACTGCACCGTCGTGCGCTAGCAAGCAAATTACACGGAGAAAATCGAGCAGTCTATACATGCTTGCAAGCTTTTTTGCTGCTTGTCTATCTACTCTACCCGAAAGTAGTTGGTTGATGTATTGTTCTTTTTCGTCTTTATCTACTCCGAAAAGTTGCTCGAGATGTTTTACCAGCTCTGGATACACCGCATCGAAAACTGTTGGCTTGCCTGTAAGTATCCAGAGAATGCGCTCTGCGCCGTAGCCTGTGTCGATGACTTTTACTGGGAGCTCGCTGTAGCGCCTTCCCTGCAGCTCAACGGTTCCTTGCGGGTCTTCTTTGTAGTGCATGAGCACAAGTGTGGCAACTTCTAGACCAGAAATAATAACTTCGTAGCACTCTCCTGCATTTCCTCCTCCTTCCCACATACTTAGCTTGAATGTAATTTCTTCTGGCAAGAATCCAAGATCCTGAAAAAATTCTATGCAGAGTTGCAGCATTTCTTCTTTCCAGTACTTGTTGAATGCATGGTGCGCTGACATTGTAAAGGCCACAGAATGTCTAGCCGTATAACCAACATTTCTGTAATCGTCGAAGCGTAGGCAAGGTTGGTGAATAACTAGAGGATTTGCTGGCGGTTCTACGATTCCTTCAGTGACCCACGGCTGGAAGCAAACAATTGAAGCAATTGTGAGCAGCAAGTCATCTCTCCAGCGAGCTATTACAGGATAGCGAGGAACAAGAGTATGATCGTGCTCTTCAAAGAATTTAGTGTAGTGGTCTATAAGTTGTCTAAGACTGAAATCATGTATTCTTGGATTGCCGACAAAACTGTAAGGTTTTTCAGGATATTCGCCGCAGCCTTTTGGACTAAAGCCGTAATAAAAACTGCCGCAGTGAGGACACCTGTACAGCTTGTAGCCAAGACTCTCCAAGTACTTCGAAGAGAGAGCAGTCTGCATTGCGTAGAATTATTATTTCCGCAAGTTTATAATTTGTGTAAGGGCTTTATTATTGCGATGAAGGCCAAGTATCTGGAAGCTGTCTTTGGTGCACTGCTGCTCATTTCTGCTGTGCTAGGAATCGTTGCTGCACTGATCTTTACCGTGAAGCACGTTCCAGGAATATTAGTAAAGTCGATAAAGAACCGTGCTAGTCTTGCTGTAGACCAGATCCTGCTCTATGGAGCAGTAGCCCAGCAGGTTTGCGAAATTTCGCACCTTAAGCTAATAGAAATTGTTGGAACTGTTCCTGCACTAGTTAGTGTAGTGTTACTGCTAGTAGCAGGTATTCTTGCAGCAGTTGCAGCACTAGCACAGATAAGGCAAGCAAAAGGAAGCGAAGGTATCAAGGCAGTTGGAGGAATACTGCTATTTATAGGTGCAGTCCTAGCACTAGCACTGTACATGCTGCAGTGCCACTCTAAGCAGTTACCTACAGCAATTCCAAAGAAGTGGTTCTGGCCAATGCTCATCGCAGGAATTGGTCTAGTATGTTACGGCATAGGCAAAATAATTGAGCGCAGGCAGGCTCTCAGCATTGCAGCAGGAGTGGCACTTATCATAGCAGGAGCTTTTATGCTTGCTGCAAGAGCAGAAGCTGTTGCTACTGCGCACAGAATAAACCAGTGGCCAAATATGTACTGGTTACCTCTAGCAGCAAAGATCCTGCTAATTATCGCTGGTGCGCTAATAATTGTTGCAGCAGTAACAAAGAAAGAAGAAAAAGCGTTAGCCGAATAGAGCAGCTAGACCAGCACCAATGTCTTCTGACATTCCTTTTTCTTCTTTCTTCTCTTCCTTCTTTTCTTCTTTTTTCTGTTCCTGAGCTTGCTGTGCAGGCGTTGCTGCTGGTGCAGCTGCAGCCACTACCATTGACTGCTTGGCTTCCTCGATGAGCTTTCCTAGATCCTGTCCCTGCAGAGCATTAACTAGAGCCTTCACAAGAGCAGGATCAACGTTCGCCTCTGCTGCCTGCAAGATTTTATTAATATTTTCTTCTGTTACAGGCTTTCCTAGCTCGTGCAGGAGCAGTGCTGCATAGACTGGAGCCATGGACATTGTCCCAGACCATTCTTTGCCAAAAGCCCTACATTTAGGCAGAAATAAAATTTAAAAATTTAGGCCTGAAGCTTCGAGCGAATATATTCTGCAGTGCGCAGTGCTTGTGCAAGAAGTGCAGGCAAGGTTTCCTTGCAGATATACTTTGCGCCTGCAGCAAGCAGTCTTGCCTGCTGGCAAGCAAAAAATACTAGCTCGCGCACAGTAAGCGCTGTAGGTAGACGGACACCCAGTGCGAGTAGCTTTGCCTGTTCTATTGCCCGGCGCACATCTTCTAACCAGGCGCTTCTTGTTTTTAGCAGGATCTCGCGCGGAATGATCATGCCCTCGTAGTAGGCGGCACGTAGCTCCAGCTTTACTTCCACCGGCTTAATGTTCAGCTTCTGGAGCAGCGATGCCACACTCTCTGGCACAGGCTCGCCCGCACGCACAACTACCGCGGGCTCAGAGATTACTATCACTCCCTTGTCTACGCGGGTCTTGAGTCCAAGTTTCTTGAGCTCCGTGAGTATTGGGCCTGGCCTGAAAGGTGTAGGGCCTGCAGGTATCTCGATGTCTTTTGGTGCAGGCTGTCCTGGTTTAACGTACGTGCAGACCTTTGTTTCTTCGAGTAGCTGGATCAGCGAAAATGGATCTTGCTGCGAAACTATGAGCATGTTCTGGGAACCGAGATGAGCTGCCAGTTTCTCGATGCCAGGGTACTTGTCCTTGAGCTGTTCAAGCACCTTGAGAAACACGCGCTTCTTGATGAACTTCGTGCTTGCCTTCCCTAGCAGCTGCCTGCGGATACGCTTAATGATAGCAGACTCGTAGCCTGTAATGTCTGCAAGCCCGACTGTTCTTGCTCCTAGCAGCAGTTGCCTGATCTCTTCTGCCATCCGTAGCTTGGCTTCAGAGACCATCATTTCACCCGCACGGCAGGACCCATAGTGAGCTTTACGTAGACATGCTCCACGTTCTGTTCTTTGTGCGGCAGCAGCGCCACTAACTGAGAATATGCAGCTGCAGCATTCTCTGCTAAGTCGTCCAAGTTCATTGTTTCTGTGCCTATAGGCAGCATCAGCACAGGATTTCTCTTGCTGTCTACTCGCACTGTTTTTCTGAGTCTCTCGACCATGCTTTCTAGCTGCTCGGGAGTAGCTACTGGCTTTGGAATCTTGTTTCTTGGACCAAACACAGGAGCGATTAATGGAGCAAGAACTCTTAAAAGATCTGCCTTGATCAAGAACCAGTAATACCTCTTAGCTAATTTCTTTAAATTTCTTTTCTTTTCTTTTGCTAGCTTTTCTATTTGTTCTTTAGTGTACACGTTTTCTTTTCCTAGAAGTTCTGCTGCTTTTTCTGCAAGAATACCATCACCGATGAAAGCGATCTTTACTTCTTTGCCTCTCCCTTTCGGCAGCTCAACCTCTGCTCTTATCCTGTTTTCTGGTCTGCGCATGTCTATGTCTTTGAGCTTCATGAGCAGCTCAACTGACTGCACAAACCTGCGCTTCTTTGCAGAATTTATCGCTTCCTCGAGAGCTTTCCTGAAATCTTCCTTGCTGAGCATAGACTCTCACTCTTTGAGCAAGTCATCGTACTTGCCTTCGTCGACTTCTTTAATTACTATCTTAGGGTCCTTGCCCTCGACCATCACACCCATTGAGCCGCAGGTTCCGAGCACTTCCTTTACTGCTGCCTTGAGCGACTTTGCCAGCATGTCTGGGTACTTCTGCTTTGCTATTTCTACCACGTCTTTCATGCTGAGGTTGCCTATCCACTCGCGCCTAGGAGCGTGCGCGGCTGTTTCTATACCTAGGCGCTGCTTGATCAGCTCAGAGGTTGTTGGCATGGCTATCATGCACGGCGAACGTGCTCGAGCGAAAGAGTAACAGGTATTTTAATAGGCATATTTAATAATTCTACCATTACCTCGCGCTTGTTCTCGTCTATTCGGATGACCTTGGCCTTCTCTCCCTTAAATGGTCCTCCCGTGATCTCGACTATGTCACCCACGCTTATTTTTATCTCTGGCTTCTTAGGCAAGAGCAGCTGCTGCAGTTCTTCGAGAGCTACAGGAGGGTGCCGGACCACGCCGCGAACTTTCGGGACACCAAGACATGCCTTAATTATTTCATCGAGCGACTCTCCCTCAACAAATATATATCCCTTCGCTTCTGGAAGAACAACAATTGAGTAAATTTTCAGCCCATCCTTCTTTGCCCTGTTATATATTGCGTAGGCTGCGTTGAATTCTTGCCGAGCGATAGTGCGCACTGCATGGATAACAGGCATGCTTCCAGCCTTATTTTATTATTAAGAATATTATTGTTAATATTAATCCAATAATTCCAAAAATTGTAGCGAAAAAGAACAAAAACTTTAGGGCTTGCCTGTACTCTGCCAGTGTAGGTTTTTTTGCCAGTTTAAGGACTCGCTTACAGCCTGCAATGAATTGGCGAAGTTTCATTGTTTTCATATCTGTTCTATGCCGAGCTCGTAGCCCTTTTTCTCTTCTTCTATTCCAGTGATCACTGCCCAGACTTTTAGGTAGCCTTCGGGCACGCTTTCGTCGTGGTGTGCGCCAGGAATTATCTCTGCTTCTGGATGCAGCTTAGAAGAAATCGCCTCAAGGATCTGCTGCACTTCTTCTAGCCTGAGCGACCTGTCGCCAATAATATTTACTAGTGCCTTGCGCGCACCGTCAATGCGTACATCGAGCAAAGGATTGTTGAGCACTTGCTCAACCACTACTCTTGCGCGGTCTTCTCTTGGTCCTTCTTTCACTTCGCCGAAACCGACAGCACCTACTCCGCCATGTTCAAGCACTGTGCGCACATCGGCAAAGTCAACGTTAATCAATTCTGATTTTGTAATAATTTCTACTATGTTTTTTATCGTGCTTGCCAATATTTCGTCAGCTTTCTTGAATGCCTGGTTCACTGGTAGGTCAGGTTCAAGCTCAAGCAGCTTGTCGTTCTTTATTTTAATTACAGTGTCTGCTACCTTGAGCAGTTCATTGTAGGCCTTCTCCGCATTTTTTCTGCGCTTCAAGCCTTCTACAGTGAAGGGCAAAGTAACCACACAAACAGTAAGAATTCCGAGCTCCTTTGCTATTTCTGCAACAACAGGAGCTCCGCCTGTTCCTGTGCCTCCGCCAAGACCGCAAGTGATAAAAAGCAGGTCTGTGCCTTCAAGGTATTTTCTGATCTCTTCTGCTGACTCCTTTGCAGCCTCCCTTCCTTTTGTCGGATCATTTCCTGCTCCTAATCCTCTGCACAGCTTTTTACCAAGAATCAGTTTTCTGTGCGCTTTAGTGTACAGCAAGTGCTGAGCATCGGTGTTCATCGCAATGAGCTCTACTCCTTCAATACCCATGTCAAAAAGACGAGAAATTGTGTTGCAGCCAGCACCCCCAATTCCAACTACTTTAATTTTTGCTTTAGCCTTTTCGTAAAATTCCAGCACTTCCCTGTCTTCAGGAGCTACCTGAGGGAATGGCTGCGCAGGAACATCCATGAATAGCACCTCTAGAGCCGAATTTATATACAAAGGTTAGCAGCTAATTCTTTAATTTTCTCTAGTCCTTTTACTTCATAAGGGAGCAAGTTTATAATCTCTATCTTTTCTGCCGAGAACTCTTTGCGGAACTCCTCGAGCCAGCGCTGCTGCAGCCGTTTCCATTCCAGTAAGTAAGGATCCTGGACTTGCTCCGGCAGTACCTTGTTTATGAATACTTTATATATAGGTAGCCCGAGCGCGGCAAGAGCCGCTGCCAGCTTTTTTGTCTCGTGGAAGCTTAAGCCGTCAGGATTCGCTACCAGGCAGAACCTTGAGCGTTGCTGGTTTGCCAGCACTGCCCTAAATTCGCGGATACGCTGCAACACTTCTTGTAGCTGCTGCAACTCTTGCTGCCTTAATTTCTCTAGTTCTTCTTCCTCTTCAGTTGTAGGAGCTGCAAAAGGAAGAAATTTTCTCAGCATTTCTTGCAGCTTCGATCCTTTTTTCCTTGCCTCAATGCTCGCAGAGATTCTTCTTTCAAGCATTTCAGGTAACCGAAGAAACCTGAGCGTGTGGCCTGTGGGCGCAGTGTCGAAGATTATATAGTCAAAGTCTTGTCTGTGCAGCAGCTGTTGCAGAGCCTCAAGAGCAGCAAGTTCATCTGAGCCAGGAGAAGATGTTAGCTCTGCAAGGAAGTCTTCGAAGCCTGGAAGCTCGCCTAGCATTTCTTTTAGCGGTTCTAGCACATTTTTTATGCCTTCTCCTAGTACTTTTCCTGGCTCAAGCTCAAGCACATACAGGTTTGGGATAATTTCTTTCTCTTCTGCACCTATTTCTTGCTCAAAGATATCGCTGAGAGAATGAGCAGGGTCGATTGATACCAGCAGCACCTTTTTGCCCTGCTCTGCAAGCTTGGCTGCTGCGGCTGCAGAAAGGGTTGTTTTGCCTACTCCTCCCTTGCCGGTAAAGAGCAGGAAGCTAGGCATGGTAGACTACTCGCACGGTTCAGTAAAGAAATTTTAGCCTAAGGGTGGACGCAGCCCGCAGGCAAGCAGCCCGCAGGGCCGCGGCTCGCGCACCTTCTCCGGGAGCGTACTGCCGTCCGTGCCAGTGCTGCTTCCTCCCGGACCTGACACCGGCACGGCAAAGCCGCTGCTCTCGGCCTACACCGAGAGCTCGACGGCACCGGCAGACCTCCCGGAGGGTTACGCTCACTGCCGCTTCCTGCGGGCTGCTTGCCTTGGACCGCGCCGCCCCTCAGGCCATCGGCCCCCGCATAGGCGGGTTTCGGGTTACAGGGGACCGCCAGCCCCCCGGCCTATTTATATAAAATTTAAGCAGATTATAAAAAGAGGAGAGCTGGGTGCTGCACATGGGAATTTACAGGGCAAACGTTAAAATCATTGGTGTAGGAGATTGCGGAAACAACATTGTTTCTGACCTAAAAGCATACAACATTCCTTATGTTGAAATTATTGCAATGAATACTGATGCCACAAAACTAAGAATTGTTCGGGCAGACAAAAAAGTGCTGCTAGGAGAAAGCATAACCAAGGGATTCGGAGTTGGCGCAAACATGGAGCTTGCCAGAAAAATTGCTGAACAAGAGCTCGACAAGCTGCTCAAGCTAATCGATGGAGCAGACATGGTTTTCTTTGTAGGAGGACTAGGCAAGGGCACAGGCAGTGGCTGCATTCCCGTATTCGGTGAAGCTGCCAAGAAGGCTGGTGCACTTTCAGTTGCGATCGTGACTCTTCCGTCAAGGATAGAGGGAGGAGGAACAAAGAAAAGGGCGGAAAAAGCCATGCAGGAAATAATAGAAAAAATGGATGCAGCAATAATAGTAGAGAATGACAGGGTTAGCGAGCTTTATGGCCAGTTGCCCGTGGCCGAAGCATTCAGGAAAACTAACGAGATTCTAGCACGCTGCATAGCAGACTTGATGCACGTGATGTTTGAGTACAGCACAGTGAACCTCGACTTTGCGGATGTCTGCACAATTCTACGTAATGCAGGACTAAGTACAATGAGCGTGGCTGAAGGAACAAAGAAAGATGTGCAGGCAATAGGCAGGCAGCTAGTAAATTATCCGCTCATTTCCGATAAAATTGTCAGCGCACAAAGAATACTCGTGCACTTTACTTTAGGGAAAGATGTAGCCGTGCGCGATCTTACAGAGCTCCAAGAAGTACTCTACACGCACGCAGAACCAGAAGCAGAAATGAAGTTTGGAGTAAGGATCGACGATAAGCTAGAGCCTACTAAGATAAGGGCGTTTGCCATATTTGGGGGAATAAAAACAGAGAAGCACGCTCCTAAAAAATACAGTGGAGTTGATCTAGGAGTACCTAAAATATAATAGCCAGAAAAGAGAGCAGAATAACTGCAAGGAAGAGGGCTGCAAGCAGGTCCCTTGCCTTTTTTATGCAGGTCTTCAATGTTCTGTTCCGCACCATCTCTTCCAGTGCTTGCATCATCTTGTAGCCGTCTAGACCAGCTAGCGGTAAGAGGTTGACGAGACCAATAGAAATGGAAAGCACGGCAAACCAGAACAACACTGAAAGCTTGCCGGCAACCACGTCTTGCAGGTTGGCGTGCAGCGCAGGAATAAGCCAGCGAAGGAGCAGCACTGCAAGCAAGCCTGTCAGCACGTTCATGAGCGAGGCAACGCCAAAGATGTTAAATTTCTTGCTGGGAGCCAGCGCAGCAAGGTCCTGGTCGTCGATCTCCACGAATGCTCCTACAGGGATAAAGAGCAGGTAAACTATGCCAAAGCTCTTCACCCGTGCTCCGTAATATTCTGCGAGAATGCCGTGCGAGAGCTCGTGCACCAGCAAGAGCAGCACAATAGATGCAAGTGCTGTTATTGGCACGGTTAGTCCAGGAATTACGGGCATCACTGCAGGTACGCGCTCCTTTTTCGGCAAGCTGAACTGGTGCAAGGAAAACCAGGTAGCGTAGAGCAGGAAAGCCCAGGCAAGAAACAGGACCAAAAGGTTGGCAGCTAGCAGCACGTAATGGATAAACTTAAATTTACTAATTCTTTTAGATATATTTTTAATTAGTCTTGGAAATCTCTCAGGTGAAAAAACCAAAAATATTCCTGGGCCAAGGAGCTTCAAACATTGTTTTTTCCTCCTGGCAAAATAGTAAAGGATGAGAACTTGAACAACGCAAAAATAAGAAAAGGCGAGGATGTTGTAAACACTAGTACCGAAGCTAATAGTAATAGTTTTCTTGAGCATAGCTCTTCTACAGAAAGCAAAAATAAAAATTCTGTTCAGTATATTCTAATTCGCGCTAACTCAAAAGAGAAAATTCTGCAGACAATCAGCATCCTCAGGACAAGGTGTCCTGTGAAGCTGCTAGACACGCCTAAGGCTGTGCTGCCAATAATCGCAGATGGGCTAACAGAAGAAGTAATGAACAATTCGATAAAAAACAGGAGCAAGTGCGCTGCCGTTCTAAGAGTAGAAATAAACAACGTAAGAGCGTTCCTACAAGAATTAAAGAAGCTGAAAGTGCCAGCGCACATCGTGGTTATAACTACGAAGTACAAAAAAGTGTACAAAAAACTCTCTATGGTGTATCCTGAACTAGACGAACTCTAGTAGCTTTTTGTAGATGCGCTGCAACTTCTCGAGTTCCTGGTCTATTTGCTGCAGTTTCTCCTTCACGTCCATTTCCTGCAGCAAAGCATTACAAAAAGGACAGAGAAAAGAGCTCTCGAGAGCTTCATTGAAAGAAAACTCGCGCCCACAAGAAGGACAAACAAAGAAAGAAGACGAAGCATATTTAGCGCGCCTCTCTTGCAGCTCCTCGATCCTGGAACGCAGACGAGACAGCAGCTTCATGAACGGCTGCCTGCGCATGCGCCAAACAACGCGGTTGTCCTCGTCGCGCGTGCCTTCAATGATGCCTAGATCTTCTAGCTTGTAGAGCGCCCGTCTTATTTTTCGCTCGAGCAACTTGCGCTCTTCTGCGCTAACGTCCTTTTTACCAAAGAAATACTCTAGCAGTTCATTGTCTCTTATTGGTCTACCGTTTACCTTTGCAAGGATCTGCAGCTCTTCTTCTGTTAAGTACTGTTTCAGAAACTCATAAATATCCTTGTCCTGCAGGATGTTTGCCATAGGCAGCACCTTCTAAGAGTTTTTAGGCAGGGCCAGGAAGCCTGAAAACCTCGGACTTGCGAATGTGGAACTTTTTCACGGGGTAAATTTTATTAATATGAGGCTCGAGCGCAGAGCAGAGCTGTTCAGTAACCATATATTTTACAAAGTCTGCGAAATTTAACCCTTTTGCGATTTCGGTGATCTTTTCCTGCAGCAGTTTTCTGATAGCTGTCTCTTGCCTGCGAGCACATCTATACTTTGTAATAACTATTGGCTTTACTCGTACAAGGGCACCGTCTTTTGTTGTCACGTCAAACACGTGATCTATTCTGGTTGTTCTTTTTACTACAATGCGTGTAAGATAATCTCTGGCAAGTTCATGGCCCCAAAATTCAGTGTATGCTTTAGTGCCTTGCACGCGCAGAATCCTGAAATATAGCTTGAGGTACATTTTTTGGGAGTTGCCTAGAAGTTCGAACAGCGTAGTTTCTACCATCCGGTTAATGACCTTGCTGGGATCGTCTGCGGGAGTCTCTCCTAGCAGCTTTTCCTCGAAGTACGGAGGAGCATATATTTCGTACCAGACCTTGCGCTTCCAGGTATCGACAACCGCGGTTCTCCTTGCCATGTTTCCACCCATGCAAGCCGCTGCGCAGGCAATACTGACTACAGCGCTGTAATTATATAAATCCTAGAGAAGCTGGCCATAATATTGCCTGTAAACAGGATGTTTGCGCAGCTCTGCCTGCTTTTCTTGGTTGCTGCGTATTTCTTCTATCTCCAGAAATTCTTGCTTTGCTTGTTCTTGGAGTTTTTCGACAACTCGAGCATCTTTAATAGCATTTTCTCTTAAGATTTTGTCCCTGTAAATTTTTGGCAGCACGTTATACGTGCAGAACGGTATTAGCTTTCCAGGAGCTGCATAGTGAATTGAGCAGCGCATTACTCTATCAATGTCATAGTTGAACAAGTCCTGGAAGTGCATCATTCCAAGAAAAAGAAACTTATAGTGAAATTCTCCGGCAGAGGAGTAATCTTTGCGCGAAATTATTTTAGCCAATAACTCAGCAAGCTTAGTTCCGTCAGGAAGCTCTCTTGCCAGCAGATACTTTTCTAACAGTTTCTTGCTCAGTAGTTTGCCTAAAGGAGTAAGGCAGCGAGCAAGCCAAGAATATAACAGGCCGTGCCGCATTTTTCTTTCTGCCAGTTTAAGAAATGTTTGGTAGAGCCCGTCGACGTCCACGAACTCCGTGATAGGGTGCAGCCGCACCACTTTTCCGTTTTCTCGCTCAACAAAAACATAAGTGGCTACTCCGCAGACCGGACTATTGTAAAAGCCGAGGTGTGCCTTGCCTAAGGCAACTAAAAAAGGAACCAGTGCAGGAACAGGGTACCAGCACTCGAGCGGCAGTGCTAGCTTTCCTAGTCGCTCGAACTCCTCGAGCACATCAGATATCGTTACTCGCTGCTCTTCGTTTGGCTGCATGCAGCCAACAAACGAGACTGGCTGAAAGTTAACTCCTCGCACCAGTTCTGGATGGAGAGCAGCAAACTCGACTATTGGTCCAAGCTCACCTGGAAAGTTCCAGCCACGAATGAGCGTGGGCACGAGCACTATGCTGGTCAATTTGCCTTGCTTCATTGCCTCGAGCGCAAACGGCACGAGCCAGTGGTTCTTCTTGTTTATTTCTGGCTGCACACCGTCAAAGGAAAGGTAAACCGTGTTTACTCCAGCAGCGCGCAGCCTCCTTGCCAGCTCTACGGCTGCCTGCTCTGAGCGCAGGTAGAGCAGCCCAAGACTGAGACCGTTTGTGTTCAGCTGGACATGCTGCACCTGGAGCTGCTTGACTGCCTGCACTAGCTCAGGAAGGTCCTGGCGCAGCAGTGGTTCGCCGCCAGTCAGCTGCACTGCCAGCAGCTTGCCGTCGTTCTGGCTAGCAGCAAACTTCAGCATTTCCACTATTTCTGGAATGCTTGGTTCGTAGACGTAGCCTGCACGGAAAGAGTAAAAGAAGCAGTAAGGACAGCAAGAATTGCACCTGTTGGTTACTACTACATTGACTAGCGCAGTTCTGTTCTTGTGCAGCTCGCAGAGACCGCAAGAAGCTGGACAGCCTTTACTTGGTAAAGGATTACTTGGTCTAGAAATCCAGCGGCTGGAGTATTTCTGCACGCGCTGCCACCAGCGGTAGCTGCCAATTCTCCAGCGCTCGACAACCTTGCCGTCAAGGACCTTTTCTAGGTATACTTGGTCTTTCTCGAGCACGTACCTTGCAGGAACAAGTGCTCGCAGAATGTCTGCCTCGGTCTCTGCGTGGGCAGCTTCCTCGGCAAGGAGGGATAATGTCCTGCGCAGCTCCATAGAATACTCTAGGAACCAGACATGCAGAAAAATGATGGCCCCGCGGGGATTTGAACCCCGGACCTTCCGGTTATGAGCCGGACGCTCTGCCAGGCTGAGCTACGGGGCCAGGCAAAAACAATTTAACAGAAAAAAGAGAAAATTTAAACTTTAGAGCTGCAGCTCTTCGCCTGGTTCTAGCAGCACACACTCGACTCCGAGAGATTCTGCCTTCCTGGCAAGTTCCTGCAGCTTGTCCTCGCTGACTTTAATAGCCTCGAAGGTGTTGTAGTGCATGGGCACGAACTTTTCTGGCCTGAGCAGTTCTAGCGCCTTGAGCGCGTCCTCGACGTCCATAGTGTACCTGCCGCCTACAGGCAGCAGCGCTAGCTTGATGCCGTACAGTTCGCCGTAAAGCTTCATGTCGTAGAAAATGCCAGTGTCGCCCGCATGGTAGACTGCCTTGCCGCTGCAGCGCAGGACAAAACCCACGGGCACGCCTCTCTTGCAGGAATGTTCTGCCTTTACTAGAATTGCCTGCAGGTCGTCCAGCTGGACCTTGCCGCCAATGTTTGCTGGTATTCCCTGTACAGGCAGATCCTGGACAAGCTCGTAGACTCCAAGCACCCTTGCCTTGTGCTGTTCTGCAATCTCTACTGCTTCTCCTAGATGGTCCTGGTGGTCGTGCGTCACGAGCACGTAGTCAACCTTTTCCAGCTCCTCAGGAGAGGTGATCGGCGAGAGCGGATTAGAGATCCAAGGATCGACTACTACTTTTGTGCTGCCGCCAGCAACAACAAAAACAGAATGGCCGTAGTAGCGCAGTTTCATCTTCTCCTCCTTGGCCTAATAATAAGGAAGTAGACTGCTACTGCTATTATTCCTGCTATAATTATAAACCTTTGAAGCAGGGAAAGTTTGTGGCTGGGCAAGGGCGGAGGAGGCGGTAGGGTCGTGCTGCTGTTCTTTGCAGCTGGTTTAGAGAAATTGCAGTACTCTACCTCTGTCAGCTCATACTTCGAGGAGTTGCCTGAAAGCGTTAATGTGAGCTCGGTCTTTCCGCTGAGGTTGACCGTGAACTGCGAGCATGCCCAACCATAGGCTACCTGGCTGCAGTTTTCCAGCACTACTAGCACTGGTTTGTAGTTTTTCCAGGCAAGGAAAACTAGCTTATTGACTTTGTCGTGCAGGTCTACAGCAAAAGAAAGCGCGTAGTCGATGCAGCGACCAGTTACGTTGAAGCTGCTACAAGTGACTACCAGGGTATTGTCCGAGAAGTTCAGTACCTTGCACGGCACTCCGTACTCGGCAAACAGCGAGTTCAGCCTTGCTCCAGTAAAGTTTGCTGGAAGACGAGAAAAGTGCAGGGCAAGTGCCTGCCTGCCTGCAGGCTTAATCTCTACGACCAGTGCACTTACTTGCAGGAGAAAAACGAAGAAAGTGAGCAGCAAAAAGTGTTTATGCATTAAGAAAAGTTAAAGGAAAGAGTAAAAATGCTTTATTCTGGCCAGAGCTGGAGCAGCTTGTATGCTGCCTGTTCAGTGAGTTCTGCGTTCCAGCCAGCGACTACTAGCACCTTGTAGGTCTTGCCGTTGATCTTGTAGTCTACTAGCTCTAGCACTGCCTGGTCCTTCTTGATAGGCTGCATTAGGTTGCTGACAACGAGCTCCTTGACTAGCTCGTTGACTAGCTGGCCGCCAACAGCGATCACGTTTGCTGGCGCAGTGCCGCTGGTCACTTCGCCGAACCATGCCTTGTCGGTAACTACTAGGTGCGCTAGCTGCTCAGGAGTGAGCACTGTAGGCTCGACCGTGGTGTACGACACGGTAATGTTGTAGCCGTGCTTGACTACAGGCACTGCACTGATAGACTCGACCTTGATGACAGTGTTGCCGACAGTCACTGAGTCGCCTTCCTTGAGCACAGTTTCCTTGAGCACCTTGAGCACTCGCTGTACGTGCTCGCTGACGATGAACTCAGGCAGCGTTGTAGGCACTGCTAGGTCTACTTCGTTGGTGTTTGGCTTGCTCACGTAGATACCGAACTCGCTGACATACACGCTGCCAGTGTTGCCTGCAGGAATGTTTCCGCTAGGGGTGTACACTGCAAGCTCTCCGTTGCTGTAGTTGTAGACTATGGTTACTGCAGTCTGTCCTGTCTGCTTGTAGATAATCTCAATCTTGATGCCTGCATAGACTGTTTTGTTCTCTGCGTTGGTTGTAGTAATGTAGCTGTACTTGACTTCCCAGAGATCGCTCTCGTTGATTGCCTTGAAGTTGACCAAGTATCCCTTGCTTACCAAGTCGTCGTACGTGTAATTTGTCGTGTTCCAGTTAGGTAGCGCATGACCGTAGACCATTGCATGGTACATTCCTGCAGGCTTCTTGTAGAGCACGTACAGCGACAAGATGTCCTTAGGCAGCTTGTACTCTGACTTGCTAGGAGTGAACTCTAGCTGGTTGCTGTACTCGAACGCGAGCGTTATGGCTTTCTCGGAAATGTCTAGCTTGTAGGACCAGTACTCAGGATTCTCGATGCCTAGGACCTTTGTGGCGTTTTCAGGCAGCGTTGTGTTTGTAGTAGTTAGCGTGAACTCGCCCTTGACGATGTCGACAACGACATAACCTGGAGTGCCGTTGATCCAGGACTTGGCCAGCGTCTTAACTTCTACTCTGATCGAGTAGTTCTCTAGCAGCTTGTTGATGTATTCGTTGAACTGCTCCTTGGTCATTATGCCCTGCTCGATTACTTGGCCAGTCTTAGCGTTGTAGATAACAAACGATACTCCGTATTCTGTCTGTCCGCTAGTTGCAATAACGACAATGTCGTTGAACTTTATCTCGTAAGGAGCACCGTACTGCGACAAGTCAATTTTTCCAGGCACGGTGATTTTCTTCTCTGCCTCGAGCTGCTCTAGGACAATGCTGTCCTTCGTAACATTAACTACTTTGAGGTCTACACCTAGGATGTTTACCTTCTGGCCGATCAGTGCAGACGCTGTTAGGTTTCCTGTACTGTTGTAGAACACGTACTTGTACTCCACTCCACTAGCAACCAAGTAATACTTTCCTGTAGCAGAGTCATAGCGCATCTGCACGTTCTGCAGCGTGGCAGTCAAGTTGTAGTATATGCTGTCGACAATAGGCTGCTTGAGGCTGACGTTGAACGTCAAGTTCTTTGCAGGCTCTAGTGGAGTAATGTTGTAGCTTACATTGTAGACTTCGCTGTACTGGCCAATCCAGAGCTTGACTTCCTTGTTTGTGAGCGCAATGTTCTGCTCTATTTCTGCAGGGCTAAGAGTGTAGGTTTTCTTCTCTGGCTTCTTCACGTAGGCTAGCGAGGCTATCTTGGCAGAAATCCAACCAGCAACCATTGCGTCAGTTGCAAGAGCGTGGTTTGTACCGACAACTATCTGCACTTCAGGCACACCGTTGACTACAAGGTGCTGCAAGAATGTTTGGATCGCTGCCTTCGATGGACTTATAATTGTCGTAGGAGTCTGCGCGAGCGCAGCAGAGACTGCGAGCGAGCTGCCAACAAGCATTCCAGCAGCGGCCAAGGCCGCGAGCCTGAAAGCGCTCATACCTTCCACAGATGCATAGTATGTTTTTCAGAATGATATTTGCAGCCGTAAGTATTTAGATCTTTTCAGGTTAAGTTCAGTTTTACTGAACTTGGCCCCTTTGCCTGAACTTGGTCTGCAGCCGGAGCTCCAGCATGGCCTTCGCGGTTGCCAGCATCGAGGCCAGAGAGTTGAGTCCTTCCTGGAGCTCGGAAAGCGGTATTTTTAAGTAGTCTGGTCGATGGATTTGCAGGAACACCGGGCAGTAAGTAATAATAAGATAAAATAATGTAGATATTTTTCTGCAGATGCCCTGCACGCGCACTGCCAGCACGTACCCAGGACCGTCTGCTGCTGAGCGGTCTACAGAGTAGCCGCAGGGCAAGAAATCGTCCAGCACAGTGAACAGCGGCTTGATGTACTCTTCGCTTGGCTCTGCCACGTGCACCTCGCAGCCGAGTTCCACCAGCTTGACTTCTTTGTCTGTAAGGCACAGGTCTTCGGCAAGTTCTGGAGTTATCCAGCGCGAGTTTCCTTGCTCTGTGTAGGCAAGAGTAGAGAGATTAAGGAACTTTTTCAGCTTGTAGTAGCTGGCAGCAACTGCAGTTAGAATACGCGAGAGCTCTTCCGCGCTACATTCTAGATCTTCTCCGTCAAGCTCTAGGTAGGCAGGACTTTCGGCAGCGACAAACATCACGAGATCTGCCAGGTCTCGGGGAAAATATTCAGCCTCAAGGAAAGAAATGTACCAAACTTGCTCCTTTTTCGGCTCTCCACTGCCTAGCAGCTTTATCTTGTCCTTGTAGCGCTGCTCAAGGTCCTGTTTGCGCTGTTCCAGCAACTCTTTTAGCTTGTCTTCAGTAGTAGCCCGCAGTTCAAGGATACAGTACATTTTCATTGTTCCAGGCGCGACCTTCTCGCTTTTAGGTAGAGGATTTCTAGTTCTTTTGTTACCAGAGAGAGTGTTTCGACGTTAGGATAGACTCGAACGCGCACTCTTTTAGATTTTTCGTCTACGACTATCCTTGTTTCTACTAGTCGCTGCTCGCGCATAGCAGCTATAGCAGAGCTCACAGTGCTTTTCGGCAGACCGAGCTCCCGGGTTATTTCAGCGATGCTTATGCCTGGCCGCTCACACACCAGGCGAAAGATGTCGAACTTTTTGCCAGTCATCAGTGCCAAGAAATTTCTCAGCAGCTCAAAAGGAGCGTACTTGAAGAGTTCCTCGTCGGCGACTTTTCGTCTAGCCATGAGCTAAAAAGGTTTAGAGGCCCAAGTATTTAAGCAACCAGAGGAAGGGAGCAAAGAGAGGGAACGGTTTCGGCTTGCTGGAACGGTGCTGTGCAGGCACTTCCACAGCGACTCTGGCCTGCACTCCTTGGCCCAAGAACAGTATTTCGCAGCGCGTACCAGGCGCTAGCCAGTAGTGCACAGCTACCTGCTTGCTTTCTCCCGGCTCTAGAACGATGCTGCTCGGTAGGCTGGCGTTGCAGGTAGTGGCTACAGTAAGCTGCTCTGGCACGTCTCCAGTATTCTTTATTGTTAAGACGAAGGTACCAGAAGGACTGCGCAGAATAACGTGTGCCGGCAGCACGTCTAGACCATGGACAGGCAAGATAGTTATTTTGGCTTGAGCACGCAGAGAGAACTTGTGGCCAGAGCAAGTACAGGTAACAGGCAGCGTGTACGTGTAGGTGCCTGCAGTCTTGTACTGCGCAGTGTTAATAACAATAGGTAATGAATATGTATTATTTACATATATTATTTTATTAAATAGCGCGCACGTGCAGCGCTCGTGCTGCGGCGCAGCAATAACCAGCCGGAGCTGGAGACTAGGAGTGCCTGGGTATATTTCTACGCTTGCAGGCTGGAACTCTACTGCAGGAGGCACAGCGCTTGCTTGAGGCAGCACAGAAGTGCTCGTTTTGTTGAGAGAAGCTTTGCTAGCATTTTTGTTTGCTTGTCTTTGTACCGAAGCATTTACATAAACATTTCTCGCAACAGGATTAATTGCCTGGATCTTTGCACTTGCAGAAATGCCGCATGCTGGAACCTTTACTACAATAGTGTAGTTTCCTGGCTGGAGAGCTACTCCTTCTAGCATTACTGCAATCTTATCTTCTGCAGGCACAGTAACGTTGCTGGGAATCCTCGCAAGCACTTGCTGCGGCGTCTCTAGAGTGAGCTGCAGGGTGTGGTTCTCGTTGTCGCCGTTGAAGACAAAGACATGGAGCTTGAACGGCTGCAGGACAGTGGCATTTGTCGCTGCCGGCAGAATGAGCAGGTGCAGCAGCTTGCAGTACACTGGTAGGCGCCTGCGCACAACTACTTTTATTTTAACGGTTTCGGTTCGTGGACCTTTCTTTGCCAGCAGCTTAACGTAGTATGTGCCAGGAGAAATGTTCTGCGGTACATAGACCTCGAGCAGCGGGAACTGGAGAACCACGTCGAGCGGCGAAGGCAGCACCTGCAGCTTCACCCCTTGCTCAGCGTAGAGAGTAACGTTGGCTGCCTGACCAGGATAGAGTTCAAGCACTGCTGGTTTTGCTTCTGCTAGCAGCCTAGAATAATTATATTTTATTATAAGGCGAGAAATAGTGCAGTTCACTCTAATAATTACAGTGCCCTTGTCAATTTTAGGGTAAATAAAGAATGTTGCAGCGTACTTTGTAGGAAGGTAGGCCGAAGCAGGATGAATTGCAGCAGGAACATTAGTAGAAATGCTGCAGATTTCCCAGGTGTTACCCCTGTTGTAGAGCTTCAGCACTATAGTATTAAACAGGCGAGATATTCTGTAAGTTATTCTCGGTCTAGGAGGTTGCACGACAATGTGCACATAGATGCACTCTTTTATCCCGGTGCCCTGATCCTGCACGCAGACAGGAAAGGTGTAGCTACCGCACGGCGTCGCGTTTGTTATAATGAGCGTGAACGGGTGAAAGTAGATCTGGAACCAGCCAGTGTATTTCTGGACGATGCCTGGGGGAAGGTGCTCGGCCCACGCGCGGTCCCAGTTATCCCACGGAGGGCAGAGGTAGCGCTCGCGCGTGCTTATATTAAACAGCAGCACAGAGCCCTTGCCGACAGGTCCAAGGTCGAGCACTGTACCTTTTGGCACAATTTCCCAGGTGCGCGTGACTCCAGTCATGTAAATGCAGGCAGCCGAGCAAGCGAGAAAAAGCAGTGCAGCGGCAAAAAATGCTGAGAGCCTGAGCAGCATAGGCTTTATAGTGCGCCTGCCTCTTTAAGTACATCGATTAATTTTTCTAGAGCTCTTTCAATGCATTCTTCTGTCTTTGCTCCAGCAATTACTACTTTACCTGAACTAAATACAAGGCATGTTACACCTACATCTGGTCCTAGAGCTATACGCATTCCTGGAAATGATTCGGGATCATAAGAGATTGACTTAAGGTTGAACTTCTTAACGAGTTTATCCTTTTGCGCGTAGACTTTGTTAAGATCGATTGGCTTTCCCAGATCTGCGTTCGCTACAAGGTTCTGGATCTCAAAAGAAAAGTTGTCTGGTACATTTATGCCTATTTCCCTCAGCCTGCGGACAACCTTCTCTTCTATTAATTTCTTGATGTCTTCGACTCTGTTAGTCTTGATTCCGGCAATTACTGCCTTGCCTGAGCTAAACAGGAGACAGCGCGGACCATCAATTTTCCAGATCAGTCCAGGAAATGTTGTCGGTTCGTATTCTACATCATCGAATGTTTCCAGAATCTTATAGATATCGATCCTTGTCCGAAAATCGACGACAACAACAGCATTTTGGATTGTGTACTGCACGTTATATTTCATGGTCAGGCACCGATGAGCATAACTGGTAACTTATAAATAGCAGACAAGAGCAATAAATACCTTATGGATAAACGCATGCTCATTACAGCTGCCCTGCCCTACGCTGAAGATAAACCGCATATTGGCAACCTCTTTACGCTGGTTGCTGCTGATGTTGCCGCGAAATTTTATAAAATTCTTGGAAGGGAAACACTCTTTGTAACAGGTTCTGACGAGCACGGAACTCCTATTTCTTTGAAGGCAGAACTTAAAAAAATCAGCCCCCAAGAGCTCGTTGACGAGAACTGCAGGCTGCTGCTCGAGCAGCTCGAGCTGCTAGGAATAGAGCCAGACAGCTTTGCTAGAACATCTTCTGAGCTGAACAAGCGGCTCACGCAGGAAATTTTCCTGGAGCTGCTGAGAAAGGGATACATAAAACTGAAGGAGACTCTCTGCTACTATGATCCTGTGCTGCAGCGGTTCCTGCCCGACAGGTACGTCAAGGGTACTTGTCCCTACTGCGGAGCCAGAGACCAGTACAGCGACCACTGCGATGCGTGCGGAAGGTACCTGAAAACAGGAGAGATAAAAGAGCCGTACAGCGTGCTTAGCGGAAGCAAAGTAGAGCTAAGAAGGGTCAAGCATGCGTTCTTTGACCTAAGCAAGGTAAAGCCAAGGCTGAAGCAGTACATTGAGCAAGAGCTAGAAATGGAGGAAGGGCTGAAAAAGTACGTGCTGGAGCTGCTAGAAAAAATCGATGAATGGGACATTACCAGGAACATGGAATGGGGAACTCCTGTACCGCTGGAAGAACTGCAGGACCAGGTATTCTACGTGTGGTTCGATGCTCCTGTCGGCTACCTTACTGCAGTGCTGCAGCTAGGCGAGGAGAAGTTCAGGCAGTACTGGCAAGATGCAGCCTATATTATACATATAATAGGTAAAGATATAGTATATCATCATGCAATTTTCTGGCTCGGAATGCTGCTAGCGCTCGAGAAGTACACGCTGCCTCGCAGGATCTACGCGCACGGATACATTACCTTGGAGCACCAAAAGATCTCGAAGAGCAGGGGTCACGTGCTCTACGCGGACGACTTTGCGCGCGCAGGCATTAATCCAGAATACCTGCGCTACTACCTTGCTACGCTCCATACAGGCAAGGTCAAGGACACAGATTTCTCCTTGCAGGATTTTGCGGCGAAAATAAATAATTGCCTTGTCGCAGACTACGCTAACCTCTGCTACAGGGTGCTTAAACTCGCTGAAACTAGGCTAGGAGGGAAGTTGGTAAAAGCTGAACTAGATGAATGGCTAGTAAAAGAGTATGAACATGGGGTGAGCGAATATTTGCAGTTCATGCAAGAGTTCAATTTCTGTGAAGCTGACAAGGTACTTTCTCGGTTAGCAGGAGTGGCTAACAAGTTCTTGAACGAGCGGGAGCCTTGGAAAGAGAGAAATCCTGCACAAACACTGTACTGTGCTGCCTGTGCCTGTGCCTGGCTCAGCACACTGTACTATCCGTTCATTCCTAAGACAGCGCTGAAAGTACTAGGACTGCTGGGTGTGCAGCAGCCAAGTATAAAGCTAGTGGCAAGACCTCTAGAGCTAAAAGAGGTAAGGTGCGAAAGAATAGCAGAGAAAGTGCCAGCAAACCTTAGCCTGGAATTTTTGCGAGCAGCTCGCGCATAGCTTGCTGCACTCTTTTCCATAAATATGCGAGGTAATATGTTTGGTCATCCTGGAGAAGCGAGTCTTCTTCCATGCAGGCTATAAGCTTTTGTAGCTTTTCTGCGTGAACAATTATTTTGTTGTCTTGTAGCACTACAAATCCAAGAGAAGCTAACTTGCGCAAGTAATTCTTGAGCACTTCTACATTTTCACAAAAAGAAATCTTGTAGCGGACATACATTTTTCTGTGCAGCTCCCAGAGCTCGTCCACAGTGAGTTCTTGCTTGCCGTAGCAGAAAAGCATGTAGGCTATGAAATACCACATGTATCGTGAACTGTGCTAGAATATTAAAATTGTGTCAGGAAGGGTGGACTTCCTCACCTTTTCGGCGAGTCCTATCCATTCATCATCTCAGGATCACCTCCTTTACATCACCGCTCAGGCAGGTTAGCACTCATCACTGCTGCCGGACAAGCAACAAGCACTTTGCCAGTTCCCGCAACAGCTCTTTCTTTTTCTTGCCGTCGATCCTTTTAACGGCTATTCTGCCTTGTGAATAATACCAGTTTTTCGGGTATCTTTTCTCTTTTTCGAGTATATATTCTAGTCCGAGCATCTTGCAGGCCTTTGCTAGTTCTTCCAGTGTCGGTCTTTCTACAGCAAGAGCTCGCGGAATCCTTCTACCTTCTCCGCGTGTCCTGTCCTTGTCGAAGTATTCTGGATAAAATATCCAGTACGGTCTGCGCTTCATGCTTATCTTAACAGCTTGCCCAGCACACGACCAAGAGGTCCTCTGGCTCGGAGCTCACGGTTTTTTAGCAGCTGCAGTACCTGCACTCGGACTCGGTTGTAGTCCTGGATGAGCTGCAGCACGTCTTCTTCTCTTACTCCTGCGCCAATTGCTACTTTCAGTAGCCTTTTCCTGTTTTTCAGCAGCTTACTTGGATCCAGCAATTCGCTGCGTCTTAGTGAACTACAAATAATTAAATATTTTTTTATTTTATCTTTTGCTATTCCAAGTACCTGTTCTTCTGCGCCAGGAACAAAGCAGAGCAGTTTATCCAGCGGCGATTCTTTTGTTATTGATTTAAGGTACAGGTAAAAATCTAGCAGTGTCATTTTGCCTGTGAGCATGCGTTCAGCAGCCTCTTCTAGCAGCTGCTCTTCGTCTTTTAGCCTGCGGAGCACTGCTTCTACCTGGCGGTAAAGACCATCGAGGTCAGCTATGCCGACTACGCGCTTAATGTATTCTTTTGGATTGAACGGTTCAAAATCTTCAAGATGCTCGCCTGTTCCTATGAATTTTATCTTTGCTCCGCTAGCAGCACAGGCCGCAAGTGCGCCTCCAGCTTTTGCCGAGCTGTCCATTTTAGTAAGAATTATTCCAGTAATTCCCACTTCTGCAGCAAATCTTTCAGCTAGTCTGCGAGCAACTCTACCAGTAGCAGCGTCAAGCACCAGCAAGATTTCTTGCGGCTGAAGTCTTTCCTTTAGCTTGCGCAGTTCCTGCACAAGTTCCTCGTTTAGGTCATCCCTGCCTGCACTGTCGAAGATAACTGCATCGTACCTGCGCAACTGAGGAAGAACTCTGTCAAGAATTTCTAGCGAGGACCTTGCAGATGTGTCGCCGTAGAAGTCTGCGCCTGCTTTCTCCGAAAGTTGTCTAAGCTGCTCGTAGGCAGCTGGACGCTGCGTGTCTAGGCAAACACAGGCTACCTTCAAGCCGCGAGAACGCAGGTAGCGCGCAAGCTTCGCTGCTGTTGTGGTCTTTCCATGACCGTAAAGTCCGATAAGAAGGATAAACGTGGGACGCTGCTCAAGGTTCAGCTTGCCGCCTTCCTTGCCGACCAGTTCAAGCAGCAGATCCGCTAAAACTTTCTTTGCTACCAGTACATAATCGACACCAGGAAGTAGCTCTTGCTCCAGTCTTTCGCGTAGTTTAGATGTGAGTTCAATTACTGTTTTTATTTCGACATCTGAAGAAATTAGTAATTTTTGCACTTCTTTTACGAAGAAATTGATGGCTTCTTTTTTGCTTTTCTTTTCTTTTAGTGCCGCAAACACCTGCTTAATACGCGTAAGCATGCATTTCCTGCAATAAGCATTGGAGTAGCGGCCCCGCCGGGATTCGAACCCGGGACCTCCGGATTAGAAATCCGACGCCCTGTCCTGGCTAGGCGACGGGGCCGCTCTAAAATTACATTTCCATCCAGCAAACTTAAAAATTTTAAATCGAGCCTCGGTAGAGTATTGGCGAGCATGCTGATTGCAAGCATCCTGAAAAAATACATTGAATTATTTATTAAATATTCGGAACTGCAGTACCTTTTTCTTATCTTTTCAGCGATCATTTTTCTTGTAACTCTTTTTTTAGCAAACATAGAAGGAGAGGTTGTCACTGCAGTACTATATTTTCTTGGAATGTTTTTTTGCGGCGTTTACTGCTCGCTTGTTGCCGCGCTAACAGAGTATTTCTTTCTAGGAAGATTGCCAGAAGATGTAGCTAAAAGAAATTTACTAGCAGGAGTGGTGCTTGGCGCTGCAGGAATGTTCTTGGCGCTGCTGCAGTTAACCTGGCAGCAGCTCTTTTTTGTCTTTTTCTTGTATTATTTGCTGGTCGTGGTTGTTTGCTACACAGTAGAGCCAGTAGGGCTGCGCAGAGCAGCTCTTGTTAGCTTAATATATATAATAAAATATGTTAAGTATTCAATTATCACATTTATAGTATATTTTCTGCTTGGCTGCCTAGGAGCAGTGCTCACTTCGGCGAGCTCACCCTGGATGCTTGCTGCTGGCGCCTTGCTGGCTGCTGCGGGCTGCGGGTTGCTGGCCTACCTGCAGGCACTGCTGTACCTCTCCAGGTACTCGAGCTACAAGGAAATAATCTTCCGGGAACTATGCTCAAGGAAATCCTAGCACTGGCACTGAGAAAACTGAGCAAGCACGGAAGAGTAGTAGAAGTTGACCGCGAAGACCTAAAACTTGTGCTAATGTTCGAGCTAGGTATTTCTAGCAGCGCTGTGCTCGAGCAGTTGCTGCGGCGCGCAGTCGAGGAAGGCTTGCTGGAAGAGCACGAAGGAAAACTTGTACCAAAGTTCGACTACTTGGAAGTAGAGGTACCGCTGAATATCCAGCAATGCTTGGCTGAGCTCCTAGAAGAGAAACCGCTAGAAGAAAGGATACTTGAGCGCGTTGCTCAAGTGACCGGCAAACCAGTAGAAGAACTACGAGAAGAGCTAGAAAGGCTGCGCAGTGAATACAGTATTTTTTATCCAGAAGTGCTCGCGGTGTACTTGGCCATGAAGTACAACGTAGAAATCTATGAGTACCTAGAAATGGTAAAGAACAGAATCAAGGAAAGATTCTAGAACTCGACAAGGTAAAGCTTGAGATTTGCGATGTTATCTTTTATTTTCTTGTAAATTTCAGCTGTTTTAGGAATGGTTATTCTCTTCCTTTTGCCCAGTTTTACTATGCCTATGCTTTCATCGCCTATCCTGAGCTCGATGAAACTGTCTTCTGGAACTGGTTCGTTGACTTTAATTACTAGTCTTTTTCCTGTTTCTTTTATAGTATAGTCAAGCACTTCCCTGACAGCCTTCTTGGGCTGCAGGGGCTTAACGATCACAGGCATTCTCAGGCTACGCTCCAGCTGCTCTACCATTCTGCCTTTTTTGCCGATAATATAAGGAATGTACATCGGAGGCACATAGACGTAAAGCTTGTTGCCCGAAATTTCTACTTTCATCAGCGCTCGAGGTATGGGCATGTCCAGCAGGGCAAGGATCCTGTCTTTCACGAGCTCAGAAACAGGAGTTTCGCGGACTTCTTGCTTCACTGGCACCACTACAACTTCTTCGCCGAACGAGTATATTTCGTATTCTAGCTCTTGCGTGAGCAGGTCGCGGACTTCCACTACTGGTCTTGCAAGATCCTCGTCCTTCATTCCGCTGGGAACTTTGACCTTGAGCGAGACATCGTAGATTTTCTTCACGTCTCCTCCCTCAATGAATATTACTGTATCGATGACTTGCGGGATAAGGCCAATGTCTACTTTGCCGATGAACCGCTGGATGGCATCGATGGCTCTGTTTGCGTGCACCACACCTACCATGCCGATGCCGGCAAGGCGCAGGTCGACGAATACCTGGAAGTCTGCCGACTTGCGCACCTCGTCGTAAATAGTATAGTCTGGCCTGACCAGCAAAATGAAGTCTCCGGTGTACTCCATGCTGCCCTCGAGCGGAGCATACTGTGTGATTTCTGCTGGCAGCTGGAGGTCGCGCGGAGATTCCATTGTTTTTACTATCTTGTTCCTAGAAAGGTAAAACTCTGCAAGCGCTTGGCAGAAAGTAGACTTGCCTGAACCAGGAGGACCAGCAACAAGGATACCGTGAGCGTAGTTTTCCAGCCGCTGGAGAACTTCCTGCGGCAGATTGTATTCCTCCAGTTTCTTCTTGATTGTTGGCCGCACTATTGTTATTTCTGTGCCGTCTGCAAATGGTCTGCGGGCAATGGCTATACGGTACTGTCCCAGCTGCACCACAGTAGCTCCGCGCCGATCAATTTCTATGAAACCTTCACGCGTTTTGCGCGCATACTCTATTATTTGCACTGCTATTTCATCTAGTTCATCTTCAGAATAAATTTTGTCTTCTAGCACTTCTAGTTTCCACTGACCAGGTTTTCCTTTCTTTGCCAGAGGCTTACATCCTTCTTTTAAGTGTATAGACATTATACTTTGGTCCTCAAAGTACTTGAAAATGGCCGGAAGCTTGACTTCTGTCTTTTTCTCGATGTAGCACGTTTCTATTCCGTAAATCTTTGCTATTCTTGCCTGCAGTTTATCGCTTGTATAGAGCACTCCTCCTACTTCTTTTGCCACATCTCTTATCAGCGCATCTATCCTGCCGCTCCTAGCAATGAGAATGTCTTCGAGTTCAGGGCGCTTGCCGTAAAATTCCAGAGTTATAAGACCCTGGTCAGCATAACTACGCAACCTTTCTAGTTCTTCTAGCCCAGCAAACCCAGACTCGCGGCCTTGGTTTGCTTGGTGCTCTAGCTCAGAAATTACGGCTTCAGGAATAACTATCTTTGCGCCACGGAGCTCGCCCGAAGCTACCAGCTCCGACAGCAGCCCATCAATAATTACGCTAGTGTCTGGTACTACTGGCTTTTTTGTGTTTTGCATGCTCAGCGCGAGGCTCAAATATTAATCTTATTCTTAAGGAATTATTTATTATATAAATGGTGGGACCAGCGCCAGGTATATAATAGTCGGCATAGATCCTGGCACGACTGTGGGCATAGCCATCCTTTCGCTGCACGGTGAGCTGCTGTACATAGGCAGTATGAGAAATGCTCGGCTGCAGGAACTTCTCTGCACCATCCTGCACTACGGGTTTCCTGTAGTGCTAGCAGCAGATGTGCCAGCAAGTCCTCGACTGCTCAAGGAGCTGGAAAAACTTCTGCGCGCAAGGCTGTTTCTTCCAGGAAAACGCTGTCAAGTAGAGGAGAAACGTGCGGTTGCTGCAGTTGCTGCTAAAGGAAAGCGTCTTAGTCCACATGAAAGAGATGCTCTTTTTGCTGCACTCAAGGCATACAGACACTACGAAGCAAAAATAAGGAACGTAGAAAAACGCCTAAGAGCGCTTGGAATAGCTCCAGAAGAAGAAATAGTGGCAGAAGTTATAAAAGGAAAGAAGTTGGTTGAAGTACTACATGAAAGAAAGTTACTGCGTTCGCTGGGCAGGAGAAATTTGGATGAAAGCAGAAAAAACAAGGCGCAGAGCTGTAGCACTTATAATAAAAAATCTTGGGCTAAAGAAAGGAGAGTACATTCTTTGCCGTGAGCGCCTCTTTGTGCTGCGTCCAGGAATGGAAGAGCGGCTAGCAAAAACTTTCGGCATTTCTTCCTGGAGCAAGGGTTACCTAGTAGAGCGAGAAATAGAGCAGCTGAAAAGAATAGTGGTGCAGCTGCTGGCAGCAAGAAGACCGAAAAGCTTCAAGATAGAGACACAACGCATGGACAAAAGCTATCCTTACAGCTCGCTGGAGCTGAACAAAATCCTGGGCTCAGCTGCTGTAGAGACGCTTGGACTAAAAGTTGACCTCGAACAGCCAGAAGTAATAATATACGTAGAAATTTTGCGGCGCTGGGCATTTGTTGCAGACAATAAGCACAGGGGTCTTGGCGGCTTACCTTATGGCTTTTCTGGAAAGTGCGTTGTCTTGCTTTCAGGAGGCATAGACTCGCCTGTAGCTGCGTGGCTGGCAATGAAGCGTGGCTGCAGGCTGCTTCCTCTTCACTTTGTGGTAAACAGAGAAGAAGAGAAAATAGAGCGCTTGGTCGATGTGCTGAGCTCTTACGGCAGACTGCCTCGTCCAGTCTTTGTGGAGCACGCTGCCTGGCTAGAAGAAACAAAGAAATTGCTGAAAATCTGGGGAGCTGAGCGCTACGTTTGCGTGCTCTGCAAGCGTAGAATGCTGAAAGTGGCAGCACAGTACTGTAGAAAGGAAGGCGCGCAGGCTATTGTTACCGGCGACTCTCTCGGGCAAGTAGCCTCGCAAACACTCAGAAATCTTGCCTGTGAAGAGCTTGGCTGCCCATATCCTGTACTTCGTCCACTTATTGGCCTGGACAAAGAAGAAATAGTAGAGCTAGCGAAAAAGATCGGCACTTACGAAATATCTATTTCGGGAAAACATGAATGTCCGTACGCGCCAAGACATCCTATAATTAATCCAGACAAGAAAAAAGTGATGCAGCTAGAGGAACTGCTGAAGAAAGAAGGCTTAGACCTTCATGAATACTAGCAGCATTTGCGGCGAGCGCTGCCTGTCTAGCCTTTTTATTGTCCAGGACTCGAGCGCTTCTAGCAGCACAAGGTTGTGGCGCTCTGCGAGTGCTGCCAGCTCATCAGGAGTATATAGCCGGACATAGTGCGAAAAAATCACGTAGGGTTCGAGTCCTTCCTCTGCTTCTCTGCCCTTCTTTCTGTAGGCTACTACTTTCTCGTACATTCTAGGCCACTCTAGCCTGCGCTGGTAAACGATGAAATAGTTTTCGTCTTCTGCGAGCGAGCGTTCCTCGAAGTGCCTGCGCAGCCATTCACCGTTCACTAAATCCATTATTAATAATCCTCCTACCCGAAGTACACGCGCGAATTCTCGCAGTACTTGCTCATTTTCTTGGTCAGAAAAGTAGCCAAAAGAGGCAAAAATATTGAGCACAGCATCAAAGCTTTCGTCCTGGAACGGAAGCTTTCTCATGTCAGCAAGCACGAATTTGCCATCTCTACACTCAGTTCTAGCAATGTCAATGAATTTTTCAGAAATGTCTACTCCAGTAACATCGTAGCCAAGAGAAAGCAGATGTTTAGAAAGTCTGCCGTAGCCGCAAGGCACGTCGAGCAAGCGTATATATCGGTCGTTTCTGCGCCGCTCCATGTACTTCAACAGTCCGTGCAAGTAGAATGCTTGCTTCTCTGCCAGCGCATCTAGTCGTTTCCTGTGCAGCGCAAGATATTCGTCGGCATACTCAACAAAGACACGGCGCCACCACTCCTGCAAGGGATCGTGCATTAATGTAATTATTATAGATATTTATAAAAATCAGAAGAGAATGGTAGGTTCTCGTAGATCCTCGGCCTTTTCTTTCCGCGCAGCACCTGCAGCATCTCTTCTACTACTTGCTCAGGCGTCATACCCTCAGTGTAGATCTCGTGAACCTTTTCCTGGCCAAAGTGCTCGATAGCTCGTAGCAGGCACCAGTCATACATTTCTGCGCGCAAGTTGTCGATGATCTTGTCCTCAGGATAACCTTTTTCTCGCATTCTTTTTTCCAGCGTCTTTGGATGCGCTCTAAGTACAAAAACATATGCTATAGACTCAGGAGGAAAAAGATCAGGAAACAGAGCTTCTATCACATAACCTTGCTTATTTTTTATCCATTCCTTTATCCTTTCTTCTAGCAGAGTTTCATCTACAATAAATTCCTTGTAGTGTTCATCGTAGCCCTCAACTGTTCCTAAAAGTTGCGCGAGTTCCAGCAAGCTTATATATTTATAGCCTAGCTTTTTTGCCAGTAACCTAGCCGTAGTAGTTTTGCCCGTGCACGGGCTGCCGGTAACAAGCACATTCATCGGGAGCATGCTAGATACAGCAACACTGGCACTCTTGACTGGTCTACTCTGCATGATATATTTAGAGATGCGCATAAGGAAGGCAAAGAAGCGCGTTTCGTTTATTTCTAGAGAAGAGCCAAAACAAGAACAAGCAACGGAGAAGCAAGAAAAGGTAAAGGAAGAGATTAAAGAAGAAGAAAAACAAACAGAAGTGCAAGAAAAAGAATCAGAACAAAAAGAAAGCGAAGATGTTTTCATGAAACTTGGAAAAATTTCTGAAAGAATACTAGAAATACTTGAAGAGTTTGAAAAGAAGGGATACAGCATTGATAGCAAGGATTTACCTCCAGAGCTCCAAAAGCTCAAGGAAGAATACGTAAAGTTGAAGAAAGAGGAAGAAGAATTGCTCGAAAGCATATATAAGACAGTCTAAGAATGTTCTTTCTTTCCGAATATTCGAGAAAGTACTTCGGTGCTGCAACGCTAGAAGAAATACTCGAAGAGATCAGGAAGCACAAAATCGAGCGAGCAGTTGCAGCATTTTCTGGAGGCATGGACTCTGCTGTTGCAGTCTATGTTTGCAGGGAACTCTGCGGAATAGAGGTAAAGGAAGCGATCTTTGTTGATCATTACTGGATCTGGGATGCACTAAGAGAGCAAGTACCTGCAGTAGCAGCGCAGCTAGGTCTCCGGCTATACAGACTTGACATAACGGAGCAGCTCCGTAAACGGCTACTCGGAGCTCCAGGAAAGAATGTCTGCAGGATATGCACAAGGATAAAGTATGAAATACTTGCAAAAAAGGCAAGAGAGCTAGGTTACCAGTACATTATTACTGGCCACAACGGCACCGACTTGCTCGCTTTTGCGCTGCTAGATTATTACAAGAAAGGGTTGGTGCGGTCGCTCGAAGTTGCACCTTTTCCGCCAAGGTACGCTAGACGCTACGGTGTAGTGTTTGTGCGGCCACTTATCCGCTTAGCCAAGCAAGACATAGAGCGTCTAGCCGAGGCTTTCCGCGTGCCATATATAAGGGTCTACGAGCCAGGAGACAAGCCGCACAAGGTGCACAGGGAAGGCTGCACGCTGCAGCACATAGACAACGAGGCAATAATAACTGAAGATATATTAGAAAAGGTGAAACTGCTGAACGAACAGGTCAACAAGATTGCGCGGCAGTATAAAATACCGGCCGCTATTAAATATCCTTCTCTAAGGATTGAAATTCTCTGCAGCGATCCTGTAACTAAAAAGCTGCTGGAACAAGAGATCCAAAAAGTGCTGCAAGAGAGCAATGCCAGAAGTGAGCGTGATAATCCCAACATACAACGAACGAGAAAACATAGTTGAACTGATTCCTGCTCTTGCTCGTGTGCTTGCAGGAATAGACTTCGAAGTTGTTGTTGTCGACGACTCTTCTCCTGACGGCACAGCAGAGGCAGCAAGGGAGCTAGCAAAACAGTATCCTGTGCAGGTAATAGTCAGAAAAGAGCGTGGGCTCGCAGGCGCAGTAATAGAGGGCATACGGCATGCAAGAGGAAAGTACTGCATAGTAATGGATGCAGACTTTCAGCATCCTCCAGAAGTCATTCCAAAAATTCTGCAGCAGCTGCGCCAAGGCTACCAAGTAGTGGTCGCCTCACGTTATATTAAAGGCGGAAGTACAGAAAAGTGGAGCTTTACAAGAAAATTTATTTCAAAAACAGCAACATTTTTGGCGCACTTTTTGTTTCCTGAAACAAAAAATGTGCAAGACATAATGTCAGGTTTCTTTGGCTTTGAGACAGAACTTGTAAAAAATAAGCTCGATCAGCTGAATCCTCTTGGCTACAAAATACTGCTAGAAATTTTGGTAAAGTGCAAGCCAGAAAAAGTGTGCGAGGTACCGTACAGCTTCAAGGAAAGAAAGCACGGCAAGAGTAAGCTGGGAGCAAAGGTTATGCTGGACTACTTGCGCCACCTCGCGCGCCTCAGCAAGCACAGCAGGAATTATCTTCCAAAATTTCTGGCAGTAGGAGCAACGGGAGCACTGGTAAATTTTTGCGTGTATAATTTAGTGCTGCACTTGCTAGGCATTACCCGTCTTTCCATAATCCTTGCCTGGCTCTGCGGAGTAGAGGCCGGAATACTAACAAACTTCACGCTGCACGAGCACTGGACCTTTGCTCCTGAACAGCTCTCGAAGAGCAAGAAGAGCGTGGCTCTGCGGTGCTTGGCTTACCATCTTTCTAACATAGGTTATATATTGCTCACGTCTGCTACTGCTGCAGCGGTGACCTGGGTGCTAGGCAAGCGCCCACTGCTCGCCTGGCTCGCAGCCATTATTGTAGGTATTACCTGGAATTACTGCGTCGCCCGAAAGATAATATGGCACAAAAAGCGCTTAGGCAAATACTAGCAAACAGGAAGCTGTATTATTTAATTGCTTTACTGTTAGTTCTTGCTCTTCAACCTTCTATTTTTATCAACGTTGATAATTTAACTTTATGGAGTGTGTATAAATTCTATTTTGATCTTGGGCTTACACCTTACCAGGTCTTCAAGCTTTATCCTAAGTTCTTTGTGATGAAAATAGGAGGAGCAAACATCTACATGTGGTTTGCTTATCCTCCTCTTGCATTTTACTGGTTAATAGCTTTTGCTTATCCTTATGTAATTTTTCACGTAAGGAACTTGTACTTGCAAATATTTTTGGCAAGGTTACACGAGATTGTCGCTTATTTCTTGCTAGCACTGCTAGTTTATTTTTTCGTTAAAAGATTCGACAAAGACGAAGAAAAGGCTAAGAGAGCAGAAAAGTTGGTGCTTTTTTGTCCTCTAATTTTACTTGTTGCTGGAGTGCAGGCTCTTTTTGATGTTTGTGCTACTTTGTTGCTGCTTGTCGCGCTCTACTTGCTGCTGTACAAGAAGCGAGCAGACTATGCCGGTGTAGCAGCTGCAGCGGCTTTCTTGACGAAGCAGTACGTGCTATTCGTACTGCCTGCACTGATTATTTACGTTATCAAGAACATGGGAACAAAAGAGCTGTTCAAGTTTCTCTGCTTCTTTTTAAGTACGTGCTGCCTTGTGCTCTATCCGCTAATTAATCAGCTGCCGCAGGTCATCGAGACAGCCTTTCTCTACCACCTAGAAAGGCCGGCTCAGGTGATCAACCTTCCTGTACTGCTCTATTTACCGTTACTAGTAGATAAGCTGCTTGGCTTGCATCTACTTTCATTGTCAGAAATAGCAAAGCTGCAAGAAATAGTTTCATTGCTTCTTATTGGAATTTTTATGATTCCAATGATTTTACTGCTGCTAGTAAAAAAGAGGCAGTTCACGGATTTTGAAGTGCTGTATTATTGTGCCATCTTTTTTGCCGTGTTCTTGCTGTTCTACAAAGTAGTGAATCCTCAGCACTACGTGCTAGAGTACGTGCTGCTGGTGCTGCTTTATTTTCGCTCGGGCAACAGGAACTTTCTCCGCACTGCCAAGTACTTGGCGCTGCTCGGCACAGCCGCAATGCTCGCATTTATAGTCCTGGGCGCAGACATATTCGTGAACTACAGGCACGCTCTCAGTTCTGCTGCTTACAGACAAGTAGTGCAAGAATTTGTGCACTTTCTTGCCAGCTTTTCTATAAATAATATATATGTAATAACAATATTAGGAATATTAATTATAGTGCTGCTCTGGCTGGTAAAGAACTCTTACTTGCCGCTGCTTGAACTAGTAATTTCTGGAGTGAGGCTAAGACTAGAAGTAGACAAGAAGACTAAGCTGCTGGTGCGCAGTCTACTGGCTTGCTATGCTTGCGGAGTTCTGCTACTCTCGTTGCTGTACTCTTTTTCCACTAAATTTATCTACAAGAAAGTTTTCTGCAAGCTGAAGAGCACCAAAAACCTCAGCTTCATTAAATTGATCTACGCAAAAAACAGCTGGGAAAAGAGCGCGCAGCTAAAGGCAAAAGTCAAGCAATACTACATGCACCATTTTAGGCTGTATGTTTGCCTGAGCTCAGGAGAATACTACATTAATCGAAGCGTATGTCGACAATGATTTTTTTGTATTTATTCCCGTGCTTTTCTAGGAACTTGCTCACCACCATTTTCAGTATCCGCTTATATTCTTGGTCTTTCACTGCAGGAAAGGTGCTCTGGGCATAAGGATAAACGTCGATCAAGTAGTATGGCACTACTCCGTAGATGCTGGCAAAGCAGAGCTCTACGTGCTTGTCCTTGAACCTTGCCTGCACTTCGGCTGCTATTCTGTCTACGAGATTAAGATCGTCTGGCAGCTCCTTTACCACTAGCACGTCTGCTGGTTCTGGCAGCACGCGCTCAGAATATTTCCTGTACTGGAAAACTTCTGGTCTGTGCGAACTTTCCGGTCTTAAGTACTTGAAGCCATGTCTTTTCGCGATTTTCACGAATTTGCTTATCCATGAAGCTTCTTCGTAGAGTTTTTTGAGCGCATCAACTAGTAGTGGATGCGAGCTGCACCTGTATTCTAAGTATTCGTGCAGGCTACCCTCTCTTATTGCCTCTCTTATTCTTCGGAGTTCTGCAAAAGAGACATACAGGTTGTGCAGCGCAAGCAGTTTAGTCCTCTCTTCTTTTTCCATTTCTTTCAGTTCTTCTGCGGTATACTTACTGCAGACTGGACAGCTGCAGGGCAGCTCAGAGAGCTCGTGCAGGCGCTTAGTGCCTGTAGGCAGCAGCAATCTATCATCGCGTGCATAGATAGCATAGGCAGCAGAATCAAAGAGATCTGCTCCAGCAGCTACCATTAAAGCAAAAACCATAGGATGTCCTACACCAAAGGCATGCACTGGCTTTGAAAATCCTAGAACCTTACGCACAATAAGCAGAGCCTCGACTGGCTGCACGTAGTTCTGTGTTTCAAGAAATGGTACTACTCCTCCTACTGCAAGAATTTCTGCATCTTTTGCTAGGTCTTTTACTTGCTCGCAGTACCATATCCGGATGTCCTTGTAGAGACCTCCATGGATTGGTAGGCTGAGCCGCGAGTTCAGCAAGTTGTCCCTGGCCTCGTGCAGCCTTTTTAGGGTTTCCTGGCACTTGAGCCGCACAACTTCGCGCGAGTCGTTCGGGGTTGGAGGCACGTCAAGAGGATTTGCGATGTCTGCGCCTATGCGCTCCTGGAAGCGCACAATTTCTGCGTTGCTCACGTCTACGTCGCCGTAGACCATGAGCTGGAAAGCGCCCGAGTCTGTCTCGACGATGCCGTCGTAGCCGAGCAAGCGATGGATACCTTCGCGCTCTGCAACTTCGCGGAGCTCAGGTGTTTTATAAATAATATATGCATTAGTAATAATCATAGGAATGTCAAACTTCTCGACTAGCTCTTTTAGCGGAGGATTCTGCACGTTCGGGTTTATTACTGGCATCAAGTAAGGAGTGCGAACTTTTTTGTTTCCTAGCTGCAGAACTCCTAGCTTTCCTAGACCGTCCATGTCTTTTATTTCAAACATAAGAATATTTTTCTAGAGCTAAGTTAAAATATTTTTGAGATAGATGCAGCTAAAAGAAGCAAAATATTTCAGAAAGCTAGAAGGAAACACTGTACAGTGTCTTCTTTGTCCAAACATGTGCATAATACCAGAAGGTGGATTTGGAATTTGCGGTACAAGAAAAAACATTGGAGGCAGACTCTACACGCTAGTCTATGGTAGACCTGTAGCAGTTAACATTGATCCCATCGAGAAAAAACCGCTCTACCATTTTCTTCCTGGAAGTTTTAGTGTCTCTGTAGGAACTGTAGGCTGCAATTTCCGCTGCAGACACTGCCAGAACTGGGAAATTTCAATGGCAAGAGCAGACGAGGTAAACGTGCCTTACGTAGCTCCAGAAGAGCTGGTAAAACTGGCACAGCGCACAGACTGTCCAAGCATTTCGTACACTTACAACGAGCCTACTGTATTTTACGAGTACGTGCTGGACACTGCCAGGCTAGCAAAAGCTGCGGGAATCAGGAACGTGCTAGTAACTAACGGTTACATCAACGAAGAACCTTTACTGGAGTTACTTCCATTCATCGATGCAGCAAACATTGACATTAAAGCAATGAAACAAGAAGCTCTAAGGAAAATAACTCCTGTAGGAAAACTTGATTGTGTGCTCAATACTATAAAAATAATGTTTGAGCACAAAAAGTGGATAGAGCTCACGTATTTGTTGATCCCTGGAATTAATGACGATGAAGAGCAGCTAAAGGCTCTAGCAAGCTTCGTGCTGCAGGAACTTTCTCCTACTGTGCCTGTTCACGTCAATGCTTTTCACCCAGACTACAAGATGCTGGACGTGCCTCCTACACCCTACGAAGACCTGCTGCGGGCAAGGCAGTTATTAGTAGATGCAGGCCTGAAGTTTGTCTATATCGGCAACGTGGCTGACCTAACGTACCAGCAGACCTACTGTCCGAGCTGCGGGCAGATTATAATTAAGCGATTATATATGCATGCCGTAGAAATACACTTAGTAAACGGTCGCTGCAAGTTCTGCGGAGAGTCTATACCTGGGGTATGGGAATGAAAAACCTCGAAGTGGTCAAGCGCGTGCTCCGACAATATTATACTAAGCATGGATTACCGGAAATTGAGCAGTTAGAGCGCAGAGAGATAGCAATAGGAGAAAAATCAGACAAACCAGTCCAACGACATCTCAGTTTTGCTAGGCACGAAGACTTCCTTGAATTTTTGCAGCAAAAAGTTCCTCTGAGCGTGCATCACTCGCTTGCCTACTACGAAGCTCCCTGGGCTCCTTCTACAGAAAATAAGCGCCTGCTCAGCGCAGATCTTGTGCTTGAACTCGATCCAGACTTGCAGTTCGAGAGCTTTGCAGAACTTCTCGGGTACTTAAAAGAGAGAGCACTGGCCTTGGTGGAAGTGCTCGAAAGTGAGCTAGGAATAAAAAAGTACGAGCTCTGGTTTTCTGGCAATAAAGGACTGCACGTATATATTAAAGACAAGGAATACCAGGAGCTCGATCCTGCGGGCAGGCTGCAGGTTTACTTTCTCTTCTCGCTAAAGAATATACAAGAAGAAAATTTTTTGCGCACTGTAGAAGAGAAGCTGCTATACTTGCAGACTAACCCGAAAATAATATTCTCTGCGCCTGAGCTTCGGTTTTTGAAGCAACTACTGCGATATTTAATAAAAAATTTCGAAAATCTAGAATTAATAAACAAATGGTTGGCTCAAGAAAAGTTAGACAAGGAAGCAGGAAAATATAGATTGCAAAAAATGGAAAAAGAATTGTACAGGAACTATTTAGTTGTATGCAGGAAAATTAGAACTGCCTGGCTCAGAGAACTGGGCAAGGAAGTTCTGCGCGCTGCGCGCTTTCCGCTTGACAGGCAAGTAATAGTCGATCGCACGCACCTCGTGCGCTATCCAGGCTCGCTGAACGTAAAAGGTGGATTCATAAAATGCAGGATAGAAAAGCACAAAATAGAGGAGTTTAATCCATTCGAGGAAGCTGTGCCTGTAAAGGACGGAAAAGTGCTGGTTGAAGTGAAAGACAAAGAAAAGTGGAAATACTACGGTATCTCTGCCGCAAAAAATTATGTCTTTCTTGAGGCAAACGAAGCTTTCGTGCTCATTTGCACTGGAGGTGCCCAGTATGTCCGAGGAGAGCTTCACGTTTGAGGACCTACGCGCACTTGCAAGAGACGAAACAAAGCGCACACTAAAAGAGCTAGGCAGCTACAACTATCTAGAAAAAATAAAGGAGGTGCTAGACAATCTTAAAATAAATGCAAAAACAAAAAGAGATATTCTAAAAATAAAGAAAGCGGAAGAATATGCAGAAATAATAGTAAAAAAACGATTAGAAAGAATCTTATTAAACATCATCTGTGACTTTGTTAGCGGAAAGGAATCGTTGGAAGAGCTGCGACACATGTCAGAAAAAGAAAGAAAACTCTACAATTTTATAATGTCGCTGCTTAAAAAACATTTAAATGAAGCGCTCGCGTATGTAAAAGGTGAATCTGGCATGAACTATGCCACAGACCGGCTCGTGCTGGTGAAGGTCCTCGAGCCGGTAGAAATTAAGAACTTGCGGCTCGAAAAAGACGAGCTAGCACTTATTCCTGTGGAGGAGGCTAGCAGGCTAGAAATGGAGCATAAGGTCAGGAGGATTGAGAGACCATGAAGCTGCCGAGCGAAATAATGAAGTACTGTCCTCACTGCAGGAAGTACACGCTGCACAAGGTTAAGCCTGTATCTAAAGGAAAGACTAGGAGTCTGGCAGAAGGCCAGCGCAGGTTCGAGCGAAGAGTAATCAAAGGTTACGGTGCATTTTGCAGACCAAAACAGAACATTTCAAAGCGCTATGGAGTAAAGGTATCTAAGAAGGTCAATTTATTGCTTGTCTGCAGCGAGTGCAAGAAGGCGCATAACTGGGTGCTAAAGCTCAGGGCAAAGAAATGGGAACTAGCAAAGAAGTGAGACTGTATGCCTGTAAAATTCCTTGAAGTAGAGTGTCCTGACTGCAAAACAGTAGTTAGAACATATGAAAGAGCTAGCACGTACGTTAAATGTCCTAAGTGTGGCAGGCTACTAGTTGAGCCAACAGGAGGTAAGGTAAAGATACTCGGCAGGCTTGTTAGAGAGATAGTATGGAAAAGCTGATTCCGCGCAGCGAGTTTCCCAAAGTCAAGGAACTAGTAATAGGAGTAGTGACTGAAGTTTTCCCAGAATTTGCCTACGTAGAGCTACCAGAGTACGGCTGCAAGAAAGCAATGCTGCACATAACAGAAGCATCGGAGAAGTGGATCAAGAGCGTGAAAGAAGTAGTAAAAGAAGGAGATGTGCGCGTTTTCCGTGTAGTGAACGTTAATCCTCAGCGAGGCTACATTGATGTTTCTCTAAGACACATCAATCCAAGCCAAGAACGCAGGAAGTTCTTGGAATGGAGAAGGAAGCTAAAAGTACACAGCATTTTGCGCGTGCTTGCAGAGAAGCATGGCTATGAGTTGAAAGAGCTATACGAAAAGGTTGTTTGGCCGCTAGAAGACAAGTACGGCGAAGCTTATGCTGCATTCGAGGAAGCCTTACTTAAGGGAAAACAGGTGCTCGAAGAAGCGATTCCTGACAAGGAGCTGGTAGAGCGGCTGTATGCCGAGATCTCCCATAGGCTCAGCCTGCAAAAGGTGAGGCTAGCAGCAGAACTGAACATTTACTGCTTGCAGCCTGACGGCATCGAGCGGATCAAGCGAGTACTGCTCACAATATATGATAAATATAAACAGGATAATATAGAAATAAAATATATTTCTGCTCCGAAGTACAGAATAGCCGTAGAAGACTACGACTACAAGAGCTGCGCAAAAAAGCTGGAAGCTGTCTGCAAGGAGCTAGTAGAACTAGGCAAGCAAGAAGGTGTGTTCGTGAGTTATAGCCTGCCTGAAAAGAAATGAGGTGGCGGCTCAGAAAGTGCACTGCTTGCGGCGCCTACACGCTGCTAGAACAGTGTCCTTACTGCGGAGGCAAAACTAAAATAGCTCACCCTCCTAGATTTTCACCTATAGATCGTTACGGCAAATACAGGCGTTTACTAAAGCTTGAGGTGGAGAAATATCAGTTTTTGGTTGGGCAGAGAACTGGTAGCGATAGTAAAAAGACTGGAGAAGCATAAACCTAAAGACGTAATTCTGCTCGAAGGATTAGTTGGTCTTGGTAGTGTGGCGCAACTCACAGCTGAAACTATAATTAAACAGAAAGGTGCTGTCAAGCTTGCAGAGTTCTACTCGCCGTACCTTGGCCACATAGTGCTGACTACTAGGCCTGGATATGCCGAGCTCCCGCGCTACGACCTTTACTGGTTTTCGCACGAAAACACAGATTATCTTGTCTTGTATACCCAGTTCTGGCAGCCAAAAAACGATCTAGGCAATTTCTTGCTCAACTATGAAGTTTTTGACTATATCCGAAAAGTGTACAAGCCAAAGTTTGTGCTCACAATGGGAGGACTAATAATAAAGGAAACAAGAGAAGAGAAGGAAGAAGAACAAGTTTATTATATCTTTACTTCGGAAGAAGCCAAAAATTTCATGGAGCAACGACTTGGACAAACAATAGAAAACTTGACTCCTCAATACTTGCAGGTTGCAGGAGCAGCAGGACTTTTTCTTGGATTTGCACAGCTGCACAACATTCCTGGTGCCTGCATTCTAGTCGAGGTGCGTGATCCTGTACTCGATATATATGCTGTGAAGAAATTAACAGAAGAAGTAAATAGAATATTTAATCTTGGGCTAAACATGAAAGAAATTGAAGAAAAAATAAAAGAACAGGAAGAATTGCTAAAAGAGATCAAGGAAAAAACAGAAGAGATTCTTCGCAGGATAAAGCCACAGCAAGACAAGTACAGAATATGAAAATTTTCGCTGACCTCCACATTCACAGCAGCTTTGCAGGAGGCACCTCTAAGTTTATTAGCGTAGAAGAACTGGCACGCACCGCTAAGCTTAAAGGCTTGCATGTTCTCGGCACAGGAGACATTCTCTTGCCTGCATGGAGAAAGCACCTGCTAGAAAAACTTGAGCGAGTAGACGAGGGCACGCTGGAACTTGGAGGCGTGCGGTTTGTGCCCACAGCAGAAATCGAGGACAAGCACAGGGTGCACCACCTTCTTCTCTTCAAGGACTTTGCCCAGGTCGAGGAACTCTACGAGCGGCTAAAACGCTGCAGCCCAAACATCGACAAGGAAGGCAGGCCAAGAGTACTGCTCAGCGGGGCCGAGCTCGCAGACATTTTAGTAGACCTTGACGTGGCCTTCGGCCCAGCCCATGCATTTGTTCCGTGGACCAGCATCTATAAGTCATTTAACTCACTGAAAGAGTGCTACGACGAGCACTGGAAAAGGCTGAGCTTTCTCGAACTCGGACTTTCTGCCGATACTTACATGGCAGACAGAATTGCTGAGCTGCAAGAACTACCCTTTCTCTCTAATTCTGACGCACACAGCGCTTATCCTCACAGGCTAGGCAGGGAGTTTAACCAGCTAGAAGTAGAAGAACCAACAGCAGAGCAAGTAGTGAAAGCTGTGCAGCATAGGCGAGTCACGCTGAACGCTGGCCTAGATCCACGCGAAGGAAAATACCATTGCACGGCCTGCGCGCGCTGCAAGACAAAGTTCACGCTAGAACAGGCGCAGCAGCTGAACTGGCGCTGCCCGCTGTGCGGAGGTACTATAAAGAAAGGTGTGCGCGACAGGATCGAGGAGCTGGCCACCTGGAAGGAGCCAAGGCATCCTCCTTTCAGGCCAAAGTACTATCATATAATTCCGCTGACCGAAATAATCCAGCGAATGTACGGTTACTCGAGCCCAACAACAAGAGCAGTACTTAAATTATACGAAAATTTCGTAGAGAAGCTAGGTCCCGAAACAGAAATTCTTCTTTTTAAACCCTACGAAGAGCTTAAGAAGGTTATGCCAGAGGAGCTTGTTGAAGTTGTGCGAAAAATGCGAGAAGACAAGCTAGAATATATAGCTGGCGGCGGAGGACAGTACGGTGTCCCTCTTCTCACGGGCAAGGAAAATATAAAGGACAAATGGTACAGCCAGTCGCAGCAAAAGAACTTGCTTGATTTCATATAAGAACTATTATATAAACTAGGAACAGGATAGGATGCTTGACAAAATTTGCCTAGAGAAAATTTATTAAGCAAGTTTCGCGCATAAATTATTGGAAAACGAAGAGGTGAGGAGCATGCCTGCGCGTAAGAGAGGTCCTATTGCACTTGCACCAATTGCTAGACTGGTGAAGCAGCAGGCTGGAATTGAAAGGATTTCCAAGGCAGCAGTTCAGGCCATAAGAGATGCTGCTATTGAGTTCATTATCGAGCTAGCAAAGCTCGCAGCAGAGTTCGCAAGACATGCAGGAAGAAAGACTGTCAAGGAAATCGACGTAAAGTCTGCACTACGAGCCCTCAAGGGCAAGGCCTGAGCCTCTCTCACTTTTTCTTCTGCGACAACCTTCTTATAATAACTGGGCTCCTTGATTTTCTTGTATGCCAGGAGACTTCAGGCCAGCAACAGCTAAGGAGCTCAAGGAAGGTTCTTATGTACTCATAGAAGGAGAGCCCTGCAAGGTACTTTCTATTAGTATTTCTACACCAGGAAAGCATGGAGCAGCAAAAGCAAGGATTGAAGCAATAGGAATCTTTGACAACCAGCGCAGAAGTATTGTCTTACCTGCTGACTCAAAAGTTGATATTCCTATCATCGAGCGCAGAAGAGCCCAAGTAATTGCTGTTAGTCCGGGCACTCTGCAGCTCATGGACATGGAAACTTTCGAGATCTTTGAGCTGCCCAGGAGCCAAGAAGATGTCGGTGTAGGCGATATCGTCGAGTACCTTGCATGGGGAGAAAAAAAGAAATTCAACAGGGTACTTGAAAGAAAGGCATGAAAAAAGAGCAGGAGCTGTCTAAGGTTTCAGATTTCATCATTTATTTTATAATGTATTTGTTTACTTGCTTTGCTGGCACGATTTTTGTTGGTTTCGCCCGCTCGAGCAAGTTCATCATTGAGCTCTTTGGGCTAAAAATAAGCGGAGAAGTGGTACTTAGCAGCATTTTTCTGGTAATAATTGCTGTGCTGCTGAACGAGCTCTTTAGGCTGAGGAAGAACATCGCCGAGTACATTTTTGGTCTGCTAAAAAATTCTGTGAAAGTTTCTGAAGAACTGCAGCAAGGACTAGAAAGTTTGCTGGCAGCTTTTCTGCTCGTGCCCTTGCTGCTTTCCGCTGGCAGCTACTTCTATCCGCTCTGCGGCGCCTACAGCATATTAATAATAATAATATTATTTATTATCATGTATTATTATATATTCCAGTTCGTGAAGTCCTGGAAATCTGACCTTGAAAAGCTCTTGCTCAACATCTACCAGTACATAAAGAAAAAGAAGGAAGAGAAAAAAGAATGAAGCTGCACAAATTGAATTTTTTGGACAAGTCATGGAACGTTCTCTTTTATCCTATTCCTATAAAAGTGGACAAAGAAGCAGTGCTGAGAAAGCTGAAAGAACTTGGTATAGAAAAAGAGGATGCTGTTCTGCTAACAGAAAGTTTTACCTACCTGGAAGATTTCTTGCGCAGAGAGCTAGGATGCATAGTACTGGTGGCTGGTGGCTGCTGCAGGATTTCTGTACCAGGAAAACTGGTCGTGCTAGCTCACGGCAATTTCTATAAACGTCTAGAAGTTAGGGCAAAAACAGCATACTTGCTAGATCCTGTTACGCTCGAAGTATGTCCAATAGAGCTGCAAGAGCGCAAAATACCAGTGGAGCTACTACGAGGAAAATGGGTAGCAGTGGTTGTTTGTCTTAAGTCTGGCCAAGCAGCAGACCTAGAAGAGGCAGAAAGACTGCAGGAGAAACTGGCACGGATAGCAGCTTCTGTTGATATAGTAGTTTTCCGGGACAACGTAACCGAGGAGCAGCTCGTTAACCTTGGATATGATTGGTACGTGCTTACCTGCTGTCCAAGAGTGGTTGACAGCCTAGAGCTCCCTCGCGTAGTCTGCGCTCACTGGCTAGAAGAATAAAATTGTTGCTCGGAGCGATCACCTGTGGTCATCGGCTGCGCCCTGCGGCAGCAAGACCCTCCTACAGGGCGGGCAAGCTCCGAGCAGCAAAGATGTACCCCGCTCCGGAGCCTCCCTGTCACTGCTCGGAGAGGGACGGGAAGCGGGGCTATATAGTATCTTAGAGCTGTAATTAAAAGTACTCCAGTTCCTCCTCGTATTCCACGACCTCGATCACTAGCTCCTCTTCTGGCTCCTCGAGCAAGAGCATTTCCGCGCCGCAGTTAGGACAGACAGGAGTTTCTTCGTCGATGTACTCGAGATCGAGGTTTTCGAGCGCAAACTCGTCGAGTTCTAGGCCGCAGTTAGGGCAGACCCAGCGCATTTTCTCAATCCTAAATTATATATGAATAATGAAAATATGTATTAAAATTAATGAAAAGGAGCAGCTCGGTCGCTCTACTGCTCGTGCTTTCCTTGCTCCTGCTCACTGTTTATATAAAGAGCAGTTCACTGCTCTTTGCACGCCCAGGGTGTACCTGCAGAGTGCTAGAATATATTCCGTCTAACTACAAGTACTACTACTGCGGTAATTCCTGCTTCTCGGTACTTTTTTCTACTAATGCTAGCTACGCTGGACTACTTATACTAGGAAACCGTCCTGTGCTGCAGCCCTGCATTATTGTTTCGACTGCTAAACTACCATGCAAAGAGCTGGTTCCTGCCAGAGCTGTTTGCACCTGTGGTACTGCCCAGGTAGCTCCTGAAGTCCTGTTTGTGCGTCCAGGAGTTGCCACAGTGCAGGCTAGATTATTTAAGCTAGAAAACTACACGGTAGGGGTGGAGGAATGAAGGAGCTCGTCAAGAAACTGCTTTCAGAAGCAAGCTACAGAAAAGTGTTGCACGGAATAGTTTCTGGTTGCAGGTCTGTCGATGAATTACAGCAAAAACTCAATTTGGACAAAAATACAATAGAAAAAATTGTAGAAGAACTAAAAGAAAAAGGTGTTATTGAAATAAACGAAGAAGGAATAAAGTCAAGGCTGCAAGATTTTCTCCTAGTGATAGATTTTCGTACTGGCAGCGTGTATGCTGTGTTCTCTCCAGAAAAGGCTAGAGAAATCAGAGAGTACATCGCGAAGCACCTGTGAGCAAACAATACCAGCGACAAAACGCTGCTCCGAGCAAGAAGCGCTTTTCCAGCTTCCGTAGCTTCCACTTATATTCTATTTCATAGAACTGCACTGGTCTAGTAAATTCAACTGAATATAATATGAGAAACTCTCCTGGAGCAGTGTATTGCCTGACACGCTTTTCTTTTTGCAGCGCTGCCTTGATGTCTTCGAGCGTGAGTTTGCCCTTGCTTGCGAGCAGCGCAGCACCTACTAGCCTGCGAACCATCTGCCAGAGAAAGCGGTTGCCTGAAACGTAGACTTCGTAGCACCAGCCAGTCTCGCGCACATCTATGCTATAGATCTCGCACACAGTGTCAACTTCTCGGCGAGCATCGCGCTTCCTGAAGTAGTCGAAGTCGTGCCTGCCAACAAATAGCCTGAGCGCCTCCTTGAATGTCTGTTCGTCGAGTACCCAGCTACGAGGAACTAGGTAAAGGTATGTTTTTCCTTTCACGTCTTGCTTAAAAGAAATGTTCTGTAAACTGTAGGAAATAATAATAATATCATCGGGCAAGTACGCGTTTAGCTGGTTCAGGTTAAAATTACTGTGTTTCGTTTTTACTAGCTGCCAGAGCGCGGAAACGCCTGCATCAAGGCGCGAAAGGTAGCGGAAACTGCCAAGATATTTTCTTAGTTCACCTTCAACTGTGCGTCTTCCTGGCTGGTACTGGAAGCCATGGTAGCCGTGGCCAAAGTATGCTAGCCGAACGATCATTTAGAGGCTTGCTGCTGCAGCATCTTTAACTTTTTTATGTAGTAGACCAGCGGGTGTTGTACCCTCTTGCAGAGCTCATCTTTTATGCTCTCTGTACAGATACCGTCGTTCTCCAGCGTCTTGCAGCTACCTGGCTTGTACTTTTTGCAGCCGCCTCTCAGGCCTGCAATGTGCTCTAGCTGGTAGCGGCAGATGCGCTCATTGAAGTCTGGTAACCTGGCAAAGAGACGAAAAATATCATCCACACTGAGACCGACATGCAGCAGAAATGCCGCTAGGTGAAAGCGTTCTCTGTGAGAAAGGTTCGCGCCCATGAGCAGCTTTTCGTAGAGCAGCCGCATGCAGGGAGGCAGTGCTTCTTCCCTGAACTCAAGCTGTTCAGGTAAGCTGCTGCCAGCAACTTGTCTTACTCTGAAGCGACTAAGTAATCGCTGCACAATCTCGCGCACTTCCTCGAAGACTGGTTCGCGGAGAACAGGAGTTGTTTCAACTATTCGCTGCCTGTAGCGCTCCTTGAATATTCTAGCAACATCTTCGTGCTCTAGCAGCACGTATCCTAGTAGCACTAACCTCTGCGTGAGCTGCCAGCTCGGGTTAGATTTCAGGTTATAGGTATACCGAATATATTCTGGCACAGGCAGCGCGTACTTCAGCTGCTCTGGAAGGAAGTGGCCAGGAACAGCCTGCTCTGCGGGCAGTACAGGCAAGCCTACATGCTCGAGCACAGACTCGAAATTCTCTGGACTGCTAGAATATTCTAGCAGTAGCAGTCTTCTAGCAATCTCAGCTTCTGTTTCAGCAAACCTCTGCAAGAATAGCTGAGGTAGGTGCGCAATTATATATTTTGCCGCAATAAACGAAAAGAAATATTCTGCATAGCTGTACTCTGGCTGAGCTTTCAGTAAAGGTAAGACTAATTTTTTCCATAGCTTTTTGCGCTCTGTTTTCCTTCTAGTAACAGCAAGTATAATGCGCTGCTCAGCAAGCTCTAGTACGTCGTGCTCTACTAGGCCTAGACTTCCTAAACCATGAGTGCAGACACCACGTAGCCGGGAATTTATTTTGTCTTCTAGCAAGTCCTGAATAATTTCTTCAACTGTGTAGTAGCCGAGAACTTTCTGCAAAAATTCTTTGGAGTCGTACACAGCAGGAAACCGAGCAATGAGAGCGGGATTGTACATTACTCCTCTACTCTTGGAGCAACAAAGAATATTAATGCAGCTGCCTCTACATTGTAAGTAATCTTTACAGGAGAGTTTTCAGAGAACTCGAAAAGAACGTCTGTTTTTGCCGACTTCACGATGTCTATGAGGAGCTCAAGGCTGTAGCATGCCTGCACTGGTTTGCTCACTTTAAATTCCAGCATCGCAGGATCTGTTTTCTTTATAATGGTTTTGTACTCTCCTAGAGCTCCGTGTGCCTCGATAGTAAAGCCTTCCTCGTCGACCTTGAACTTCACGGATTCTGAGACTAGCTTAGCGTCGCGCAGCGCATCGACCACCAACTTGGCATCTAGACGCACAGCACAGTCAAAGCTTTTCTGCGAGAGTTTCTGCTCGTAGAGGTTCTTTGCCTGCTCGAGACCCACAGGATCAAGGATTGCTAGCTCGAACCTGCGCACGCCCCCGCGGATAAACTCCACGAAGTACCTGTTTTTCTGCTCGTCGATGCCCATGCGCAGCTGGTCTCTTGCCTTTGCCCTGCGCATCACTTTCTTGAGCTCGTCGAGGTTAAGGCCAAACATGTACTGCTTGTCGCAGCTGTAGTCGCTGAAAGCATCAGAGCTGCAGTGCAGGTGCACGAAGACAGTGTGGTCAGGAGAAAGACCATAAGAAAAGAGACCAGTAGGATCTGCGAGGAAGGCTCCTTCTGTCAACACTTCTGCCATCGCGCTGATAATGTCCTTCCAGATAGTGGCTTTTGGTAGGGTAGCGCTGAACGGCATATGAAAATCTAGTGTGGAGACAATCTATTAAATTTAGTCGTACTCTCGCCAGACATACCCGCAGCGCGTGCACTTAAAGATACGTGTAGGTGCCTCGTCTGCTGAGCGTGTCTGCTGCACCATTACATAGGCTTCTTCGTTGCCGCACTTAGGACACTGAACTTTAACTACAGGAAACTTTTGCCTGTTCTCAGTAAAGAAAACTGTTGTTCTTTCTTCTTTGAAAGATATTGTTTCTGTTCCATTTGATAGGCTTTCTCTATATCCACATTTTGGGCAAACAAGTTCATTCCCTTCTTTCTTTAGCAAATTGCCGCACTTAGGACAGAACATTGTCATAAGTCCAATAATTCCAAAAAATTGTATTTAAAGATTGCGTATTCCTAGCAGTAGCTTGCCGATATAAGGAAGCTTGAGCGGTTGACCGTTTATTTCTAGCACTACTCCAGCCACGCAAAATCCGTGCAGCTTGCCGAACAGCGGACAGTGGACCAGCGGCAGACCAGTATCAGGATAGAGTGAGCCGTTGTCGTAGCAGTAAACTTCTGGTTCGTGGTGCTGCTTGCAGAGCTGCAGGTTGTAGTCTCCTGCCGTGATAAGGTAGACTTTGCCGTGTCGGTGCACCAGCCTGATAACTCGGTGCACGACCCATAACCAGCGATGCCGCAGAGCATCGTACGCACGGAAAACTACAATGTCGCCTGGCTTTACGGCATTCAGTGTCCAGCCCTCGCTGAAAAGGATGTCGCCTGGCTTGATCACAGGATACATGGATTTAGTTGGCACAATAAAGTAAGGAATGCGCGAAGCGGTGATCAATCTTAGTCCAATGCCAAAAACAAAGAGAAAGACTGCGAAAGGGAAGACAAAGTCGTCGACCAGCCTTTCTGCTAGACTACGCTCCTGAACCTCGTTATCGCCCATACTATTACGACAATAATAATTATACCTATAATAATGAAGAGGAGCTTCTGCCCAGGAGAAGCTGCATAGAGCACCAGCAAGTTGTACTGCTGGGAGTAGGGCGTACCATCAACCGAATAGTAAGCAACACGGATCTTCCAGAACATCTTTGAGGGCAGCAACGGCAAGTACGAGCGAAGCACAAAGTGCAGTACAGCTTTCTTGCCTGGCGCCAAGTATTTTATTTTCTCGGTGCAGTGCACACAGGCAAAACCAGAAGCTCTTGGAAGAAGCAGCTGCACTGTGAGATTTTTCGCTGCCCCTTTTCCCGCATTCTCGACAGTGAGCCAGAGATGCAGTATGCTGCCACGCACTGAATAACTTCCTTCTTGCACGCTAATATTGGGCTGGCTAGCAATAATGAGAGCTGCCACGGCTTCTTCCCAGATATTTAGCGGCTCAAACACAGCCTTGGCAACAAGCGTGTAGTTGCCGGGCTTAATGTACCTGCGGTCAAGCGGAAAAAAGAGCTGCACTGACCTCGCAGCTGGCACAAAGATCTGCTTTTCCAGCAGCTCTTGCTTGCCAAGAAATAAGCGCACTGTGCAGTCAACAGGCAGCACTAATTGGTTAATAATATATAATTTAATATTAATAATAGTAATGTTTGGCTGCACGCTGAGCTTCACGTGCAGCTTCTCTGGCTCCTGTGGAGGAGAACCCAGCCAAGAATACTTTACCTGAAGCCCGAAGCCTGCTAGCTTGCTGCCATTAACCTGCGCTACAGGCAATGGCCTAGGAAGTTCGGCAAAGTAGATGTGGCGCGGATCTACGCAACCATACTGCTTAGTTAAAAGATCAATAGGATACCAGCTGTTCTCGATCCATGCTTCTACCCATGCATGCAATTTTCCTGAAGAAGCATTAAGCAATAATCCTTCAGCAACTTTAGCAGGAATTCCTAGATTGCGGAAAATTGCTGCAAGTAACCAAGCAAGATCAGCGCAATTTCCCTGAAGAGAGTAAAGTGTTTGTAGAGGATTTTGCAGGGAATTGCTTGGCACGTACACAAAACGCTGAGAAATGTAGGTTAAGTACTGTATCATGGCTTCCAGTAAGTTGCTGCTGGAAGCAGAAAGCGAGAGCATGTAGTGCGGCTGGGCAAATGCAGGATTGCCAGTATAATACTCAAGGTTTTCTTTTTTGCTGACATTAGTTGGAGCAGGAGGGAGGCTGCAGAAACGACGAACAACAAAATTAATGGTCACTTCTGACTCAAAGGTGTTGTAGCAATGCAGCAAGAGAAATAAGTTACCGTAGCTGTCCTTAGCTATTCTTGCAGTACACAGTGGAGTATCTACTTGGTAGCTCAAGTTTTCTACTAGTTGCTGGCCTGTAACATTTTTTGGCAACAAATAAAGCTTTGCGGTGCAGTTCCTGCAAGCAGGGGAAAAGAAAAGGGTGGCTCTTTCAGTAATTGAGAGGCGCACGGTGCAGGCACAAGTAACCTGGAGCAGGCACAGCAGTGTTAAGATGAGTAGTGTTCGTTTCATACCCCCACTTGAAAAATATATAGGTGCCTGTGCTTATTTAATCAAAACTTATCCTGCTTTCGGAAAAATAAAACAAAGTCCAGAAGATTTCTATGTCGAAGAAATTATTGAACCATTGAAGAAAAGAAAGAGCGGAAGGTATCTCATTGTGAAAATCTTAAAAAAAGGTTGGGACACGATAAAACTCGCACATTATATAGCTAGAGTTTGTGGAATTTCTCCAAAACAGGTCACTTATTGTGGAATTAAGGACAAGCACGCACTTACGGTACAGCATTTCTGCCTAGAAGGCGTAGATGAGCGCGCACTCAGTTTACTGTCTAGGCTCAAGGATGTAGAAGTGCTCGAGTGGTACTTCAGCGACGAGAAGCTCTGGCTCGGGAAGCTGCGCGGCAACAAGTTTAGAATAATTATCAAGGAAATAAAATATATAGATAATTTTATAGAGGCTTGCGAGCTCGTGCGCAAGGAAGGTTTTCTTAACCTCTACGGCCTGCAGCGCTTTGGTATCCAGCGTCCTAACACCCATCTAGTGGGCAGGCTGCTGTTGCAGGAAGCTTACGAGCAAGCGTTCTGGGAGCTTGTCTGCAGAAGCTATCCAGGAGAGCAGGAAGCTGTGCGCGAAGCCAGGAAGCTGGCAGCTGAAGGTAGGCTAGAAGAGTTTCTTCGGCAAGCACCCAGCTGCCTATTCTACGAGCGTTTACTCGTCAGGTACTACCTGCGCTGGAGAGACTACCGAAAAGCTTTCAGGAAACTACCTTACGATTACAGATCCTTGTTTCTCCACGCATACCAGGCATATTTATTCAACAGAATCGCTTCTCTGTGCTGCGAATTTGGCGAGCTTCCGCCAGAACTAGAAATTTCTGCGCGCGCTCCTCTCTGTCGCTACTTTCTCGAAGAAGATAATGTACGGCTAGAAAATGCCAGGAAGCTAGGTATACGGCTAAGAGCACTTAGGCGAAAAACAGTAGTTCGTCCTGAAGCATTTAAATACAAAATTTTAAGTAATACTTCAGCGCAGCTCGAATTTATCCTACCTCCAGGCACCTACGCAACAAGTCTAATAAGAGAAATTTGCAAAAACGAGTACTGGTGATAAAATGAAAGCATATCTTGTTAAGAATGCGTTTGGAATTTTTTTACTCGACGAAAACAAGCACGTAATAGATTACAGGCTGTTTCCTGAAAAGGAACTGATTGACAGGAACATGATGCTGCACGAGGGCAAGGTAACTCCCGAAGAATTAGAACTGATAGAGAAATACAAGGACCAGTTCGACAAGATTGTCATCGAGAAACCTTTCTACTTCGAGAAGTATGCAGACAAGATCGAGATAACAGATTCTCTCAGGGAATTTCGCGAAGCAGTGCTTGGATTCTTGCTGCGTCAGGGTATCATTCGTTCAGAAGACGAGTACAGGAAAAAGCTGATCGAGATAGCCGAAGAACTTACACGAAGAAAGATGCAGCGAAGACATTCTGAGCCCGACATGGTAATTATTCATTGCATAAACACAGTAGAAGATCTAGACAAAATAACGAACATGTTAATGGAGCGCTTGCGAGAATTTTATAACTTGTATTTTCCTGAACTTGATAACTTAGTTGATGATCATAAAACATATGCACTTTTAGTGAAAGAACTTACCAGCAGAGAGAATTATACAAAGGAAAACCTTGAACGGCTGAAAAAAGAAGGAGCAGTACTTAAGGACAGGCAGATCGAGGACATTGTGCGTGCTGCTCGCGTTTCCATGGGAGGCAACGTGCCTGAAGAAATTCTGCAGATCTACAAAGACTACGCAAGCACGGTGCTCGAACTCTACGACCTGCGAAAGAGGCTGACAGATATCATTGACAGCTACACAAAAGAGTACACGCCTAACCTTAGGGCGCTCATTGGACCTACAGTGCTGGCCAAGCTGCTAGCGCTTGCAGGCAGCCTTGAGCGCCTGGCCAAGCTGCCAGCTTCCACGATCCAGGTAATCGGCGCCGAGAAGGCTCTGTTCAGGCACCTGCGTACAGGCGCTAAGCCGCCAAAACATGGAGTAATTTTTCAGGTTCCAGAAATACGTTATGCGCCTAAGAAACTCAGAGGAAAAATTGCTAGAGCTCTTGCAACAAAATTAGCAATTGCAGCAAAAGCGGATGCTTTCACGAAAAGATTTATTGGAAACAAACTAAGAGAAGCTTTCCTTAAACGCTTAGAAGAGATAAAGAAGGGTAAAAGGTGAGAAAGATGGCAAAAGAACCTAAGTTCTTCAAAGGATTCCCTGGAGTGTATGAAATTTCGCGGAAACAGATAGCAACAAAGAACCTTGTTCCTGGAGTTAAAGTATACAACGAAAAATTGGTAAGGATAGGAAAGCACGAGTACAGGATCTGGAACCCTTACAGGAGCAAGCTAGCAGCTGCACTGCTCAACGGACTTAAATACATGGAAATAAAACCAGGAACAAAAATTCTTTACCTTGGTTCAGCAACCGGAACGACACCTTCACACGTGAGCGATATTATTAATGATTTAGGCAAAAAAGGAATATGCTACTGCGTAGAATTCTCTCCCAGAATGATGAAAGAGTTCATTATTAGAGTTGCACGCTACAGAGACAACGTAGTTCCAATACTTGCAGATGCACGCATGCCTGAACTCTATGCACATCTCATTCCAGAAAAGGTAGATGTAATTTACCAGGACATAGCGCAGCCCGAGCAGGCCAGCGTGCTGGTAAAAAATGCGCGGTTCTTCCTAAAGGAAGGCGGGTACGTTTACCTGGCGATCAAGGCCAGGTCCATCGACGTGACTGCTAAGCCCGAGCAGGTCTATCAGAAAGAAATAAATACTCTGAAACAAGGTGATATCCGTGTACTACAGGTCATTAACCTGCGCCCATACGAGAAAGACCATGTCATGGTCGTGGGTAGGTTTGAGCCATGATCAAGAAATACTACCTGGAGCTAGCGATCGTTGCCTGCCTTGCACTGCTTATCATTTTCCTGGCATATTATCTTTCGCGCAGCCTGCAAGTAAAGCCTGGACAAAAAGTAGTGATAGTAAAGCAAAATGCTACAGTCAAGAAATACTATTATATTTCTCGACCAAAAATCAGTGTTAACCTTTCTCCTATAAATCAGAAACTCGACGAAGTAATTTCTGGACTAGCTCAAGTCGAGCAGCAGCTTGGACAGCTTGTCCATGAGCTTGGAACTGTGACTAAGGGCAGCTGCAAGGTGCTAGTAGTTAACCGCTACTACAACTTTACCTACATCAAGACAATCGACCAGCGCGAGCTAGCGCTGCTGCTCCAGTATGCTCAGCAGCTCTGCAAGAGTCCAGTTTGCAGGCAGCTTGACGAGGCAATCATGCTTGCAGGCAACCTGCTAGTACTCCACAACGATTCAGCGCTGCAGGCAGCTGCAAGAGACCTGCTAGCACTTAAGCTGCTAGTAGTCTCTCACGGGCTAGCAGGAGCAAGGCAAGAACTAGTAGCAGTGCTAAATGACCTAGGCAGGCAAGCAGACAGGCTAGCCGCGAGCTACCCTCAGCTCGCCAACCTCTGCTACCAGATAATCGATGCAGTCTGCAGACAAGACAGCGCAGAGATTGTCTGTGGCTTCGTGCTGTACTTCCCAGGCCAGCACTATTCCAGCGGAGGCTACGATGTCGTTGTGCCAGTGAACCTCGAGTATGCAGGAAAGCTGCCATTCGTGGAAAAAGTTGTGCAGAGCGCAGGCAGCTGCAAGGCTCCTTGCTACGTGCCCATCTGACGCTCCTGCTTGTGCAGCTCTTTTCTTTTTGCCTCGAGCAGCCTGTTTTCTAGGCCGAGAAACTCTGCTGCTGTGCGCACCTGGGGCTGCTCGTAGACTTCCTTTAGTCTGTCTTTATACTTAGGGTCCCGGAGATGGTGATGCTCGTAGACCAGTACTTGCGGCGCAGCCTCGTCGAGGATGCGGAGAACATTGTTTACTGCGCGCTCCAGGTTTTTCTTCGAGAACCTCCAGCCAAGAAAGTGTGTTGGTGGACCGCCAAGAATGATAATGTCTGGCTGCTGTTCGATGATCCACTCTGCTGCTTGCTCCTCTACTGGACCCTGCACGTCCGAGGCATGCAGTATCCTGGTGTTGCCGTACTCGACTAGCGTCATGATAACATAGCCCTGCGGAGAGCCGCTGGGTCCGTGCCATACTGGCGGGGAGAACTTTATGCGCGTGCTACCGAAGACGAATTCTTGGTTGTCTGCATAGGCTATGTTTCTTGCCAGGTTCTTGGCGTGCAGCAAGAAGTGCTGGGAGCGCTCGTACTGCGAGCGGTTAATTGCCTGCTCAGGATGCTTGATGAGCAGTATTTTGCCAGAGTAGAGTTCCCTGGCATATTCTGGTTTCGCAGAACAGTACAGGTCCTCGAAAAACGGTGTATGGTGGTCGTAGTGGTAGTGCGAGATGACGACAATATCTGCTTGACGGCCAGCTTCCTGGATGCGCTGCCTTGCCTCTTCGAGGGCTGCCAGCTCTGCCCTGGCTGGTGGCAGGCCAAAGCGCTCAGGCGCAACAGCTGCTCCTGGATCAATGAGTATTGCTGTGTCGGGAGTCTTAATGTACGTGGCAAGCGAGCGCACTCCGAGAGACTCGCAGGCAAGCAGACCAAGCTGCACGTCCTTGAACTGTTTTAGGAAGAAACTAGGCATAGTTGTCCGCCGCACTCGACAGTTCCTGCAGCGATGCAGTCATCGTAGCATTCTGGCTTCAGTCTATATATTCTGTCTACGCATGGACCGTCCTCGATGTGGACTACCCTGAAAATGTAGCCAGTAACTCCAATGGCAACTGGTACATACTGCGTGTCGATCACGTACTTACAGAAGCCAGAACAATTGTATATACAGTGATATGGACTTTCTGAATCTTCGCCGCATCCGCAGCTGCATGAACCATAATCGAGAGTTACAGGCTTTGGTGCAGTGCACTGGAACTTGCCGTTAACCTGGCATACTTTCTCGTTGCACCAACCAGCGCCCCAAGGAATGCCGTATATGTTTTTCGAGCAGAGATTGTAGCTGCAGGAAGAAGAAGGTGCATTAACATTAAATGCAAAGCATATCTTGTTCTTCTTTGCTTCCACATCATTTGGCATTGTTACACCATGCGAAACAGCAGTTGTCCTAAGCACTGGAGTGTAGTACCAGTTAGTTATCGGATTGATCCGCACCGCATAGAAATGCAGTCCAATAAGATCTTGGCGATAAACTACTGTTACATTGACGTGGTACACATCTTGCACTGCTGCAAACCCGAATCCTTCATTTACAGGAACGTTCTCTGTGCTGAGATCAGTGTACTTTGAGCAGCCAGCTGAACCTGAATTTTGCCAATCAGTGCATGTTCCTGTAGATGTATTTTCAACGTAATTAGTATATGTTTTGTTGTCCTTGTTACAAGTACCGCTTGCTACACATTTACAGAGATCAACATTACGCTTGCTTGACTGGCAATTGTTTACCGTAACAGGAGACACGTCTGCACACTTTGCCTGCACGCTGATTGTTCTCGACTTGCCGTACAGGTACTGGTAAACGTGGTCGTAAATGTAGCCCCAGTGCTTGTAGTTCGCGCCGATGCCCTCGATCACGATGGTTACAGTGTACGGCAGCTCCACGGTCTCATTGTAGTTAGCTTCATGGATCAGAACTTCTGGCACGACCATGAATTTATAAATAATCTTGGTAGCACCCTGTGTCACGCTCTTGTGCTTTCCTAGATAAGAAACTTGCAGCGCGAGCAGCTTGTACTGTACATGCAGACCCTTTATTCTGTTGTTTATCAACGATTGAACAATAGCTAAACTGCGGTTAATGTACTTGTACAAGTATTTAGTATAATACTGCTTGACCATTCGCTGCCAAGAAAGGTTTCTGCCAAAATATACCAGGCACGCAACGTATTCTAGTGAGAGCTCGGTGCACTGCGCCGGCTTGAGCTCGTGTGTTCCGCTTCCTCCAATTACGTAGCACCTGTAAATGTACGGCAAACCTCCCTGCAGCTTGAGCACGTACTTGATAACAACATGGTCGTTGAGCCGCTGGATGTACATTACTTCAGGTCCGCTCAGGTGCTGCTTAGTGTAGTTCCAGACAAAGCGAAGGTAGCGGTCAGTGGCCGCGACAATGCCTCGCTCGACTGCTGGCGGCAGCACGTAGAGCACCTCAAGTGCGCGCACTTCTGCCCGAGAATATATTCCTCCGAGCCTTTCTGCTCCAGAAATTAAGTGCTGTACAGAGTGAAGAGCGCCAACAACAATTCCAAGAAAAAGCAATGAAAGACAAACAATGTAGCGGCTATACATGACCTTTCACTCTCGTAGTTCCTAGCAAGAAGTGAAGTATTTCTCCGAAGTTTATTTTCTCGTATTTATAATCATAGCCTGCCGACTCAACTTTTGCTAGCTGCTCTTGCACGCTGCAGCTCTTGCAGAGAACTTCCTTAGACATGCAGCCACTGTGCTCCTGCTTGCACTTGTAGCTTATCTCGTCTATTTCATACTTACTCCTGAAGTACGTTATATTCCTAAGAAAAGGAAAGCCTATAAGGTACACGTAAGGGGTCGTGTTTAGCTTAATCTTAGGTAAAATTGTAGAATAGTTTACAATAGATCTGTTCTTCAAGTAGTAGGCAACGATTGCCAGCTCGTAGTTGATCTTAGAATACTCTACTAGCTTTACTGCATAAAGCAGCTTCACATAGGGCAAGACCGTAGCAGTGGCTGCAACTATTACTCCAAGAAGCAGCACTCCTAGAATAGCATCTGCCGAATAGATCACGCTTTCACCTTTAGCCGACCCCTAAAGTCTTTAATGATTACTACTTCGTCGCCTATATATTTGTTCGTGCCGTTTCGCTTCACGGCATAGACTCCTGGTTTTAGTCCAGAGAAAATAGTAGGGCAGAGCTCTACCACGTAATATTCTTGGCCAGCATCAATGATCTTGCCGCGCAGCTCTCTTGGTTCGGCGAGCAGCTTGTAGAGCGGCAAATATAATATAGTTAATACAAAAATATAATAATAATAAGTAAGGAGTGCGTTGACCTTGGCCGCAATGTTTGGCACTAAATAGTATATTCTGAGCATTTCTCCTAGCAAGAAACCGAGACAAAGAAAATAGCCGAGACAGAACAACAATCCGCGAAGATACAGCCTGTATTTCCAGGCAAGGAAAAAAAGACACGCAAGAATAGCGGCATGTACTGCAACCATTGCTGTTGCTTGAGCTAGCTCAGCGCCAAGGAAAAGAGAGTTGACGGCCACGGCGAGCACAAGCAGCACTTCTAGCAGCTGCCTGCGCTTCATGCTCCCGTGATGCTTTCTACTTGCGCGACAAGATTACTTATATTCTGGTAAGACAGCCAGGAAAGCACGACTACGTAGTATGCCTGGGCACGCGAGAACTGTCTGCTAGGCACAAAAACATAGGTGTTGTTCCAGACAAGCTCAGCGTGGGGGTAGCTGTCGTTGTAGCGCCAGTAAGCCACAGTGTTAGGCAAAGCTCCTACAGGAAACACTGCACGGATACCTCGCAGTTTCTGCAACGCCCGGCGGAAGCTCATGTTCACGAATATCACCGGTTCCTTGCTCTGTATTACTCCGCCGAACGGTACCAAGATGATGTAGTCGTGCTGGCGCATGAATCGCGCGAACTGCTGGTATGTTCTGTTACTTGCGCCAGTAATATTACCATAGAAGTAGTAGTTCATGAAATACGCGAGGAACAGCCGCTTTTCTATTCTAGTGCGGAAATGTAGTTGCTGGCGCAGGGCTCTAGAAACAAAGAAAACTGTGCCATAGCGGTCCATAATAAACCAAGGATAGTCGTCGTCTATTTCTTCGCATAACTCTGCTAGAGGTGTCAGTTGTTGGACACATGACTGCAAAAGTTCGGAACCAGGAGAATAACCGTAGATTTTTTCGCACAACTCTGTGAGTCCTTCACGGAAATTCGTGAAGTTGTCCACTGCCCACATTATGCTTGCATTGTACTGGATGTAGTTCGACAGCAGCTTTCCTGTATGCGGATTTATTTTTGCTAGACAAAGATAAGTGATGATGTCTGCGAACGTGTAGTACCTGTTAATAATAATAGCTATCTTTTTTACGTGCAAGGTCTTCAGCGAGTAAACGTACTCTAAGTAGAGAACAACAGGCACAACAAGCAGCGTGAAAAGCATAGCAAGAATGAGATCTAGGGTAAAAACCTGTAGCCTAGACATCCTTCCACAAGCTGTAGCGTGTATTGTTTACCACGAAGTACAAATCTCGAACAGTGCTAATTTGTGAAAGATTCCAGGGATTGTAGTACCAGTGGCTGCTGCCGTGGTACACGCGCACAAACAAATTATTGAGGTTGTGGAACGGGTAGTAGTTCTTGTTATCTATTTTAATGTGGAAGCCTATCATCAGCCACCAGAAGTACAGGCAGCAGAGCATCACGGCAGAAAAAACTATAAGCAGCTCGAAGAAGTTCATGCTCTCCTCCTGCAGCGGTGATGGTGATGATGCCCTCCGCTGCAGTGACAGCGAATGATGTGGTAGGCCTTCTTCTTCGGATTGTAATAATAATGCCTGCACAGCCCTTCGTTTCCTAGCAGCGGCTTGAGCTGGTCGTCCGGATTATTGTCAACGGAGCACTTTCCGTGCTGTGTGCAGATTACAGTATAGTTGCTCTTCACGTGCGCGCAGTAGCTTACCCAGGCACGGAGCACAGCCATAGGAGGGACATCGTAGTAGCTAGTATAGGCAATAGCCAGCGAGGTAGAGTTAGCGAAGTCGACAGAATGTTCTACAAGCTGGTAAGAAGAAGCGTTGATGTAGGCAGCTAGCAGCCGGGCAGTGCGCAGATGAAGACTGTACTGGTAGGCAACAAAACCTGCAAGTGTCATCAGCAAGACAAGAGAGATGGCAAAGTCAAGGCTCAAAAAACCGCGCATTTTCCTAGCCCGGCTTAAAAATTATTTTTACCCGAGTATAATTACAGAGCGACTTCGCGCTATAGTTCCCGAAGACCTGGACTTTATAATACAATTTCATGTGCCTGCATATTTCATCCTTGAGCTGCTCTACGCGCAGCTTGTAGCAAAGAGTGCCAGGATAGTTTATGTAATACGTGAAGTTTCTGCGCGTATACTTGTCGTAGAAAACAACTTTCAGCAGCGGGTGGCAGCAATATTTTCCTAATTTATAACATATTATATAAATATACTTAGGGAGGACTGCGTGGATAAACGGAATGTCTAGCTCAACGTACTTTATCTTGCCCAGATCAAACCGTAGGTAATCGAAAAAGACAATTTCTTGTAAGTCTACGCGAGTAGTTACCGTGCTAGCAGTAAAGAACAGGCGGTAGAGCGCGTACAGGTAACCTGGATATATTAACAAAAGATAGATGAAGCCAGCGATTACAAGGCAAACCAGGTATTCTAGTACTGCCTGTCCACGCATTTAATTTCAAGTAAACAGCTTAAAGAATATAAATGCTGCCAGTGCTGCAAGAAAGAAAGCTGGCAGCATCGGCGTGCCTTTATATATTGGCAGCCACTGCGGTACACGGCCTTCTTCTGCGAGCTGCCGCAGCAGCCTGAGCTGTTCAGGGTAGAGCCCGTTCGGGTTTTTCTTCCTGATAAGTATCTCTCCTGCTGGCTGCTGCTCCTCTGAGTACACGTACTGCTCGCCCTGGCGCGCGAGGTAGAAGCCAGGAATATCGCCATCACAGAGCTGGTCCACGCGCACGTACACTTTTTTCATGCCTCGGCGCATGTAGGCTACTGCAGCGTCCAGGATCCAGTAAGCAGCTACAGCGCCTACAGCTTCTGTTGCTCGAGGTTTCAGCAGTAGTAGGACTGCCCCTCCAAACACAGCTTCTAGTATAAGCAGCGAGAAAAACAGCTTGCTCGGCAGCTTTCTAGCATAGTAGGTTACCAGTACATCGCAGGCAACAAGTACTGGAAGAAAATACAGAAGATTGAATGCTCTGTGCACGATCACCAGCGCTACTGCAGCTACAGCAACAGCACTGCAAGTTCTTGTTAGTAAAGCTAGTTTTTGTCGCTTCCACTCTTCGGCCGCCTGCAGAAATGCCAAGTAAGGCAAGTAGGAAAGAAGGATTGCAAGCAGTATAAAAAACTGGAAAGGCATTGAGAGCAGAAATTTTCTAAACGGTAATCCTGCAAACGGCAAAAACTGGGCTATGAAGTTGCCTATTGTAGTGTACATGAAAATGTCTCCAAGTGCCCAGACTTTCAGGTAGTAGGCCATAGCAGCAAAGGAAAAGAGCGCCCAGCAAAGCTCAAATGTAGGCATTCCTAGTACTAATCCAGCAAATGCAAGTAAACTAAGCAGGCAAAGCGCTGCATAAGGATAGAGAAGCTCGCGGTGTCTTAGCTTCCTGTACAGAAAGTACAGAGCGAGCACAGCAGCTGTCCAGATCAGGAATGTTTCTGCGGTGCTGCAGCTCCAGAGCAGGGAAAGCCAAAAAAGAAAGAACGTTAGCCTGTCGTCTACAATAGTATACTTAACGTCCTGGTAAACTGCAAGACCTAGCGCCACAAAAAATGCCAGGAAATAAGCAGCGCTAAGCAGCATGCAGTTAATGAACTGAGCTGGTATAAAATATCATTGCCTTCTGGACTACGTCGTTGATCATAGAATATTGGCCCTCATAGAGCGGCAACAAGTAATAGAATGCAAGAATAAATGCAAGAGCTAGGAGCAGTATCTCGATCGCCAGGAAGGCCATCATTTCTAGGCTTACCTGACACTTCATGAAATGAGCACCTTGTATGTAGTGTTGTAGAATGCATTGACCATCTTCACAAACATTTTGTATTGGTGAAACAGCTGCACGGCTTCTATTAGAACTGCACCGCCTAATGCTAGGATAGCAGCAAGAATAACAAGATATTCAAGGGAAACCTGAAACCGCATTAAAAGTAGTTATTAAATAAAGAAATTTAAAAGTTGAAAGGTTAGCTACAATAAATTGTGCCACCACTTTTTACACAAAGATAATCGTTTGACGAACTGGGCTGTCCATTATTACTTATGAAATAAATTTTTAAACGAGTACTAACATAAATGCTTCCTTGACTAACCGTGATAGTATTATTTTTAGAATAATAGGTAAATTGAATATTACCATTACCAGCTTTACAGGTTACTGTTGAACCACTTGAACTACTAGAACTACTACTTGATATGCTACAACTCACGTTCTCAAATTTACTGCCATCATAATAATGTAGTACTCCTTGCAAATACTCAGCCATAGCTTCTGCTGGGTTTTGCGCTGCAAAATCTTCAAACTGTGTAGCATAAACACATAATTTGTTCTTGAAATCAACACACTTATTAATCATATTTTGCTTAGCTCCTGATTTTAGGAATCCAAACATGTAAGCTACTACAATACCGGCAATTAGAACAGCTGCTCCTAATATAATTAGATACTCTAACGCTCCCTGGAACCGCATTATCTCACTTGGGAATACTGCTGGTAAATGTAATACATGTTTGAATATAAATGTTTTGAGTTAAGCTTAATGTAAAGCACGGCAACCAGGATAAGCACTACTGCAGCTCCTATTATTATTAGAGTTTCTTTGGAAACTTGGCATCTCATAGTATCATCACTGCACTTGCACCTTGCGCAGCCAACAATCCAGCCATCATTTTTGCTGCAAATATTGCTACTATAGGTGCAACATACGCAAATACAGGAGCTATAACAAAGCCTTTGCCTAGCTTTCCCCAGCGCATCTTTGCTATCAGCAAGGCAGAGAGAAAAGCTTCGATGGCAAGGTAGAACAAAATTATTTTAAGGAAAAGACTAGGCACGACTCCTGTCCCTTTCTTGATAAATCCTACACTGGCAGACTGATTATACATTAACTTGTACAATGTGATGGTGATACCAAAAACAATAGGCGCAATCAGTACTCCAGCAGCAACAATGAACATTGCAGGCATTGTTGTAGCAGCTTCTCTTTCCATTCGCAGCGTGACAATTTCTTGGGCATTATCCGCAATTTCGTCGAGCACGTCTGCTAGCCTGCCACCCTGTTCTACTGCACTGACAAGGATGCGGAAAACTCGGCGCACGAACTTAGTGCCAATACGCTCTCCTGCTCTGCGGAAAGCTTCTCCCATTGTTATGCCTTTATTGATCTCTGCCAGCGTGCGCCTTACTTCTTCGCCGAGAGGACCACCAAGAGACTTGGCTACCTCGTTGAGCGCAGAGTCAAGGCCCATGCCGCTGCGGAGAGCAGAAGAAAGCTGCGAAAGAAAATACGGCAAGGCTTTTTCTATTTCTGTTAGTCGCTTTTCCATAAAATAATAAGGTATACCTATAGCAAAGAACAACCACATCAGGACAAAATACAGCACCGCGAGCGCTATGCAGCGGAAAATAAAATAAGATGCTAGAGCTGCCAAGAAAGCAAAAACAAAGGAAAGAGGGAGCCAAGTGTAAGGAAGGAACGGGAATTTTCCGCGGTAAAAAATGATGTTGTATTGTCGCCAGAGCCGCTTGAATAGCGGCTCTCTTTTCTGCTCCATGGCTACGTCACTCCTTTTGGTTCTAGGCTATTAACGATAATGAACATTAGGACAAGCAAGAGAGGAAATGCTAGGCAGTACATAAATATTAGTTCTCCTGGTCCTGGCGGAGTGATTGGATGAATGTGTCCCATCGAGCTCATTGCGCTGCTGGCAATGTTCAGCAATCCTAGGCTCTGCACAGCGTTAAGGATGCCAAACATTACTGGAGCTACTGCTGCACCGAACAGGTAAAACACAGACAGCATGTTCAGTGTAGCAGTGAATTTTTGTATGCGGAGAAACTGTTCCTTGGCTATTTCGTTGGCCAGCATCCTAATTGAGTTGCTCAGCTCTCCACCTGTCTTGATTGTTCGGATAACGACTGTGGCGAAGCGATAAATTCCCTTACTGTAGTTTCTCTCTATCATGTGCCTAAGAGCATCCTCCATGCTGATACCATAGCTTATTTCTGTGAGCAGCAGCGAGAATTCCTTCGAGAGCTCCTCGTAGTCTGCATCAGCGATCTTTCTTATGCAGCTCCTAATGCCTAGACCAGCGGAAAGCAAGGTACTCATTTCTCGCAGAGCAAACAGCAAGTTCTGCTCAATGTTCACGGCTCGCTGCTTATTCTTAAACGTAGGATACTTCACTCCGACAACGAACGAGAGCAAAAACAGTACTAGTGGAGCAACTAATACTACTAATAGATTTGTAAGTGCGCCGAGCACGTAGAGTAGTCCTAGAAAAATAAGACTAAGAAAAGCTAGCGTGAGCGAAATTGCCAAGACAAAGGCCACGTAATCTTCGGCGCGGAAGCGCATCTGGCAGGCATAAAGATCAAGCGCGAGCCTGCGCAAGTTAACTAAACCCAGCAAGCGCTCTTCTAGCGGCAGCAAGAAAGGATGCCAGAGATCAAGCAGCGGCTTTAGCTTTGCCCAGGCAGGATTAGTAGTAATAATGTAAGCATTCACTTTTACGGCTTCTTCTTCTCCTACTTTTATTCCCTGGATAGAAGCAACAATCTGTTTTAGCTCTTTTTTCACTACTACAGCAGCTTTTTTCTGTTTTTGGTGATGCTTCAGCTCGAGCTTAAGATAATCTTCCTGTTTCTTGACAGTTGAAAGTATGTCTTCTTTCAGCTTTTCGAGGTTGTCTCGTTTTTTCTTTGAGCCAAGCAGCTCCTCAAAGCCCATTATCTCTTTGACAATTCTCTTTTCTTGATCTTTGTGTAGGCCTGGATAAACTTACCTACTTCGTGCACGCTGAACTTTCTCTCGCCAGAGTTTACTCTGCGCTGGTTAAGCTCGAGTAGCTCCAGCAAGAATTCTCTTCTCTCTTCTATTTCGTCCTGTATCTGCTTGAGCGTTAAGCCAGTGTATTCTGAGAGCACTTCAAGGTAACGGATAGGAATTTCTGTGCGCTGCACAGTGTCTGTGCGCGCATCCCACTGGTAGACAATGTTCAGCCTAGGATTGTCGCCTTCCATTCCAGTAAGCTCCGCGATTTCTACTACCCTGCGCACGTGCTTTCCTCTGTAGAGTAGCCTGTGCTGCATAATAATAAAGTTCAGCGCGTTGAGCATTACTGGCGGCACGTTCATTGGCGGAGACTTGAGACGAATAATTGTCTCGCGGGCAGAGTTAGCGTGAACTGTGCCCATGCCACCATCGTGACCAGTGTTTAGGGCAACGAAAAGGGTGCGGGCCTCTGGTCCACGGATCTCTCCAACAATGATTCTGTCTGGACGCTGGCGAAGCGCATTTTTCACTAGGTCATCCATTGTTACTTCTCCGCTACCTTCAAGGGATGGAGGTCTAGTTTCTTCCCTGATCCAGTGCTTTATCGGAAGCTGGAGCTCTGCAGTATCCTCGATAGTGATCACTCGCTCCCAAGGTGGGATAAACGTGGCTAGCACGTTCAGCGTAGTAGTCTTACCAGAACCGGTGCCTCCGGCAACAATAATATTTGCTGGTTTAGCAAATAATCCGTCAACGCAGAGCCAGAGAAACGCAGCAAGTTCGGGAGTCATTGTCTTGAACTCGAGCAAGTCTAAAATAGTGTACGGATCGCGCCTGAATTTACGGATAGTGAGAGTAGGTCCTTCGAGAGAAATAGGTGGTATAGTAGCGTTGACACGGTCGCCTGTAGGTAGGCGCGCATCTAGTAGAGGGCACTGCTGGTCTATGCGCCTGTCAACGTAGTAAGCGATCCTGCGAATTATGTTTATTATTTCTTCGTCTGTGTGGAAAACAATGTTGGTCTTGCACATGCCGTACTTTCGGTGGAAAACATATACTGGCTTACCTGTTCCTATGACCATTATTTCTTCTAGTTCATCATCCTCAACAAGATAGTCGAGGATTCCGAGGCCAACTATATCTCTGTAAACTATTTCTGTTAACCTATCAATGACAGGAGAATCTTCTGCAATATAGTATTTCTTGGCTACGCTGAGAATAATATCTCTTATTTTGGCGCGAATTTCTTCTAGCCTCTCGCGCTTAATAAGATCTGTTTTCTTTATTTCGATGTTGCGCACCGCAATCTCTTTTGCCTCATTATATATTCGCTGCTCCGAAGCTGAGAGCGAACGAATTTGTTTTAAGTAATAGACAGGAACTTCTTCTCCTTCTACTTCATAGATTATAGCGTGAGGGTATTCTGCTATAACTTTTTTAGGTCGCTCTATCCACGGCTTGTTTTCGTGCTGTTTTTCTTCTTCGATCATTCTTAGAACAAGCTGGAACTTAGAACCCCGCACTGTTTCGTGCCGCTCAAAGCTTGGCCTAGGAGGCTGCTCGTGTTTTGGCTCCTGAGCTACTGGCTGAGGAGAAGGTTTGCCTTGCTGGAGCTGTTTTAGTATGTCCTCTAGGCTGACCATCTGAATTTTAAATTGCCTAAAAAGTATAAAAAGAGTGCTGCGCTAAGAAATGCTTTCTTCGCGCAGGATGTCTTTAAATATTTCCTGGCAGCGCTCTTTTTCTGTTAAGTTAGCGGAATATACTTTCTTCGCGCGGAGCTGGGGCAGCTCTGCGTCACCCAAATCAATCTTGCTTTTTATAACATATACATTTTTGTTGAATTCATTAGTTAATTTATTAAATAATTCAAGCTGGTCCTCAAGCGAGTAGCCGCAAGTACACGAAACATCGATAATAAAAATGAGCGCGCTGGCAAGGTACCGCACAGCAAAGTATGCTCGGAGTTCTATGTCTTTGAGCCTTGCAAAATCTTTTTTTGCTATACCAGGCGTATCTACTAGCTGCACTCTCCTTACTTCATCGAGCATGTAGTGCCCTACATGAACTGTTTTGGTAGTGAAAGGATATGGAGCAATCTTTACTTTTGCAGTAGAAACATTAGAAATGAATGTAGATTTTCCAACATTAGGAAAACCTGCAACAACAAATGTCGGAATATTAGGATCTATTTCAGGAAGTTTTTTTAGCTCGCGCAGCAGCTGCAATAATTTCTCGTACTTGTCGGCATTCTGCTCTAGCACTGAGACAACTCTGCCATAGAACTGTTTCCTGTAAAAGTGCACTAAGCGCAGCTCAAGCGCATAACGCACTTTTTTCATGTATTCATGCTTAAAGCGTTCTACCATTTTTGCGCTCCACGAAATGCAGCCAAGCAAGAACTTGTACTTGTCTTTGCCGCCTATACTAATGTCGATCATTGCACGGTAAAACGGATGTAGCTGCTCGTAAACAGGAAGCTCCTGGAGCAGGGAACGCAGTCTAGCTAGAATATAATCTGCAAAGCTCTGCATTCTAGCAAGAGAAAGCAGCTTGTAGTAAGTCAGCTTCTTTTTTGTCTTTTTGACAGTGATTTTTGTTGCGCGCTTAAAGGCACTATCTATAAGTTTTTGTAGCTCGTTCATAACTCTGTTTCTGCTAACTTCTCGTAGATTGGGCCCCGCGGAGTGAGCGTGCTCTTAAATACAGTAATTTTTGTCACGATAAATTTGCCAAATACTTGCTCCTGCAGCTCTTCGAGGAATTTTTGCACTGCCCTACCGCCAGCTTTTAGCCTAGAAACAGTGACGTGTGGAGTGTATTCATGCTCTTCTCGTCGCAGTCCATGTTTCTGGCTGCGGATCTCTATCCTGAGAAAAAGCTCCTTGAGCAGCAGTGCCCCTGGTCCCTGCACTCCCAACCAAAGAACTCTAGGATTAGCTGGGCTAGGGAAAGCTCCAACTCCTTTTATTATAATTTCGGCTGGCTGTAGATCCTTCACGCTTTCATCTAGAATTTTTTTCACTATTTCTAGCTGCGCAGGAGTTATGTCACCGTAAAACTTCAGCGTGATGTGCAGATTTTCTTTTTCTACGTGCTTTCCTTGGATTTGGCGCAGGTATGGCTGGAGCAGCTCCATGATAGCGTGTTTGAGCTCTGGAGGCAGGTCTACTCCGACAAACACGCGCATAAATTTATATCGGCTTGCACGGCAAATATAAATTAGCTCATGCTCACTCGCTCATCCTTGCTAGAAAAAGTGCGCAGAGCACTGCAGCAGCGAAACATCGATTACTTAGACTTTTCTCTAGTGCCGGAGGTAGTGTTTGATTTAATAATTAAGCTGGAGCGCCCACTAGTGCTAAAAGTGCTGAAGAACATTGAATGCCTGAAAAGGAGCTCTGGAGAGCTGCTGAAGAAAGTTGCAGAGAGTCTTGACGCAAGACCTTTAATTATTGCTGAATACGAAAAACAGAAAAAGATTCCTGATAATAGCGTGGGCTGCAGGTTTGGTGTGCATTTTATTAATTGCAAGACTTTTGAAAAATTGCTGGACAATGAATATCCATGCTATTATTATTCTCGTGGTGGTCTTTACGTGCGTGTTCGGATACTTAACAGTCAGCAAGCAAGAGAAAAGCTCAGGAGTGAAGGTCTGAGTAGAAAAAGGGTAGCAGAAATAGCAAGCTCCTGCGAGGTTTCTGTCACGCTCAGAATTTTTAAAGTCCTCGAGGACTGTGTAGAGCCGATCAGAATTAATCTGCTGGAAAAGAATTCAGGCTCCGGAGGTCAGGTGGTTTACCGTGTTGAGCGCTCTCCGCATGACCTAAGCGTGCTAGAAGAGAGCAAGCTCGTGCTGCTAGGAAAGTGCAGACAGCGACTAGAAAAAGAATTTCGGCAGCTAGCCGATTTTCTTAACGTAGAGCCAGTATTTATTGACAGCGAGCAAGACATAAGCGAAGTGCTGCGCAGAAGATTAAGGTCCCAGATTCTTTAATGTGCTGTCTAAAATTTCTCTGATTTTCTGGAATGCATCGAACGGTTCTTCGTAGTTGTTTTCCACGAACACTATTCTTGTGCTTGCATGCTTTACTAGACGCTGGCGAATGTTTCTTTCTGCTTCTGCGAACATTTCTTCCGATTTCAGCAGCTCGCTGAAAGGATGAGGTTCTTTTTTCCTTTTGAGCAGTTGCTCGTAGCGGCACTGTAAATAGAGAATTTTTGGGCCGTGTAGACTGAAAAGAAAGGAATCTAGCTGCTCTGGCTTGAGCTGTCTATATGAAGAATAAATTAAGTAATAACTATATAAACTGTCAAATATTATTATTTCTTTAGTTAAATATTGAAATGCCTGTTCCAGCAGCTGCACAGCTCCTGCTGCTAGAAGACAGCTTGCAGCAAGGTAGCGACGCTCGGCATCTTTTTTTCTTGCTAGTGTAGCTATTTCTTCCGTAAGAGAATTTTCGAGCAGCGCTACATCATAACCTTTAATTTTATAATATTCATAGACTAGAGAAGCTAGCGTACTCTTTCCAGCAAACGGCGGACCTTCGAAAGTTACAGCTAATAGCATGGTTTGGTGAGAAGTATGAATGATATAAACCTTGTTGCACAGATATTGAACGAAGTTCTGAAGGATAGACATACTCCAAGAAATATCAAGCAGGCAGTATCTAATGCTCTGAAAGTTTTAGAAGATAACAGCAAAGAATTACCAGTAAGGGCTTCTATCGCGATTTCTGAAATAGAAAGAATAATAGATGATCCAAATATGCCATATTATATTCGCACGTTGCTTTTCCAGGCAGTGTCTAAGCTTGAAGAAATTTCTAGAAGCGCATGAATCCTCTTGAACTTTTCTACATTGTTCTTGTAGAGCCGAAAAATCCAGAAAACATAGGGGCTGTTGCACGAGTAATGAAAAATTTCGGCATATATAATCTAGTGCTAGTTAATCCTCGCTGCGAGCTTGGCCAACAAGCATACATTACGGCAACCCACGCAGCAGAAATTCTTGAAGGCGCGCTGATAGTAGATTCATTAAAGCGTCTGAGACCCTGCTTTTCTTACATGTTTGCTACCTCTGGCAGGATAAGCCTCTCGAGCAAAAAGAAGCTACGAAAATTTATTTCCCCAAAAACAATGATAGAACTGCTCAAACGGTCTGTTCCGTGTCCAGTAGCAATTGTCTTTGGAAGAGAGGAAAGTGGATTAAAGAACGAAGAAATTGCTATTTGCGACCACTTGGTACATATTCCAGCTAATCCAGAATTCCCTGTACTCAATCTTAGTCATGCCGTCGCTGTTATTTGCTATGAACTGTTTGCAGCTTTTGGCGAAATACCTGCTGAAAAACTTAAGCTTGCAGCCCCAGAAGCAAAATATTTATTAGTGAAGAAGCTACTTCAACGTCTTAAACTTCCTGATCATGCTGCGCAAGAAGTAGAAAAGGTGCTGCTTAGACTTCCAGTTTTTGATTATGAGCTCGGAAACTTGTTGCGGTGGATAAATGATATTGCCAGACAAGAAAATAAAGGAACTGGTGAATTCTGGCAAGCTGAAGATTGAACCGTTCGATGAACAGTGCGTGACTCCCGCAGGCTATGACATAAAATTAGGAAATGAGCTCGCGATCTACCAACCAGGAATTTATATAGACGTGCGAGAGCCCGCGAATAATGGGCTTAAGAAAGTATCAATTCCAGAAGAAGGATACTTGCTGAAGCCAATGGAATTTGTGCTAGCATGCACGAAAGAATATATCGCACTGCCGCCAAACATAGCAGGATTCTTGCATGCTAGGAGCTCCATAGCTAGGCTAGGGCTTGCTGTGCACCTCGGTGCAGGATTTATAGCTCCTGGTTTTGAGGGTAAGCTAGTGCTCGAAATTTTTAACTTCAACAGCGTGCCAGTCAAGATCTATCCTGGCATGCGGATTGCACAAATTATATTTGTTGAGCTACCAATATCTTGTGAAAAGAGCTACGCAGAAAGAGAAGACAGCAAGTATAAGTACCAGTCGGGCATTTTGCCGTCTCTTATACACATGGAATTTAGCGGTGAAATAGTTGGCAGAGAAAGATTTCGAGAAAGAAAAAGATACCATATTTAAAAGAATTCTAGAAGACAGCAAGCGAAATGTAAAAAAGATCGATATTTCCTCTTTCGAAGAAGAGTTAAAGAAGCGAATGCCTAGCTTTTCCGAAGAAATAAAAGTGCAGGAAACAAAAGAAACTGTCGAACTGCCCAGCAATATCGACGAAGTAATATCAAAGGAGCTAACCTCTAGACTCAAACTAATTGATGAGTTCATTAACAAAAAGCTTGGCGAGGTAGACTCAAGACTGAGGGAGCTCGAGCGCTACCAGGGCAGGATAGAGGAGCTCGAGTCCAGCATTCTTAAAGTGCAGTCGGAGATTGGCAAGCTCAAGGACATAGCTGATAGAAGATACATTGACCTGGAAAAAGAGCTGCACAGAATAGAAGCTAGTGTTAGGCAAAATGTAGCAGAGCTGAAAAAAGAAGTAGAAGACAAGATTTCTGTGCTAGAAATCCGACTCCGCACAGTTAAAGATCATGTAGATGTGTTTGACAAGGAGCTTGCATCTATTAAAGAAACATATGAGAGGATAAAAGAAATAACAAAGGAGCTAGCCGAGAAACTTGCGTCAAAAATAATGGAATTTCAGGAAATGCGAAGAAATATCACTGAAAAGTTAGAAGAAATAGAAAAAGAATTAACAAAACTGCGCCTAGAAGAGAACACTATAAAGTCTGTCAAAGAAAGAATAAACATGTTTAAGGATGAGCTACAAAAACTCGAAAAAGAAATAGATTTATTAGTTTCTAAAGCTAAACCAGAAGTCGTGTTTGAGCAAGAAATAGAAGTAAAGCATCCAGCACAGGTGGAAACTAAAGAAAATGTTCCTCCTGGTGCAGAAGTAAAAGAAGAAAACTTAAAAACAGAAACCGGCGAGAAGAAGCATAAGCACATTAGACTCTTTGGCAAGAAAGGCTGAGAACAGATGGGAGTGCACAAGCGGCCGAGCGTGTTTACTAGGCTAAAAGATAGACCATACACGCGCATATCATACAAGGTACCGTCGAAGTGCTACGTGAAAGGAGCGCCGCCCGTGCAGACAAGGCAGTTTGTCGACGGCAATGCTTCAGGGCAGTTCGAGTACGAGGTAGCACTCGTGGCAAAGCGACCTTGCCAGGTACGCGACAAATGCTTAGAGACTGTCCGCGTGCTCGCAAAGCACTACCTAGAGAAAACTGTCTCTAGCAGCAACTACATGCTCCGTATATGGCCATATCCTCACCACGTGCTGCGAGAACACAAAACACCCACAGTGGCCACAAAGGCAGAACGTATCTCTAAGGGTATGCGCCTAGCTTTTGGTCGTCCAGTAGGCAGGGCTGCAAGAGTTTATGACGGCCAGAAAGTGCTGTCTGTATTCACCACAGAAAAATACCTAGAAGAAGTAAAGAATGTGCTGCGCAGGATAAAGGCAAAGCTCCCAAGTTCCTGGTACATTGTAGTAAACAAGCTCAGTTCATAGCTCACCTTCAATTATTTTTTCTATTTCTCCGAGCACTTCGTCAGGAATATTAATGTTAATGAACCTCTTGTTGCCTTCTCTGCGCACAACTTCTAAGATCTCTTCGCTGATCAAGTAAGTTGTGTACTTGCTGAACCAGTAGTAGCTGATTGGATTAGGCGCAAGCTGCTTGTAGAACAGGTGGTATGCTTCGCCCGTAGTTACTGGCTGCTTGCCGCTACGTCTAGCCTGAATATAGGATAGCACGATGTATTTTAGTGTTGGAGGCAAGCTCTTGATCTTGTTTATCCAGTAACCGTACTCTATTTCATTGATTGCTCTATCTACATATTCTGGCTTGATTTTGTTGTCTCCCTCTTCTTCTGCAATTTTTGCAGAATAGTGCAGTATTTCGATTGCTTCTCGTGCATCTCCGCTCTTCTTCGCTACAATAGCAGCTATTTTTCTTAGCACGCTGTCATCGTAGCTGCCTTCCTTGAGTCCTAGCTTTGCTCGCTGTGTAAGTATCTGGTAAAGTTCATTCGCTGTATAAGGACCAAAGTATATCTGGTAGAGATTCATTTTAAAGGAAGAGAGCGTGTCTTCTTCTAGCCTTGGAGTAATATCTTTAGCAGCTACATAAATGAAAGATAGCGGTAGCTCTGTTCTGCTGGACCAAAAAACAATAGAATTAAGTTCCTTTCTCGAAGAAAGCGTGTGAATGTCATCAATGACAACAAGCGTGAGCGGTCGGCAGCACTGGCGAATAATCTCTAGGGCTTCGGCAGAAGAGATCTTGGAAATTTCCGGCCTGAAATGCTTTGCTAGCAAATAAATGAACTTGTAGAATGTGTTTGTCTCTGAGCACGTACAGTAAACAACATGTATTCTTTCTGCTTTTTCTTTTAGCAGCTGAAGAACATAGCGCACCGTGACTGTTTTTCCTGAACCTTTAGGACCATAAATATAAATATTCATTGGTCGCTGATAAAAAAGAGCCGGGCGGAGAACCTTTCCTAGCTGCAGCAGTTGCTTTTCTCTTGCAACCAGAGTAGGTGGTACATAGTAAGGCGAGAACACGCTTTCGTTAATTATAATGCCCTGGCTGCCAAAAATGTCCAGCTCCATTATCTCTTGAGCCAGGCAAGTATGGAGTCTGCGAGCTTTCTAGGTATACCAGGATCAACGGTTGCTGCTATCTTCTCGAAGCCTGGCTTTGTGTTTACCTCGTTGAGCACGTAGCCGCCATCTACTGGAATAAAGTCTATGCCAAGGTACACTGCGCCGCTCTCTTCTATTATTTTCTTGGCCAGGTCCTCGAGCTCCTCCGAGTAGAACGGCTCGGTGGCTCCGCCCCTGCTGCTGTTAGTCCTGAAGTCTGGCTGGAGGCTGTAGCGCTTCATCATCCAGCAGTGGCCGTCCCAGGTTACCAGCACGCGCACATCGTGCTCGTGCGGCACAAACTCCTCGACGCAGAGCGTGCGCAGGTCGGAGTACCTGCACAGTACCTCAACGACAGAGAGCGCGCTCTGCAGGTCGCCTATCTTCATTACAGTCATGCCAAGGCTGCTGCGCGTAGCCTTAATTATAATAGGATAGTTGAATGAAGAGAAAAACTGGATCCAGTAGTTGCGCAATCTTTCAAAACTCTCCTCTCGAGGATTTGCAAGAATGAGCAGCCTTCTTTTAATTGTTTTTATTTTATTCTTGAAATATTCATAGACTAAGTACTTGTCTCCAAATATTTCTATTACCTTTACAGGATTGATTATTTTTGCTCCGCGCAGTTCTAGAGTAAAAAGAAGTGTTGGAGGATGAACTAGAGCAACAACGGCATCTGCGTCTGTTTGAGTAGCATCAGTATAAAATGGCTCAACAATAGGAGCATTGAGGGCTTCAGAAAGCATCCGGACCCTAGGTTCTGCGCTTGAACCTAGCACGATAATTTTCATATGCAGAGTGTTTGACGAGTCGAATATAAATATTGTTTTGCTGCAACTTGCTTTGACATATTTAGATGCAAGGGTTTTTGGTATGTCAAATGATGCCAAGTCCACTTATATGTGCACGCACATACAATGGTAACAGGGGTCATAAAACGGAGGACCCTTTACCAAAAAATTTATATATAATGAATTATTTAATATACCTAATTCTTTTTATAATAGTTTATAGAAATTGAACTAAATAATTAATTTCTATATAAAGATTTCTTTTGATATAGTTTGACATCAAGAACAACAGCTCTTGACGTATTTGACATAAAGAAACATTTAAGTAAAATAACTCTAGGCATGAACCTCTAGCTCATTTTATTTAAGAATTTCTAGTGCTGCGCCGACCCCTACCCCTGCCCCCCCCCAGTTACCATTGACGTTCGTGTGCACAATATATGACTTGACGACAA
>JAADDD010000002.1 GCA_013154095.1 bacterium | reverse complement strand
GTTTAATGTAAAAAGAATTGAAAGTGTATAACAATATTTACTCTGCAATTTATCTTAGGGAAAGGAGTTTAATGTAAAAGTAAAAAAGGCAATGAAAGTGTTGCAGAGATTAAACTGAGCAGCGCTTCAAGTATTCTAGCACCAGCATCATGTCATAGTAGAGTCGGAGGAACTTGCAGTGTCTGTAGAATAACCTGTCCACTTCTGGGTACTGCAGCAACAAGAAATCGGTTACAGGGCGTCCAAGCACCAGGTAAGGATTACTTGCAAGAAGGAACAGCTTGAACTTTGGATTGTCGTAGTACTTGTCAAAGAAAATGCTGTACATGAACTGGAGGTGGTGGAGGACATACATTGCCAGGTACTTCATTTTAGATTCTAGGTCGCTGGGCACAGGAATGGTAAGTTCCATGAACTCGTAAATGTTCCAGGTCCAGAAATCGCTCGTAAAGTTAATCCTGTACTCTACTACTCCCTGAGGCCATTCTGTTAGTCTAGCGTACTCGCGCAGAAAGTATCCTGCGCCGTCTAAACTGTAGCCTGAAGTGTGAGTGTGCTCGCCATTCCAGAACTTGCTGTTAAGCTTTACTGCCTCGTCTACGAGCTTTTCGGCAGCTTCTTTGTCCATAGAAAGTACTTCATCGAGAAGCTTTCTTCCTGGACTGTTTTCTGGGAGCCTTGCAGCAAATGCTTGCAGCTTCTCTTTTCCGTGCACTAGCATAAGTGCTGCTATGTATGCTTTCAGCGTTAAGTGCAGCGCTCTGAACAGTACATTAATTGCGCAAACCTTTCCGTAAATTAATCCTATTCTTTCTAGTGCTTCGTTGCGCATTACTTTGTTGCCGCTCTTTGCAAGAAACATATCTACAATAGCTTTCAGCGCGCTTTTGTCCAGTTTTTCTAGGATTATTTCTGCAGCTTCAGGAACTCCTAGCAGCTCTGCAAGCTTTCTTAGGTTGCTAGAAAATGTTTTGTAGTCCTTGACAGTAAATGTGAGTTTGATGAGTTCAGCGATTCTAAATACTGCGCTCTTGGCAAATTCTTGCTTGAACTTTTCGAGCACCGCGCGCTCAGTTTCGTTGGCTGCTCTCTCTGCTAGGCATGCAGCTGCATAGAAAGGACTGCTAGGTACTCCTGGCTGAGGATCAGGTATGCTGGTTTCTGCGACGAACCTGCCAACGGCTTCGAGGAACTGCGGCAAGCTGTCATACAGCTTGAATATTTGCTCGAGCAGCCAGAGCTCGTGCGGCCTAAGCAGAATTCCTGCACCCTCGAACTCCTGCAGCATGTCGCGTATAATGTCTTTGAGCTGCTCTACCTGCTTTACAGCGTTCATGAGCTGCTTTGCTGTGTTTTTGTCTACCTGCTTTACCCATTCTTTTATTCTCTCTGTTCCTTTTAGAATAATAATTGCACGCTTGTAGATCTCTCTTCCAAGCTCGATTATCTCCTCTAGGCTAACATTTTTCCATTTCGCGTTCTCGTACTGTTCTAGTATCGACTTGTCTGCCTCGTTAAGTTCTGGTTTACCGTATAGCTTTACAAAGAAATACCTTTCCAGCGCTAACCATGGATTTGGAGTATTTGTGTTCGTTGGGAAGTCTGGGTTTTCGATCATCCATTCTATCTTCTTTTGGAGCATCTCGTAGAAGTCAGAAAAGTAGAATTGCTCGTATTCTTTTTCTAGATTTTTAAGCTCTTCGTTGCTAAGATTTATTAACATTGCGTTTTTGTACTTAATTTTGTCTATAACTTTGGTTTGTTCTAGGCTATAATAAGGCAAGTACAGCGGCACTTTATTGATGAACTCAGTAGCCAGCGCGCTGAAATCTTTGGCTGCTTGTATAACTTGCTCTACAATTTTCTCAAGTTCTGGAGGAAGGCTGGCCCCTTGGCGAACTTCTTCTAGCCAGTCTGTCAAGTAGCCAAGACCATGCAAAGCGATGAGATAACCTCGCAGTCTCCACAATGAGATGTCAAGACCTCTATAAAAAGCAGAGATTAGCTTGTCTTTTAGCTTGTACTGCAGCTCTATTTCCTCTTTCGAGGCTTTCTGGACAGGCAGAACTTCGCGCTTGTCCTTTACCTTGACCCTGACCATACTATATCACATGTACCATATTATTTAAAGATTTCTATCATTCTTGGAGATTTAATATAATTTTTAATATGACTAACATTTATTAATTTATTTTAGAATAATGTAAAAAGAAGTTATGTGTCGCGCATTTTTTGTTGCGGGAGATGCTGCCAATTATACGGCAGCAAAGCTAGCAAAGCTAAGCTATGAATTATATAACCGTGATGGATATTTCTTCGCGTGCAATACTGGCAAACATTTACGCACTTTAGATTTTACAGAATACTACAAAATGCTATTAAAAGAAAGCTACACAGCTGTACTTTGTCATCTGCGCTCAGCAAGCAGAGGAGAGGTGAACGAAAAGAATGTACATGGCTGGAAGTTTAAGTTCCTTGGCGATTACTGGTACTGTGTGCACCATGGCACAATTGAAGGATTCGGAGAAGGCGAGTTGTGTGACAGCTACTATTTCTTTTCTTCACTAGAAGGTTCTAGCAGTATAGAAGAAATAGCTAATAGAATTAGACGAATGTATAGAAGAGGAAGCGGAGCATTTTTTGCTGTTAATCTATTATTTACCCAGTTACTAATTATTATTATTTACCATCCTGTTTATCATCTAAAACGGCAAGAAAACGAGATCATAGCGAGCAAATCAGATATCCTCCGAGATTTTTCTGGGCAGTTGCACATTTACTCTGACAATAGCATCTTATTGTTTACTGTTCCGGAAATAAATTTGGAAGAAAAAATAGCTTTAGAGCTCTAAAATTGCAATATTATAGTTTTCTTATTACGTCGAATTTCTTTGTTGGTTTTATTATAGCATACCAGAATGTGGAAGTTTCAAGCAGAGCAAGCAAAGGCTGGAGGAATATCCCAAAAATTGTGTATTTTAGTGGCACGTTGTTGCGCCGCCAACCTATTATGTAAAAACCAAACCAAACCAAAAGGCGCTAATATAGCGCATTCATGCCAGCCAAAGATAAAAGGCAAAGGTATAATTAACACCGAAGGTAAGCCAAGAGCCCAGCAAACTATTTTGTAGCCCAAAAATAACTTGTATTTTTTGCTTTTAATTTTCTTTAATGCTTGTAGCACCCCTAGTACCCATCTTCTTCTTTGCTTGAATAGATCTGAAAGAGTAAACGGAGAAACTGTCCAAATAGGATAATCATGCCATGAATATATTCTTCCGTATTTTTCGTATACCTTGATAGCAAAAATTAGATCTTCTGCTAAACAACTTTCCCATCCAATTTCTTTTTCTATATCTAAACGAATAATAGAATTTTCTCCGTGCCATACAGGTAAGCCGTGAATTGCGTACATTCTAAAGTTGTAATCTCCAACTATTCTTATTCCATCCATCAACCAAGGCAATAATCCTTTACCTCTTAAGTAATAGGCAGGTCCAACACTGATCTTGCCGGAAAATTGCTTGAAATAAACAAGTAATTCTTTTGTTGGTATGTTTTCTTCATCAAGAAAAAGTGTGTATGTTTTTTCTGGCTGAAAGTGCTGCAGTTTCCACTCTAGCGCATAATTAAGCGCTCTTGATTTATGCTTACCTTTACTATACTCGGGCGGTACTATTAAATATATAGTGTTAGGATCCTTTACTTGTTTTGGTCGAGGATTATCTGTCACTACAAGAATCAAAATGTTTTTGTCGTGTTTTCGCACTTCTGTAACGATTCTATTTATTAATTCATAAGGAGCATCCTTAGTTGTTACCTGGATAATCCGCTGGCAATCACATTCACCCAATTTTTCTGGTGCTTTCCTCAACTTATATAAAGTAGAAATAATGTATTCTAGCTCTTCTGGGATCAAAAAATACCAAATAATTGTGGGATGCAGCATCCTTTCACGATAAACATGACTAAGCAGTATGTTACTCTATAAATTATAATTATTTAGAAATCTTGTGCTTTCTAAGAATTCTGTTAACAATAAGTTCTTGGTGGGCCCGCGGGGATTTGAACCCCGGACCTCCGGCTTGTCAAGCCGACGTCATTGCCAGGCTAGACCACGGGCCCACTACCTTATTCTGCAGCAGCATAAAAACTATTTTCTTGTGCGCTGGTAGTACAGCAGCTCGGCTAGCCTAGAAGAGCAAAGCTTGCAGAGCTCTATTCCTTTTCTGTCTACGTCTGCGATGCAGGCAGAAAAGCTCATCACGCAGCGAGGATCTTCGCAGTGCTCCAGACCAAACGTGTGGCCTAGCTCATGCACCATTTCTTTTCCTAGGCGCAGCACTGCTCTGGCAGGCGGGCAGGCTCTTGCTAGCCTGTAGGCAGAAACAACCGCAGCCCTTCCTTCTAGCTCGGCTACTCCGAAAACAAAGTTTGTGCCAGGGATGTAGATATCCTGGGCTAGCAATCCGAGAACCTTGTCGTGCTCTGTATAGCTTGCAGCAAGCCAGCGCAGCAAGTGCTCGGCAGAGTACTGGCCACGCAAGTGGTCGTAGAAATCTTCTGGTAGTTCATCGTAGAAGAATTCTGGTAGCAGCTCAACGTCGTGGCGCTTATATTCTTCGAGGCAGAGGCGCAGAGCTTGTTCTGCTCCAGGAACTTCCTCGAAAAGCACTACTGCCAGGCTAAACTTATAAAGCGTCATTGGAAAATTAATAATGTGGAGAAGAGTTTAATAACTTGCGCCCCCGTCGCCTAGCCAGGACAGGGCGTCGGACTCCTAATCCGAAGGTCCCGGGTTCGAATCCCGGCGGGGGCGCCAGGAAGTTATTTATAAAGATTTTGCTAGACAAGTACTTGGGAGCCGGGGTGGCGCAGCCTGGGAGCGTTTCCGACTGAAGATCGGAGGGTCCCGGGTTCAAATCCCGGCCCCGGCACCATTTTCCAATTCTTTAATTAAGAAATATATATGTAACATAATTATTATTCTAAGAAATGCTGGTGGGCCCGCGGGGATTTGAACCCCGGACCTTCGGCTCGTAAGGCCGACGTCATTGCCAGGCTAGACCACGGGCCCAAATTATTTTTATACCTAGGGTATATAATATTTAGTTCATGGAAAATGCGTCTTCTGGCTCAAAGCCAAGCAGTCTGCAGCAGTTCTACCTGCTCGCTGTCAGGCTGCTGACGCCGCTGCACATTGGTGCCGGCGAGGGAGAGAGCGAAGTAGATAAGCCGGTCATCAAGGACATTTTTGGCCTGCCGTACATTCCAGCAAGCTCGCTTAAAGGAGCAATAAAGCGCCTGCCGTATTTCTATTACCTTAAAAATAATACAATATATTCTATTTTTGGCAGCAGCCCTAACGTCAATCCCTCTGTTGCTGTTGTAGGCCTGCTCGACGCAATACCACTTTGCTTCCTTGCCAGAGAGCTCGAGAAAGTTTACTGCTATGTTTCTTTCTTGCCGCATTTCTTGCACTTTCTAGATTACTGCAGGATTGCAGGACTGCTGAGCGAGCAAGAGCTAAATAAACTAGTTATACCGAATAGAGGAAAACCGCTCGTTTTTCCTGAAAGCGAGTTTATTGGCAGAAATGAAATTATAATAAATGAGCGGAAGTTTGGCAAACCAGAACAGCTTAAAGATTGGGACAAAGTACAAGAGCTGCTGAGAAAAATCGGTAAAATTTTTGGTCTTGAAGATTTCGTAAAGCGGTTTGTTGTTCTGCCAGAGACACCGGAGGCAGTGGCCGCGCTGCGCAGCTCCTGCATTATTTATACCAGGAACAGCCTTGAGCTGCTGGTAAAGCAGGTACGCAGTGGTCTGCTCTGGAGCGAGGAGTACGTGCCGTACAACTCGATCTTTGTCAGCGTAGTAATACTAGAACGGCAACGACTAGGGGCCGTGCTCGAGAAAATATCCGAAAACGACATTAAAAACGAGCTGGAAAAACAGTTTAACGAACTCGAAAAGAAACTGAGAAATTCTGAACCAGTCTATCTTTTCTTAGGAGGACTAGAGTCCATTGGAAAAGGTTTTGCAGAAATAAGGAGCATAAAGTGAGAAAAATGGAAGAAAGAGCAAAAACCGATGCCATTAGGTTCTGCGGCGAGGTGCTTGCAAGCATTCTAGGTAACAAAGATGCGCTGGAGAAGTGTAAGGGCTTGCGCACACGTGCAAGGAGCGGAGCTTCACAGTTCATGCTCTACGGCTACAAAGGCTTCATGCTTTTCCTGCTCTATAAAGCAGATCCGAAGAAACTGTTCGATATCTACAAACTGCTAAAGCAGGGCAACTATGTTCAGGCTGCTAAGCAAGACACCAAAGAAAACTATGCGCTGTACTTTGCGCTGCTACTTTATATTTTGTCAAAGTTTAACACCATAAAGCTCGACGCTGTGAACAACATAGAGCAGTTCTACAGGCAGCTGACAGACCAGCTATTTGACGAGAGAAAGGAACCTGAGCTCGAGCGCTGCACCGCAGAAGCTGTAATTATTATGAAGTATGTTTTCGGTTCACTGCCTAGCAAGTAAGGGAAAGGCATGTATGACTGGCTCGAGCTGAAGCTAGAACAGATCACTCCTGCATTTTTTGGCGACGCAGAAAATTCTGCTAAAATAGACGGAGATCTGCGCACTCCTGCTCTAGTGGCTGCCTGGAAGCGGGCACTGATGTACATTTACTATACCACTGCAAGCAGCGAAATAAAACAGAGAGCGCAAAACTTACTTAAGCAGCTTCCGGGCAAATATTCTATTACACTATACGACATTAAACACAAGAGCTTCGATTTTTGCAAGTATGCCGATAAAATAAAAGAAATCAGAAAAAATCTGTATAAGTGGGGCTACGAGAAAATAAAGCTAGACTTCAGGCTTGGCCCGCTGAATGCTTGTCTGCAGAATTCTTGCAGAGGACCTGTATACCTTAAAAAGTACAGCTTCAGGCTCGCAGTCTACTTCTCCGAGGAGCTCGACAAAGAACTAGTAATCAAGTCATGGATATATACTTTCTTGTTCAGCGGTATAGGCAAGATCTCTTCTAAGGGCTTCGGTAGGTTCAGGATAAAGGAGCTTTCCTGCAGCGAGCAAGTAGAGCACGACATAAATAAACTGTTTAAAGGAGACATTAATGAAATTACCAAGTTCTTGCAGAGTCTAGGCATTAGGCTGGAAGCTGCCAGTCGGGATCTGAAGCAAGAAGAGGGCTGTCTTTTAGACTGTCTTTTAGTCAAAGAAATACCGAGCAAGCGAGAGTTTGCTAACTGGGAAGAGTGGTTTGTTTACTACATCGCTGCTGCCTGCTTCTCGAAGCTCAAGTCTGCCTGGAAAATAGTCAATAACATACCGGTGGACTCTTGCGGCAAGAAGTTGCACACCTTTGTTCTCGGTCTTCCTCGTTCAGCGAAATGCAGAGATTCTCCAGAGATAGGAGGATATATATTAATAAAAAATAATCATAAAATTCCTGCTCCGAGACTGCTTTCCCAGATAAAGTACTGTCCGTTCTATGTGCCCGAGGAAGGCACGGCAAAGCTGCTGCTGGTAGTTTACCCGCACGCACCCAAAATTCTGGAACAATTGTTCGATCTTGGGCTGTACCACTGCTCGTGTCCTGACTCTAAGAAGAACGAAAATAGGAACAGGCAAAATAGCAAAAGCACCAACCAAAATCCATGCCAGCCTATATCTAAGTTACTGGACAATCGTTTCTCTGCAATTTCTCAGGCACTAGAAAAAATAGAAAAGGTAGTGAACCATGTGTGGCAGTAAGAACTTTTTTAGCTGGATGATGTACGAGCTGGTAAATGCATACGTCAATGAAATCAGGCGTTGTCCTGGCCGCATAAACATAAAGGACAGCAAAAAACAGGCTGTGGAAAACTTCAAGCAAAAGTTCGTAAGACGGGTAATTACTCCTGAACAGCAAATCATAGTTAAGCCCGAGCAGCTAGAAAAAGCGCTGAAATCCTTCATTAAAGGGAGGAAGGCTAGGATAATAAAAGCCGAGGTAGTTTCAGTGTTTCCTGGTGCTTATATTAGCATAGGAAACCTTGTTGTGCCCTGGCTAGAGAACGGCCTGCAGTTCGACGTCTTTTCTAACTCTCCTGAGCTGCCCGCCTCAGAGGTAAAGGGAGCGCTGCTGCGCGGGCTACTCTTCGCGTACTGTAGCGAGCTGCGGCCAGTAGTTTGTCAGCTTAGCAGAGATACTGCTCCCCAACGGCTGGCATCTCGATTACTAGAGGAGCTGAAGGGATGTAAGAAAATCTACCGCGTGCGCGTGCTCACCTGCTTCGCTGGGTGCGAAAACAGAGCATTCAAGCTCGAGGTTCTCTGTCCACACGCGCCTCCCTTCAATCAGCCGCTAGAAATTAGTGTCCTTGAGCAGCTGAAGCAGCAGCCCACGCCGATATTCTTGCTCTCGGTTGCTCCTGGCTGCAGGTTCATGGTGTACATTGTCCTGGAAGAGCTGAAAGCAGAGACTATGCCTGCCTGGCCGCTCGAACTGTGCTTAATGTATTTAGAGAAGTGCGGGAAGAACCCGCTAAATGTGGACTTCTGGCAGCCTGTGCTCGGCTGGACGTTCGAGAAGCTAGGCCTAGGAGCAAAGACAGCCTACGGCTACGGCAAGTTCAGGCTCGAGAAAGTGGAGGTGGTAGAATGTGCCAGCAGCTAGAAGAGCTGTTTAAGCTGAAGCT